>JAGXAC010000223.1 GCA_019075925.1 Hyphomicrobiales bacterium | reverse complement strand
GTCGGTGGCGGTCTTTGCTTCCGCCACGACCGCGTCCACACGTTTTTTGGCATCCGCCTGGCTCAATCTGGTGTGCGCGGCGACGATCTGCGTAACGTAGTTTCGATCGGCAGCCGTCAAATCGCGATCGCTATGAAAGTCGGCGGTCCACAGGCGCAGCAATTCGGCGCGCGTTCGTCCCATATTCGGCGGGCTCCCGGCGGCGGTGGTCGCCGGTCGATTTGGATTGGCCGGCGCCGCGCTTTCGTCGGCTGGCGCCGGTGCCGGCGCCGTGGCGCTCGCGGTTTCCTGCGCAGACGGTGCGGGCCGCAGCAGCTTGTCGACGTAAATATCCGATGGGCTGACTGCATGCGCGGATTGCACGGCGCCGCCAGTGGCGGCTGCTGCGCCATTCGCCAGATAGCCGATTGTCGATGGCAGCGCCGTCGCGCTGATCAGCGTGGCGAACGCCCAGGCTAAAAACCCATGAGCGGTATCGCGGAAGAAGACCTCGTTGGTGTGCAAGCCGACGGCCTTGGTTCGCAAGCGTCCGGCAAGGTAGCCGCCGATGGCCGACGACATCACGCTGACGATGACCAGATAGACGCCGGTACCGATCTGGAAGCTGGCGGCCGATACGCCGGAGTCGCTCCAGGGCGATATCGCGGAAAGGCCGAGCCCGGCTCCGAATGCGATTAAAAGCAGCGAAAACGCCGCCGCGCCGACCGCGCCTGCAGCGATCGCCGCCCACGACACGCCGGAGCGAATATGGACCGCATCAGCGGCGAGCGGATCGGATTGCATTGTACTCTCCTGCACGGGCAAGGCGTCAAACCGTAAGTTGGCGACTCCGATAAAAGTTCCGGCCAGGCCGTTGTGCGGTGCACCGCTCGACCTGGATCGGCCGCTTGACCTGGATCGGCCGCGCGGCTTCTATCGCCGTCGTGCCCCGACACTCCGCGCTCAATCATCCGCAGGCCTATGCCGGAAGCCGTCTTGAACGCGCCGCCGCCCAGCGTGGCGACGCGGCGACGCTGGCGGCCATGGCGAAAAACGGCAGTGCCGGGTTCTATCTGATTGCCGGCGATCAGGTGGTCTTGAAGACAAACGATACGGGCTTCGATCCCTTGTTCTCGTCGGCCGAGGCGCGGGCGTGCGGTCACTTGCGTGAAACCGTATTTCTCGGGTTGCTTGAGGAGGCGCCGCGCTTCGGTGCCGCCCTCGATACGTCGTCGATCGATTCGCTCAAGGCACGGGGCGATCTCAAGCTGATCGATCTTCGCTCGATCGCGGTGCAGGGTATTGTCGCCGCCGATCATTTGCCGCCGTTGGCGGAGGCCAAGGCGATCCTCGGCTGGCATGCCCGCCATCGGTTCTGCCCGAATTGCAGCGCGGCCACCGATCCCGCCCAGGGCGGCTGGCGGCGCGATTGCCCGTCCTGCAAGGCGGAGCATTTTCCGCGCACCGATCCGGTGGTCATCATGCTGGCGATTGCCGGCGACCGCTGCGTGCTCGGCCGCTCGCCGCGTTTTCCGGCAACGATGTGGTCGTGCCTCGCCGGTTTTGCCGAGCCGGGCGAGTCGATCGAGGAGGCGGTGCGGCGCGAAATCCACGAGGAGGTCGGCGTCGGCTGTGCGCGCGTGACCTATTTTGCCTCGCAGCCTTGGCCGTTCCCCTCCTCGCTGATGATTGGCTGTCACGCCGAGGCGCTGACCGAAGCGATCGTCATCGACAAAAGCGAGATCGAAGAAGCGCGCTGGTTCGATCGCGACGAACTTCGGTTGATGCTCGAGTCGAGACATCCCGACGGTTTGGCGACCCCGCCGCCGATCGCAATCGCTCATCACATCATCCGCGATTTTATCGAGCGCGGCGCCGACGTGTTGGTGGCCTGATGGCGCAAACGGCGCCGCCGCGGCGTATTCTCTGCACCGGCATCATCGTGCTCGACGAGGTGTTTCGCGTCGAGACGCTGCCGTTGCCCGACACCAAAGCCGAAGCGACGGACTTTTTTATCGTCAACGGCGGCTGTGCCGCGAACGCAGCCGTCGCCATTGCGCGGCTTGGCGGCAGAGCCAAGCTGGTGGGCCCGCTGGGCGGACCGGCCGGGAAAGACGATAACGGCGACCGCGTGCTTGCCGCGCTGGCGCGTGAACAGGTGGACACCGGCGACTGTCAGCGGGTCGATGGACTGGCCACCGCCCTTTCGGCGATTTTCATCGATGCGCACGGCGACCGAACCATCGTGACGTATCGCGACCAGCGTATTGCGATGGTGACGCCGCGCGATCCGCGCGCGGTGGTGGAGTCCGCCGATCTCGTTCTGGCCGACAACCGATATCCGCCGTTCGTGCAGCCGATTTGCGAAGCGGCGCGGCAGCGCCGTCTGCGTGTCGTCGTCGACGCCGACAAGCCGACAACCGTCGACGATCCGCTGTTTGGCGCCGCGACGCACGTGGTGTTTTCGTCCGAGTGCCTGACCGCCACGACCGGCTGCGGCGATCTCGTCGAAGGCCTGCAAAAGATGGCCGGGCATACGCAGGCCTTCCTAGCCGTCAGCAACGGACCGAACGATATCCTCTACCTCGAAGGCCGGACGCTGCACCGCGTTCCGGTTTTTGCCGTGCGGGCGGTCGATACGCTCGGCGCCGGCGATTCGCTGCACGGAGGATTTGCGTTGGCGCTGGCCGAGGGTCGCGCCGAACCCGACGCCCTGCGGTTTGGCGCGGCTGTCGCCGGCATCAAGTGCAGCCGCATGGGCGGTTCGACCGGGACGCCGACGCGGGGCGAGGTCGAGGCATTTATGCGGGATCATGGGGCGCGGGTGCGCTAAACACGCAAAACAGGCTTGCGTTGGAATTTTTTTCTATGTAAATCTATAAACTTACGAATTATTGGAAGAATATTCCTATGGATGCCATCGACCGCAAAATTCTCGGCGTATTGCAGAACGACGCCTCGCTTTCGGTGGCCGATATCGGCAGCAAGGTCGGCCTGTCCTCCACGCCGTGTTGGAAACGCATCCAGCGCCTAGAGGCCGACGGCGTCATCCTCCGACGCGTCGCGCTGGTCGATCAGGATCGTGTCGGGCTTGGCATCAGCGTGTTCGTTTCGGTGGAAACTGGCGACCATTCGCAGGAATGGCTGGAGCGCTTCGCCAAGACCGTCGGTGCCATGCCCGAGGTGATGGAATTTTATCGGATGGCCGGCGACGTCGATTACATGCTGCGCGTCGTTGTGCCCGACATGCCTGGTTACGATGCCTTCTACAGGCGCCTGATCGCGACGGTGCCGCTCAAAAACGTCACCTCGCGATTTGCGATGGAAAAGATCAAGTCGACGACGGCGCTGCCGATCCCGGCCTGAGCTTGGTCAGTGGCCCGAACTGAGCGAACCCGCGCCGGAAGCCTGCAAGTTGCGCGTGACAGCCTGGGTCATCGCCCCGGTGAAGAAGTCGTTGTAAATCTGGGTGTCTTTGTCGAAATCTTTGATGCCGGTGTCGCCAAGTGTGATGCGCGGTGAACATTCCGGCGTACAGCTGTAAGTCTGCCGCGTCTGGCCGGTATAGACCACCACGATGTTGTCGCTCGGCCCTGCCACCTCGATGGTTTTCTCGGTCAGCACGGCGCCGGACTTGTCCATGACGATGAAGTTGGTCGCGCCGTAGCCCTTGCCGGTAATCACGGCAATGCCGCCGGGCTGAATCGAAAGGTCGGCGATGAGCGGGTTGCCGACCACGACGGTCGTCGCCCGGTCGGGCAAGTGCAGGATCCGCGCTTGGTCGAGGTGAACGACGATCGGTTCGGGCGGCGGAGGCGCCGCCGCGGCGACCGGCACGGTGAGCGCGATCGGCAGGAGCGCGGCAAAGACCCAGGAAAGCGGGCCGGCTTTGGCCCAGCCTCGCGCGCACAACGCGGTCATCGCTACGCTCCGATACGCTACGCGGAACTTAAACAAACGCACGTTTCCAGTTGACGCCAAATTGGTGAAAGAAATGCAAATTCGCCGCCCGGCACGCGCGCGCCGTCGCCGCCGCCGGTGCCGCTCCCGCTTGTGCGCTACTTGGTGAACGGGTGCATCAGCTGCGCGCCGAAGGTCGTCGGAAATTGCCGGTCGTCGATACCGTAACGGTCGGGCAACTCGCCCGCCGGCATGTAGAAGGTGCCGAATATCAGGTCGAGGACCGGAAAAGTCGCGGCGAAGTTCTTCTCGCCGCCGCGTTCGGCGGCGGTGTGATGCCAGCGGTGAAAAACCGGCGTTGCAATCACGTATTTGAAGGGGCCCAGCGTCCAATCGAGATTGGCATGGACGAAGGCCGAATGAGCGATGGTGATCGGTCCCAGCACGACGAAGATTTCCGGCGAGATGCCGATGATCAGCATGACGACGTCGGCGATCACCGTGCCGAAAAACAAATTGACCGGATGGAAGCGTGCCGCCGAGATCCACTCCAGCTCCTCGGAGGAGTGATGTACGGCGTGGTATTTCCACAGCCGGTCGCGGTGGAAAAGGCGGTGCGTCCAATACAGGATGAAGTCCTCGCCGATCATGAAGACGATCATTTGCGCCGCCAACGGCAGCGTCGCCAGCGGGCCGTGGCCATTCTGATAGAAGGCGATCAGGCCGGAAGCGGTGGTTATGCCGAACAGCACCGCGGCGCCGGCAACCAGCATGCCGATGCGCAGATACCGGGTGACGACCGGGATGAAAAACCAGTAGCAGAGGTCGGTGACCAGATCGGGCTTTTGCCACCAGTGTTTGCCTGGATTGCAGG
>JAGXAC010000041.1 GCA_019075925.1 Hyphomicrobiales bacterium | reverse complement strand
GCAGCTCGCGGTGCTGCGCAAGAACATCGAGGTGGCGCAGAAATACGTTGACTTCGTTCAGGAACGCTACAGCCGCGGTATCACCAACGAACTCGACGTTACGCTGGCGCAGCGCGAATTGGCGCAATTGCAGGCTCAGGTCGCTCCACTGATAGCCCGCGGCGATGCGGCGCGCTACGTGATCGCCGTGTTGCTTGGGGAATTTCCGGAAAATCTCAATCGCGAACTGGCGCGTCCCGGGGTTCTTCCGGCTTTGCCGGCACGAATCCGTTCCGGTATGCCGATCGACCTATTGCGGCGCCGGCCCGACATTGTCGAAGCCGAGCGGCAGTTGGCCGGCGCCACCGCGCTGATCGGCGTAGCGACGGCCAATCTGTTCCCACAAGTTGCGGTAAGCGCCGGCATCGGACAGCAGCAAGGGCCGGGGCTGATGGCGGCGCCGATCAATCCGATATGGTCCGTCGGGCCGGCGTTGGCGGCGCCGGTCTTGGATTTCGGCCGGCTCGATGCGTTTGTGGAGAAGGCGGATTTCCGCAGCCGCGAACTTTTGTTCAATTACAAACAGACTGTGCTCAACGCGGTGCGCGAAGTGGACACCGCCGTCGATGCTTACGCGGCGCAGCAGGATCGCCTGCGTCATCTCGGCGATGCGTTAACGGCGGCGCGGCGCGCGGTAACGCTTGCCACCGAGCGTTTCGATCGCGGCTTGACGGATTCGCTCAACGTCATCGACGCGCAGCGGCAGGAATTCGAGATCGAGCAGCAATATGTTTTTGCCCAGCAAAGTGCCGCCGAGCAGTTGGTGACGCTCTACAAATCGCTCGGCAGTGGCTGGGAGGATTATCAAGCATTTCCTCCGATCCCGCCGCCGTTGCCGGCGCTCGCCGCCGCATTCAAGAGCCTGATCGCGGCGCACCCGGCCCCCTGAAGCCGCCGCCGTAGCTGCGTTTGTGGATCTAACTAAGAACTCTCTGGGTCGGAACGTGCGTTATATTGATATGACTCTAACGCTAGGCGTTATATGGATGGTTCGCGTCGAACCCTTCTCCAAAAGAAATCAAACAGGAATTTTTCACGCATTTTTTGGTGCCTGACGGAATAACGTTCCATCAGCCGCGCGCGTTGTATCTCAAAGAATCTAACGTTGTATTTTTGCCATGCTTGCCGGTAATCCGCATGCAAAATGTGGCGGATGCTTGATTAGGGAACTGATCGTCACTCAACTGTCATACGGGGATTTACCGCGGGCCGAATATCGAATTCTCGATATTCGACCGTGACAGCGGGAGGGGGGCATGATCGTCAATCGAAGCACGGGCAAGGTCAGAAGGTTTAATTTGGCTGCCGCAATGACCGCGGCGGCAACGCTGGTGGGCGCCACCTACGCGACGAGCGCCTTGGCCGATGGGCC
The DNA here is from genome assembly GCA_019075925.1 of Hyphomicrobiales bacterium. GTDB lineage: Bacteria > Pseudomonadota > Alphaproteobacteria > Rhizobiales > Xanthobacteraceae > BOG-931. The sequence goes on along the minus strand of JAGXAC010000041.1, from coordinate 21,761 downwards.
GATGCTGACAAAGGCGCCACCGGCACCAGCCGCAACAGCGAGCTGCGGCAGCTTCTACGATTTCTTTTTCTCGGCCTGCCCGCTGACTTGGTATGGCGTAACGGTTTATGGCACCGTCGATGCGGGCGTCGGTTACGAAACGCACGGCGCTCCATTCAACCCGCAGCAACCGGCCGGACAGGCTTACTTTCTCCAGAAGGTCAATCGTCAGTCGATGTGGGGTCTCGCGCCGAATGCGATGAGCCAGTCCAACATCGGCGTAAAGATCACCGAACCGATCGGCGGCGGCTGGAATTTTGTCTCCCAACTTGAGTTTGGCTTCGATCCTTATGGTTTCCAGGCGGCCAACGGACCCGGCTCGGTTTTCAATAACCGCGGCATTCCACTTGCGGCTGAAAGCACCAACGGCGATTCGAGTCGCGCCGGACAGTTCTACAATTCGGTCGGTTATCTCGGCGTGAGTTCGAACACCTTCGGCACGCTTACCTTCTTCCGGCAGAACGCCCTGACGCTAGACGGCGTTCTTGCTTACGATCCAATGGGCGGTGCATATGCGTTCTCGCCGATTGGATGGTCGGGTCAGACATGCGGTGTCGGCGATACCGAGGATTGCAGAATCAGCACAGCCGCCAAATACCGGGTCAATGTCGGTCCGATCCGTCTCGCGGCGCTGGCACAAATTGGCGGCTACGGCCAAAATAACGCATCGACCGCCGATTACGAAGCGCAGATCGGCGGTGATATTGCGAACCTGGCCGGCGGCGTGCTCTCGCTCGATGGCATTTATAGCTGGGTCAAAGACGCCGTTGGCGTAGCGGTCTTTACGGGAAGTGCGGCTTTGCCGATGGCTGCCACCATATCAAACGATCAAAGCTTCATGGCCTTGGCGAAATACCACAATGGGCCATTGAATCTCTACGGCGGATTCGAGTGGATCAGCTACGCAAATCCGAGCGATCCGCAAACGGCGTTTACGGATATCGCCGGCAACTTCGTCTGCGGTACGACCGCGGCTCCCTGTGGGAACAACACCGCGATTGTGAATGCAGTCACCACGAGCGGCGTAAAGACAGTCTACGTCGCATGGACCGGGGTGAAATATGCGGTGACCAAAAACCTCGACGTTATCGGCGCATATTACCACTACACCCAGCCACAGTTTGCGGCTACGGGTGCCAATGCTTGCACGGCGGCTGGAGCGACGCCATTTGGACAAGCGGGTTGCTTCGGAACGATGGACGCCTACTCGGCGGTGATCGACTGGCGGTTCTTGCCGAAGTGGGACACGTATCTGGGCTTCATGTTTTCCCAGGTAAACGGCGGACTAGCCACAGGGTATCAGGTCCGCAACAACTTTGATCCCACCGTCGGCGTGCGCTTCCGGTTCTAACAGACTGGATGTTTCAGACCCGGGGCGCCGCCGATTACGCCGGCGGCGCCCTTCGTTTTACAGCAGCAGTGTGGCGCTCGGGTCGGTGCCCGCCGCGCAGGCGATGCCGATGGATGTCGTGGTCGCGGCCTAGGCAGCTCAGAAAACGCCTCGAAGCGTTGACCTTGGCACAGCGCGATGGCCTTGCCGCCGAACGTTTCGCTCGCGCTTGACCGGCCTGCTGGGAAGCATCGCAAAAGCCTGAACTGTTTCGGGCCTTGGAGCGCGTATTCGGCGATTCCTCGCTGCTAAGCGCGTTCCGTCGGAAGGCAGCATGGGCCGCACTGCCGGAGTGACGTTTTTGCCACCGTAGGTCCGGAATCTGTCGGACAAGGAACCAAACGTCATGCAAGTGTCATACGCGAAAACTACGACTGTGAGCATCGAATTCTGGGGCATTCAAATTATGGAGAGGGGTATGGTCGTCAGTCGAAGCGTGGGCAGGGTCAGAAATCTCAGTTTGGCAGCTGGAATTGCCGCCGCAACGTTGGTCGGCGCGACCGGCGTGACGAGCGCGTTGGCCGACGAGCCAATGCTGACCAAAACGGCGCCGATGACTTATGCGCCGCCGTCACCCGCTGCGTGTGGCAGCGTCTACGACTTCTTCTTCACCGCCTGTCCGCTGACTTGGGTCGGAGTTACAGTCTACGGCACGGTCGACATGGGTTTCGGCTATCAGACCCATGGTTCGCCGTTCGACCCGAATTTCCCAACCGGCGCTTCGTACCTCCTTAACAAGCCGAGCCGGCAGGCTGAGTGGACGTTGGCGCCCAACGCCCTAAGCCAGTCTGTCATTGGCATAAAATCGAATGAGCCGATTGCTCCTGGCTGGAATTTCGTATCGGTGAACGAACTCGCGTTCGATCCGTATTCGGCACTGCTGGCCAACGCTCCACAGGCGATGCAGAACGCCATCGGCGTGCCGCTGAACCAGCAACTTATCCCCGTCGACTCAAGCAAATGGGGCTGGTTGGCGGCGCAGAACGCTGCCGGCGTGAGTTCTCCCACGTGGGGCACGCTGCTCTTCGGCCGGCAAAACACTCTAAACCTCGATCTCATCAATGCTTACGATCCGATGGGTGGCGCGTTCGGTTTCTCGCCGATTGGCTTCTCCGGTGCGACATGCGGCAGCGGCGACACCGAAGAATGCCGTTACACCACAGCGATCAAATATCGTGTCAACATCGCGAACTTTAGGTTGGGGATAATCGGACAGCCCCTACGCTACGGAGCATACAACCCGAACAACGGCGCGATCCAAGGGGAAATCGGCGGCGACTTCAGGTTGGGTCCAGGCATCCTCTCAACCGACATCGTCGGCGCATATGATCGAGATGCCGTCAACATCGGGCCATCAGGCGGGTTCACTACTCAAGCCAACGGCCAGGCGGGTCCGCCCTTCCCGGCAAATACGTTCCTGACGGCGACCATCTCCAACAACACCAGCGGTACGATTGGGCTCAAATATACCTTTGGTTCCTGGGCGCCCGGGCCGATCGTGAGCAAAGAACCTCCGCCGCCTCCGTCTTTGCCGCTCACGCTGTACGCTGGTTACGAATACACCGTACTTTCTGCTCCGAGCGACCCGCAGAGCGCATTTTATGATGACGGGTTCTTCTTCACTAACCCTGGCGCCGCTGCGTTCACTGGGAACGGTACTGCGATTAACAACACCGCATTCAGCGCGAACTGCGGTGGTGGTGGCGGCTGTAGCAACAGACTGTTTCAGATCACGTGGGTCGGGGCCAAATACGGCATCACGAAGAATCTCGACATCACTGCCGCGTATTACCAGTACTGGCAGAACCAATTTCAGAATACCGCGGCTGGGGCAGCATTCTGTGGCGGCGTGGGTGGTGCGACCGCGCACGGCACGTGCTCAGGTACCGAGGATTTCTGGTCTTTGCTTCTCGACTGGCGCTTCCTGCCGAAATGGGATGTCTACGTTGGCACCTTTTTCTCCCAGGCCAACGGTGGGTTCCTCAACGGCTATCTCGCCCGCAACAACCTGGCGACCACAACGGGCGTCCGCTTCCGGTTCTAAAGTCAGTAACCTTGAACTTTGCGAAGCGCCGCCGGCCGAGCCCGGCGGCGTTTTCGTCGACGCGACCCGGCGGGCTGATCGACCCTGAGCCATATTTACAACACCCGCCGCGAAAAACTCGGTAGGAACAAAAATCGTCGTATTTATAATGAGTTAGGCTATTCACCGCGTTCCCATCTGGCATCGACCGAATGCGCCTTGTGGGTATATCATTGTCGTGGGCGAGGTATGCGGATTCGCCGGCGCAAATGTCCTGCGTCGGGGCCCCCCGCGGTTGGGGTCTTTGCGTCCGCGCATGAGGTGAAGCTGGTGCCGGTCAATCGCGCTTGCACTTTGCTGGTGGTTAGCTGCGTGGGTGCCTGCTTTGCGCAAGCGGCGTCCGCGCTCGAACTGAATTCGTTCACCGCCGCTCAACCGCAGCAGGCGCAACCGGATTGGGCGGGTTTTTATCTGCGCTCGAATTCCGGCGCCGGCTCCGACGCCATTCCATGGACAACCGCGCCGACGAGCGGGTTTGCCGCGTCCAATACGACGCCGACCAACGAGAAGTTCGGCTACAATTTCCAGACCAAAAATTTTGTGTTCGGACTGGAAGGGTCGCTGGCGGCCGCCAATTTCGACGGCCGATTCACCGCGCCTTACTTGCCCGCATTCACCGCCGGGGGCTGGTCGCCCAACATGAACTGGCTCGGTACCGTGACCGGCAAGTTCGGCTATTCGTTCGGACAGTGGTTACCTTACGTCAAAGGCGGCTTCGCGTCGGCGAGCGTCGGTTCGCCGCTGCAAGGCGCCTCCCAGCTCGGTGCGTTCTCGACAGGATCGCAGGGAACCCAGCTCAATGGTTGGACCGCAGGCGCCGGCTTTGAATATCAGATCACGCCAAAGCTCTCGTTAGGGCTTGAATATCTTTATACCGACTTCGGCAGCGGAACCGGCAACGGCGGAGCGCCAATTACCGGCTCGCCGGAAGTTTATTCCACCGCGCTGAAGAGCCAGAGCCTGCTCGGTCGCCTGAACTACAAAGCGGGCTGGTAACTCTCAACTAGTCATTGCGAGTGAACAGGTCTGCCTCGAAGCGGCCGGCCCGACGCCGATCGCGGGCGTCTACGATGACTGCGCGGCCGGCGCAGTGCGTGCGGCTTCGCATTTCGTCACGAAGCGGACGATGTCGCGCACCAATTGGCCTTCCAGCAACGGCGCATGCCCCTGGTCGGGCACTTCAACGAAGTCCATCTCGCCGCCGCGGCGCTCGCGCATGGCATCCACCGTCGCCGCGCTCAAGATGTCGGAGTTCTGGCCGCGGACGACAAGCAGCGGAACATTGTGGAGCGCGTCGAATTCGCGCCACAGCGCCGCCAGCGGGCGCTCGACGTCGATGCCGGAGAGTGCGTTGGCGATGCCAATATCGAAAGCCGGCCTGAGCTTGCCGTGTTTGTTGTGCCAGGTGCGTTTCGAAGCGCCCAGCCACTGCTCGCCCGTTAATTTGGGAAATTGGTGGCTCAACAACCGATGCAGGACATCGGCGCCTTCCTCATAGGTGCGCGGGTGCGGCAACTTGCCGAGATAGCCCCTGATGCGCGCAAATCCTTCGGCTTCGGTGACGGGACCGACATCGTGCATCACTGCGCCTGCGATGGCCGTCGGGTAGATCGTCGCCATCATCATGACGAGAACACCGCCCCGCGAACTGCCGACGAAGATGGCGGGGCCTATTTCCCGCGAGATCAAGACGTTGATGATATCGCCGAGTTCGACCATGCAGTTGTAGTTGGAATGGTCGGTGTCGTGGTCGGAATGGCCCCGGCCGCGGGAGTCGATAGCGACGACGTGACGCTCCGGCGGACCGGCGGAAAGTGCCGGGGCAAGTTCGTCAAAATCCGCAGCCGTGCGGGCAAGCCCGGGAAGGCACACCACCGGCAATCCCGGCGCTGAATGCAACCCGTATTCACGCAAATGCAGGCGAAGACCGTCCGGCGCTGTGACGAACACGCTTTTGCCCGGCGAATTCAGGTCGCCACGCGTGTCCAGCCCTATGTCCGCGGAGTGCTTGTTCATCGTCGCTTCTTGCCGCCCAGCCTTGCGGTTATGTCATAAAATTGGCATCGGGCGGGCCGGAGTGCAACCGGGAAGTGCAGGGTCGGGATGCTTTTAGCCGCCGCGGTGCAAGTCTGCTTCGATCAGAAGCCGCGGGTTGCCAAGCCGCGCGCGATAGACCTGCATGTTCTCGATCACGCGCTGTACGTAATGTCGCGTCTCCGAAATCGGAATACGTTCGATCCAGTCGATCGGATCAACCTTCGGATCGCGAGGATCGCCGTACATTGCGATCCATTCCCGCGCCCGCCGCGGCCCGGCATTGTAGGCGACGAAGGCAAGGATATAGGAGCCGCGCCAGCTGGCGAGGTCATTGCCGATTTCGGCGGTTCCCAATTGCGCATTGTAGGCGACATCCGCCATCAATCGCCGCCGGTCGAATGAGACCTTGAAGCGCTTGGCGGTGTCCCGTCCGGCCGCCGGCGTGACTTGCATTAGACCGATGGCGTTGGCGCTGGAGACCACTTTGGGATTGAAGGCGCTTTCCTGACGGACGATCGAAAAAACCACGCAGCGCTCGACCTCGGGCCCAATCTGCTGATAATTCGGCACGCCGAAATCGGGAAACGCGTAGCGCTCCATCGGCAAGCCATGCCCGAGCGCCGGCTTGCCGATCAATAGCGTGGCCCGGGCGTCGTTGTGACGGGTGGTGATCTCGGCAAGGGTGGTCAGCGCGGCGAGGTCGGTTCCCTTGTCGCCGATCTCGGCGGCGAATACGGCGGCAAGGTCGCGCTCGTCGGCGGCGTAAAGAATTTCCAGCGCGCGCGCGATTTCCAGATGCCGGTTCTCGGGGTTCGGCTCCGGGACGGTGCGCAGTGTAACTGCCTCGATGCCGAGCCGCGCTCGCGCCAGTTGGCCGTAGTAGGCGGTCGGATAACGGGCGGCGTTTTCGTAATAGGCCCGCGCGTCAGCGGTGCGGCCAAGCGCCTCGGCGGCGCGGCCTTGCCAGTAATCGGCGCGCGCGAGCGTGATCGGATTGGTGGCGCCGTCGCCGACATGGGCGAAGTGAGCGAGTGCTACTCCCGGTTCGCGAAGGAAACGCAGCGCGATCCATCCCGCGGTGAATTGTTGCTCGGCGTGATGGTTTTCGCTGAGCGGCGGAGCAGCGGTGCTGGCGACCTGGTAAGCAAGCTTGGCGTCGCCGACATCGAGAAGCTTGCGTGCAAGCAAGCGCCGTTCGACCCACCATTGGTCGACATCGCCCAGCCGCTCCGGTTCACGCGGCGCGCCAAGCATCCAACGTGCTGCCTCGATAATTTTGTCACTGCGCCGGAGCCATTGTATGCGGCTGAGCATATAGCCAGCATCGCGCTGGCCGGCAGCGGGGACCGCGTCGAGCAGCGCTTTCGCCTTGCTCGATTTGTTGATCACTGCGGCACGCGCTTTGGCGATGACCATTTCGATTCCGCCGAGCTGCCGCGCGGCGCGCAGGCCGGCATCGTCATCCTCGGCGTCAAACCGCGCATCCATGCGCGCTTTGTCGTCGGCCGCGCTGATCAGGCCGGCAAACGCCGCGCGGGCCTGTGCCTCCGCATCGCCGGAAAAGCTGTCCTTGCGCCAGGCTTCGCGCACCAGCGCCTGCGCGCCGGCGCGATCTCCCTGTGCCAGAAGCGCCCGGGCCAGTGAAAAACGTCCTTTGGCGGTATGAGGAGCGTCGCTTCGGAAAAATTCGATCACCGTGCGCGGCGCGGTCTGTTGTTGCCAGAGCGCGGCCTCGGCGCGGCGGCGCAGGAACAAAATGCCCGGCCAGCCCGAGTTGGCGTTGATAAACGCCGCATAGCGGGGAAAATCGAGTTCGGCATTATCGCTGCGAAGCGTCACCCATTCCACCAGCTTGCGCGCGGTGGGATCGGCAATGTTGCCGGCAACTGCCGTCGCTTCGGCGAGCCGGCCCCTGCGGACGAGATCAATCGCCTGCTTGACGGTAGCGATGTCGAGCGGCGAGGTGGTGGCGCTTGCGGCCATCGCAAGTTGCGGGGCGTGGCGCAATCGCGGAGCCACGGAGGCGGCCGGGGGTGCGCCGTAACGCATCAGTCCGGGTGGCCGGATTGAGGATGTCGCAAAAACGTCGGATGACGAAGGTGCGAGCGATACCGGCGCGTTTGCCGCTGAGAGGTGGGAAATGTGCGCGGCGAGCTTTGCCGGCCGGTCCGATTTAAGCGCCGGCCGCGGCCGTGGCAGCGGCATTCCATGCGGCGCCGGCGCGGCGACCGCCACGCCGGTCAGTGACGCGGCGGCAAATGCGAGGATAAGCCGGAGAGCTGTCAACGGCACGGCCCTTTCTGGTGCAACGCCTTTCGTCTCTCACACTCGCCGGCGTTAGCCGTGCTTTTCTTCGGCTGGCAAGATTGAGGAATGGCTAATGGCGGCGACGATCAGTCATGGAATCAACAGAGTTCGCGGCAAAAACGGGGCACGCCGCCGCGGTGAGGGATTCGCGGTACAGTCTAGCGGCGGAAGGTTGTGCTTCCTACCGCCATGACCACAATGGCAGCACCGGATTTGGGGGCTTTCAAGCTGTGCCGCGACCCGTTATCTATGCCTGCCAACCGCAGGCGAGGCGCACTGTCGCGCCTGACAGACCGCCGGGAACTTCGGTTTTAGGGATCGTGCCATGACCGCCAAGACGAGCTTTCGAGGCTCCTTCACAGCGCTCGTGACGCCTTTCAAAAATGGTTCGCTGGACGAGAAGGCGTTCCGCGAATTGGTGGCTTGGCAGATTGCCGAAGGAACCCAGGGGTTGGTTCCGGTCGGAACCACCGGGGAAAGCCCGACCTTGTCCCACGGGGAACATCGCCAGGTGGTGGAATGGTGCGTTGAGGAGGCCCGCGGCCGGGTGCCGGTGGTCGCCGGCGCCGGCTCCAATTCCACCAAGGAAGCGGTCGATCTGGCGCGCCACGCAGAAGAGTGCGGCGCCGACGCCGTGTTGGTGGTTACCCCTTATTACAACAAGCCGACGCAGGAAGGGCTCTATCAGCACTTCAAGGCAATCAACGACGCCATCGGCATCCCGATCATCGTCTACAACATTCCGCCGCGCTCGGTCATTGACCTTTCGGTCGACACCATGAAGCGGCTGTTTGAACTGCCGAACATCGCCGGCGTCAAGGATGCGACCGCAAACATGACGCGGGTGACGCAGCAGCGCGCAGCAATGGGCGAGGATTTCAACCAGCTTTCAGGCGAAGATATCACCGCGCTTGGGTTCATGGCGCATGGCGGCCACGGCTGTATTTCGGTCACCTCGAACGTGGCACCGCGGTTATGTGCCGAATTCCAGGCGGCTTGCCTGAAGGGCGACTTCGCCGCTGCGCTGAAACTGCAAGACAAGCTGGCGCCGCTCCATATCAATCTCTTCATCGAAGCGAGTCCGGCGCCGATCAAATATGCGCTGTCGCTGATCGGCAAATGCGCCAATACGCTGCGCCTGCCGATGGTGCCGGCAAGCGAGCGGGCGCAGGTCGCCGTGCGTCAAGCCATGGTGCGCGCCGGGTTGATCAACTGACAATCGTCGCTTGCGCACGGACGGATTTTTCTTCGTTTGTTTGACGTAACGCAGTTTCGCCGTCGGCCAAACCCAGGGAGGCCTCCATGCTCGAGGAATTCAAGAAATTCGCGATGCGGGGCAATGTCGTCGATCTCGCCGTGGCCGTGATCATCGGCGCGGCTTTCGGCGCGGTCGTCAATTCGTTGGTCGCCGACATCATTATGCCGATCATCGGCTCAATTACGGGCGGGCTCGATTTTTCCAACTATTTCATTCCGTTGTCGTCGAAGGTAACGGCATCCGCGCTTGCCGACGCCAAGAAACAAGGCGCGGTGCTCGCCTGGGGCAATTTCCTCACCCTTGCCATCAACTTCGTCATCGTTGCTTTTGCATTGTTCCTCGTGGTCAAGGGTATGAACCGGTTGAAAGCGCCGGCGCCGGCTGGGGCCCCCGCGCCTGCGTCACCGGAAGTCCAACTGCTGACCGAAATCCGCGACGTCCTAAAGACGCGCTAGGTCGGATGGCGGCAAAGCCGGCAAAGCCTGAAAGGAAACAGCGGGTCGTCGCCGATAACCGCAAGGCGCGCTTTCATTATTTCATCGACGAGACCATGGAGGCGGGGCTTGCGCTTACCGGCACCGAGGTCAAATCGTTGCGGGCGGGCAAAGTGACGATCGGCGAATCTTACGCCGACGCCCGCGGCGGCGAGATTTGGCTGATCAACTCCAACATCCCGGAATATCTGCAAGCCAATCGTTTCAATCACGCGCCGAAACGGCCGCGCAAACTGTTGTTGCATCGCCGTCAGATCAACAAATTGATCGGCGCGGTCGAGCGTGAAGGGCGGACATTGGTTCCGTTGAAGCTTTACTTCAACGAGAAGGGCCGCGCCAAGGTCGAACTGGCGCTGGCGCGTGGCAAGAAGTTGTACGACAAACGCGACACCGAAAAGAAGCGGTCGTGGGAGCGCGAGCGCGGCCGGCTGCTGCGGCAGAAGGGTTGAAAACCGTGCCATCCGTCACGCTGGACCATTGCGTCATCCATGTGACCGACTGGGAACGCTCGAATGCCTTCTACACCAAGGTGCTCGGCGCCGAGCTGATCGCCCGGCCGGTCGGCTACGCCTATCGTTTCGGCGACCGGCAGCTCAACGTTCATGGCCCCGGTGTGCAGCCGGCGGAGGTGGCCCGGCTTCCCGTCGCGCCCGGCAACAGCGACCTTTGTTTTGAATGGCGCGGACCGATCGTAGATGCGATGAAACACCTTGAGCGCTGCGGTGTTGTCGTCGAGCGGGGACCAATGCAGCGTTTTGGCGCCAAGGGGCAGGGCACCAGCGTCTATTTCCGCGATCCCGACGGTTCGTTGATGGAATTCATGTCGTATGCGCACAATCCCAAACAGCGGACCCCGGCTTTTGGAAATCGGGTGATGGTTGAATCCGGAGACAAACCGATGTCACAGGCGAGAGAAGCACCCGGCCAACACGATCCGACGCATCTTCCGTCCAACATTCCGGTGCCGCAGGACGATGGGGCTGCAAGGCACCTGACCGGCATGAAGCTTCCCGATCTGGCGTTGCCGGCGACGCGCAGCGGCGCGTTCAACCTGTCGGTGATCGGTGGTCGTGCCGTGCTCTACATCTATCCGCGCACCGGCGTGCCCGGCGTCGATCTGCCGCCCGGCTGGGATGACATTCCGGGCGCGCGCGGTTGCACGCCGCAGTCCTGCAGTTTCCGCGATCATTTCGCCGAGCTTAAGGCTCTCGGCGTCGGCCAGGTCTTCGGCTTTTCGACCCAGGACACCGACTATCAGCGCGAGGCCGCCGAGCGCCTGCACCTGCCGTTTCCGATTTTGTCCGACGCCGAACTCAAATTCACCCGCGCCCTCAATCTGCCGACGTTTGTGGTGGCCGGCGAGACGCTGCTCAAGCGCATGGCGCTGGTCATCGACGATGGCTCGATCACCAAGGTGTTTTACCCGGTGTTTCCGCCGGATCAGAGCGCGGCTGAAGTCATCGCCTGGCTGCGCAGCCAGGCGTGAAGTTCAACGGAATATCGGGCTCGCCGCGAACGCGCCTGCCATGAAATCGTTGAATGCCTTTACGTTTGCGGATTGCCGGCGATTGGCCGGATAAATCGCGTAGATCGTAGCCTCGGGTAACCGATGGTCGGGCAACACAACAACGAGCTTGCCGGCGGCGATGTCATTGCGAAAAAAATCGACCGGTCCGTAGGCAATGCCGAGCCCGCGTAACGCCGCCGTGTGCAGTACGTGGCGGTGACTGGTTACGATTGGTCCAGTCACCTTGACCACGCGCTCGCCGTCCGGACCGCTCAGGTGCCATTCCTCCGGCGCGGCGACGTAGGAATAGCTGAGGCAGTCGTGCGCGGTGAGTTCTTCCGGCTTTTGCGGCACGCCGCGACGCGCCAGATAGTCCGGGGCGGCACAAAGAATCCGCCGCGCGGTGTTGAGCTTGCGCGCTGCGAGGCTCGCCGACGTACCGCGCGGCAGGTCGACGCTGATCGCGATATCGTAACCTCCCTCGATCGGATCGGTGATGCGGTCATTGATGATGAGGTTGATGCGCAGGTTCGGGTAGGCGATTACGAAATCCGTCAACGCGGTACCGATATCGGTCAGTCCAAAATTAGTAGGCGCAACTACGCGCAACTCGCCACGTGGTTCATTGTAGAGCCGGCTAGCGGCGCGCTCTGCCTGTTCGAAGTCGGCGAGAATGCGCGTGCACTGCTCATAGAAAGAACGTCCGGCCGCAGTGACGCTGACCCGGCGCGTGGTCCGGTTGAGGAGCCGGGCGCCGAGCCGCCCTTCAAGCTGCTGCACGTGTTTGCTTGTAGCGGCTCGCGACAAGCCCAGTCTGCGGGCCGCCTGGGTGAACCCCCCGGCTTCGACAACCGCAGAAAATACTTTAGCGTTTTCAAAGCGATCCATGGGAGGGCACCATTGTCAATTAAAAAGTGACAATCTATATCTTTGTCGCCGGATGATCAAATCCGCGCTTTTCGGTAATTCTGTCCGCCGCGAACACGATCCGTGGAGGATAGGGCCATGCCGAAATTTGTCGTCGCGCCGCACTTCCGGCTTCAGGAGTGGGTTGCCGAGCAGAAGGGATACTTCACAGCCGAAGGTCTCGATTACGAGTTTCGCGAAGCGATGGATTCAACTTCGGGAAGCGGCCATAACCTCGGCAGTAAGGTCGGCGCCTATCAGACTTTCGAGGCGGGGCGAACCTGCAACGTCAGCGGCGCCTGCCATTGGACGGTAAACGTCGCGGCCTCCAATGGTCACGGCAAGCTTTATGCCGATTGCTACTCGGTATCGCCGTGCGGAGTGTTCGTGCCGGCGGATTCGAAAATAAAGGCGCCGGCCGATCTCGCCGGCGTGCCGATTTCGGTCGGCTACCAATCCGGCAGCCACTACGCCACCATCCAGGGTCTCGAACAGTATCTCAAGCCGGAAGAGATCAAGCTGTCGTTCAACGACGGCATGCTGTTCAGCCGCATGGAGTTGCTGATCGACGGCAAATTGCCGGCGGCTTCGTTGTTTTCGGGGCCGTATTATTTTGCCGAGCAGCTCGGCTTCCGCAAGGTTATCGACACTACCTTTATGATGGCGTCGATGGTCACCGGTACGCCGAACCCCGAGGACGTGCGCAAATATTTCCGGGCGTTGCGCCGCGCGCAGCGGGACATCGACCTACGGCCGGAGCTTTACACGCATTACTATAAGAAGGAATTTCCGGTTCGCTTCCACGACCAGATCGACACGCGGCGCTGGGGGCCGGGCGAAAGGCTCGTGTTCGAGCCATATTCCAAGGAGACATTTGACGAATCCTTCGAGTGGATCGAACGCCACGGCATCTTCCCGCCGGGCGAAATGGGCGCCGGCAACTACGAAGCCGCGATCTATGCTTGACGCTCAGGCCACATCGAGAAACGTTCGCACCTTGGCGAACACGTCGCGGAACATCTGCGGCGTCAGCACGCCCGTCGACGTGTTGTAGCGCGAGCAATGATAGCTATCGAATAGGCTGATTGCGCCGATTGGGTGCATGCAGCCGTGCGTGAACGGAAAATCGCTACGCTTGGCGTTGCGCGCGGCAATGAGTGTTTCATGCGCGACCCGCCCGAGCGCGACGATGGCGCGAAGCTTCGGCATTTCGCAGATGGTGGCGCTAAGAAACTCACGACAAGTGGCAATTTCCTGGGGCGTCGGTTTGTTCTCCGGCGGCACGCAACGCACTGCATTGGTGATGCGGCAGTCGATCAGGGTGAGGCTGTCGTCGATGCGCGCTTCAAATTGTCCGCTCGCGAAACCGAACTCCTTGAGCGTCGCGTAGAGCAAATTGCCGGCATGGTCGCCGGTGAACGGACGGCCGGTACGGTTGGCGCCGCGCAGTCCGGGCGCCAGGCCGACGATCAAAAGACGGGCGTCAACCGCTCCGAACGAAGCAACCGGAGCGTTGAACCATTCCGGCTCCTTGGCTCGCCATTCCTGGCGAAAGGCGACCAGCCGCGGGCAGTGCGGACAATCGCGGCCGGGCTTGCCGGTTGCGGGCACCGTTGCAGACATCGCAAGCGACTAATCTTCGTCGAATTCGTCTTCGACTTCGACCTCGATGCGCTGCGCGGTGGCGGCTCCGGTCGAGGCGGGACGCTGCAGGAATTGCGGAGTGTGTCGCGGCTCGCGCGCTTCCCGCTGGGGACGTTCGTTCGGATCGCGCCCAATTTTGTTTTGCAGGGCGATGATGTCGATGAACTCGTCGGCCTGGCGGCGCAATTCATCGGCGACCATCGGCGGTTGCGTCGAAATCGTCGAAACGACGATGACGCGGACGCCGCGTCGCTGCACCGCCTCGACCAGCGAGCGGAAATCGCCATCGCCGGAGAACAATACCATCTGGTCGATGTGCGGAGCGATCTCCATGGCATCGACTGCAAGCTCGATATCCATGTTGCCTTTGACCTTGCGTCGGCCGGTCTGGTCGACGAACTCTTTGGTCGCCTTGGTGACGACCGTGTATCCGTTGTAGTCGAGCCAATCGATTAGGGGACGGATCGACGAATATTCCTGATCTTCGATCACGGCAGTGTAGTAGAACGCGCGCACCAAATAACCGCGCGACTGGAACTCGCGTAAAAGCCGCTTGTAATCGATATCGAAGCCGAGTGATTTCGCCGTGGCGTACAGGTTGGCGCCGTCGATGAATAATGCGATTTTTTCAATCTGAGCCGACATGCTGATTTCTCGGTACTTTTTCGGTTATGAAGCCGGATTGGTCCGCAACGGACTGGTGGCTCCGGGATTTCGTTAAAACCTATTGTCGCCATCGCTAAACAGTGACGATGGCAAAAGCGCGATAACCCGCCTAAAGCCTATCGCTACTTTGCGCAAGATTGCGCATAGTCTCTGCGGCACGCCGCCGCGGAAACAGCGACGGGGTATGAACGCCCTACGCGAAGGCCGAAGCTGAGGTGCGGGCGCATGGCTGCATCGAAAAAGCCGGAGTTTTCCTTAAATCACGGCCCGTTCGCGGAGAATGGCCTTGCACTTGCCGGCGGCTGACGATAGGTAACGCCCCGTCCGGCGACGTTTGGTTACCGGCATTCCCGAGGAGAAGCGCTTATGGCTCGTGTGACCGTCGAGGATTGCATCGACAAGGTCGAAAATCGCTTCGATCTTGTTCTGCTCGCCAGCCATCGCGCACGCATGATCTCCTCCGGGGGCCAGATCGTGGTCGATCGCGATAACGACAAGAATCCGGTGGTGGCGTTGCGGGAGATTGCCGAAACCGCGGTTTCTCCCGAGGACCTCAAGGAGGAACTCGTTCATTCGTTGCAGAAATACGTCGAAGTCGACGAGCCGGAGCCGGAAGGCATCCCGCTCATTGGGACGCCTGGCACGGGGATCGATGCCGACGACACCGAGGTCACCACTGACCGCATGAGCGAAGAAGAGCTACTCAAGGGGCTCGAAGGTTTGACGCCTCCCGAGAGCCAACCCGAGCCGGACGTCGAGGTCGGCGACGAGGAAGAGTAAAACGCTGCCGTCGCCCCGGCCGCCGCCGGGAATTAACGATAAGTTTGCGAACCGCCGCGACTGTTGTCGCCGCCCATGGCTTTGGGCGCGCGTCTTGTGACGCTTGGCCCATGCCATGATATTGTGACCATTCCGCCGGTTTTCGCCGGCGGAGACGAGGTCTTCATGGCGCAGTCGCCGATCAATTTGCCGCGGATGCAGAACCAGCCCGGGCCACGGGTCGCGCTGGCGCGCGGGCCCGATCTTGTGCCGCAAGTTGACGAGGGCGCGCGCAAGCCGCGCAAGCCGGCGCTGATGCGGCAATTCGAGCTGATCGATCGCGTCAGGCAATATAATCCCACTACCAACGAAGACCTGCTCAACCGCGCCTACGTCTACGCCATGCGCGCCCACGGCGAGCAGAAGCGCGCTTCGGGTGACCCTTATTTCTCCCATCCTTTGCAAGTTGCCGCGATCCTCACCGATCTGAAGCTCGACGACGCGACGATCGCCGCGGCGCTCCTGCACGATACGATCGAGGATACCGACGCCACCCGGGTCGAGATCGACCGGCTATTTGGCAAGGATATCGGCACACTGGTTGAGGGGCTGACCAAGCTGAAGCGGCTTGATCTTGTTTCCAAGGAAGCCAAGCAAGCGGAGAATTTGCGCAAGCTCCTGCTTGCCATCGCTGCCGACGTTCGCGTGCTGCTGATCAAGCTCGCCGACCGTCTCCATAATATGCGAACTCTGGAGCACCGGCCGCCGGAAGCGCGGCGCGTGACGGCGGAGGAGACGCTCGACATCTATGCGCCGCTTGCCGGGCGCATGGGTATGCACGAGATGCGCGAGGAACTCGAAGATCTGTCGTTCCGCGAACTTAACCCGGACGCCTACAAGGTCATCAGCGAGCGGCTTGAGGCGCTGGCCGCGCGCAGCAAGAGCTGGATCGCCGAGATCGAGCAGCAGCTCGCGCGCAAGCTCGCCGACAGCGGCATTTCCGCCGAAGTCGGCGGCCGGCGCAAGCGGGCCTACTCGATCTGGCGCAAGATGGAACGAAAGGCGGTCGGCTTCGAGCAATTGTCCGACATTTTTGGTTTCCGCGTCGTGGTGGGTGGCGTCGCCGAGTGTTACCGGGCGCTTGGCATCGTTCACACAACCTGGCCGGTCGTGCCCGGACGATTCAAGGATTACATCTCCACGCCCAAGCAGAACGACTACCGCTCGATCCATTCGACGGTGATCGGGCCGGGCAAGCAGCGTGTCGAATTGCAGATCCGTACCCGCGCGATGCATCAGATCGCCGAATACGGCATTGCCGCGCATGCGCTGTACAAAGATGGCGTCGGTTCGCCGACGGAAATGCTGTCGCGCGAGTCGAGCGCTTATGCGTGGCTGCGCCGCACCATCGAGCTTTTGGCCGAAGGCTCCAATCCGGAAGAATTTTTGGAGCACACCAAGCTGGAATTATTCCACGACCAAGTTTTTTGCTTCACGCCGAAAGGCAAGCTGA
Organism: Hyphomicrobiales bacterium; assembly: GCA_019075925.1. Lineage (GTDB taxonomy): Bacteria > Pseudomonadota > Alphaproteobacteria > Rhizobiales > Xanthobacteraceae > BOG-931. The sequence goes on along the minus strand of JAGXAC010000041.1, from coordinate 5,158 downwards.
TCGCGCTGCCACGCCGTGCCACCCCGATCGATTTCGCCTACGCGGTGCACACCGATGTGGGCAACATGGCGGTTGGAGCCAAGATCAACGGCAAGATCGGGCCGCTCAGCTCACCGCTGCAAAACGGCGATGAGGTGCAGATCCTCACCTCCAAGGTACAGACCGCTCCCCCCGCCGCGTGGGAATCCATCGTGGTGACGGGCAAGGCCCGCGCCGCAATCCGCCGTGCCACGCGCGCTGCCGTACGCGACCAGTATTCGGGACTTGGCCGCCGTATTCTGGAGCGGTTGTGCCAGCGCGCCAAGATCGGTTATTCCGATGAGCAATTGCAGGGCGCATTGCCGCGGCTGGCGCGCGCTTCGATCGAGGACGTGATGTCGGCGGTCGGACGGGGCGAAATGAAGGCATCCGACGTCGTGCGCGCCATGTATCCCGATTACAAGGATGAGCGCGTTACGGCGGCCGCGCCCAAATCCGAGTCTGGCTGGTTCGGGCTAAAGCGCGCCAAGGCGGTGAAATTCAAGCTGCCGGAGAAGTCCGAGAATGGCGCCGCCATCCCAATCCGCGGCATCAACTCGAATTTGCCGGTGCGCTTTGCGCCGAACGGCGGCGCGGTGCCCGGCGACCGCATCGTAGGCATCATGACGCCGGGCGAGGGGATTACCATTTATCCGATCCATTCCGAGGCGCTCAAACGGTTCGAAGACGTTCCTGAACGATGGCTTGATGTGCGCTGGGACATAGACGACGGCGCACCGCAGCGTTTTCCTGCCCGGCTCGCGGTGCAATCCGTCAATGAGCCCGGTTCGCTCGCCCAGATCGCTCAAGTGATCGCCGAGCACGACGGCAACATCGACAATATCCGCATGTCGCGCCAATCTCCCGACTTCACCGAAGTGATCATCGACCTCGAAGTCTACAATCTCAAACATCTGACTTCGATCATCTCGCAATTGCGTGCGAAGAAGGTGATCGCCAATGCAGAGCGGATAAACGGTTAGCGCTCCCGCTTCCGCCGGCAACCAACCCGCATGCCAGCACTTCCTCCCATCCGCCTCGGCATCAACGTCGATCACGTCGCCACCGTGCGCAACGCGCGCGGCGGCAAACATCCCGATCCGTTGAAAGCCGCCGAGATTGCAATTGCCGCCGGCGCCGACGGCATCACCGCCCATTTGCGTGAAGATCGCCGCCACATCGTTGACGACGACGTGGTGCGGCTGAAAGCACACATCAAGCGGCCGCTCAACCTGGAAATGGCGGCGACGCCGGAGATGGTCGCGATTGCCCGCAGGTTGCGTCCGCATGCCGCCTGCATCGTCCCCGAACGGCGCGCGGAGCGTACCACCGAGGGAGGCCTCGATGTCGCCGGGCAGCGCGAGGCGTTACGCGCGGCAGTCGGACAGCTCGCCGGCGCCGACATTCGCGTCTCGCTGTTCATTGCCGCCGAGCCGGCGCAGATCGAAGCCGCGGCCGCAATCGGCGCACCGGTGATCGAAATTCACACCGGCGCCTGGTGTGACGCGGTCGTTGCGGGCGATGGCGCCGGCGCCGCCGCCGAATTCGACCGGATCGCGCGTGGCGCGGCGCTGGCAGCCAAAGCCGGCCTCGAAGTCCATGCCGGCCATGGGCTCGATTTCATCACCGCGGAAAGGATCGCGTCGCTGCCCGAAATCGTCGAACTCAACATCGGCCATTTTTTGATCGGCGAGGCGGTGTTCGAAGGTCTTGGCGACGCCGTTCGTCACATGCGTGCCGCGATGGACAGGGGTCGCGCCCGCGCCGCGGGCCGTGCGCCATGATCCTCGGCATCGGCTCAGATATTTGCGACGCACGCCGCATCGCCGCCGTAATCGAACGTCACGGCGACCGCTTTATCGACCGCATCTTCACGCCGACCGAACGTGCCAAGGCAGAGCGGCGGCGAAACCGGTTCGAGACTTATGCCAAACGGTTCGCGGCCAAGGAAGCTTGCGCCAAAGCGCTCGGAACGGGGCTGCGTGCGGGCGTCTGGTGGCGCGACATGGCGGTCGTCAATCTGCCAGGGGGGCGGCCGACGCTGGAATTGACCGGGGGTGCCAAGCGCCGTCTCGACGCGCTGACGCCGGCCGGCTATCAGGCGCGCATCGATCTGACCATGACCGACGAGGGGCCAATGGCACAGGCTCTGGTGGTGATTTCCGCCACCGCGGTCGGCATGCCTTAGTACGGCCGAACTCCATGGCAAATCCTTTGTTTTCCGCTGCGCTGGCGGTAAGCCCCTGGCGTGGCTAAGTAATACAGGCTGGGGTGAAGCCGCGGCGAATCCCCGCGTGCAATTGCGCGGGTATGGCCCAGCGGCTACAAGTTTGCGGGGCGCGAGCTTCCACAACGGAACAATAGGCTTATGAGCGTGCAGACCGGGACAAAACGGAAAGAGGGCGGATTCGCCGAAACCATACGCGTTATCTTCCACGCGCTGATCATCGCCCTGGTCATCCGCACCTTCTTGTTTCAGCCATTCAATATCCCATCCGGCTCGATGATCCCGACCTTGCTGGTCGGCGATTATCTGTTCGTGTCGAAATATTCCTACGGCTACACCCACTATTCGCTGCCGTTCTCGCCGCCGATCTTCACCGGTCGCGTTCTCGGCCAGCCGGTTGGGCGCGGCGACGTGGTGGTCTTCCGCCTGCCCAAGGATGACTCCATCGACTATATCAAGCGCGTCATCGGGCTGCCCGGCGACCGCATCCAGATGATCGACGGCGTGCTCAACATCAACGGTCAGCCGGTCAAGCGCGAACGCATCGACGATTTTGTTTCCGACGATGACGGCGCGGTCCAGCGGGTCAAACGTTATCGCGAGACTCTGCCGAACGGGGTAAGCTACACGACGCTCGATCTCACCGATAACGGCTTCTACGACAATACGCAGGTCTACACCGTGCCGTCCGGTCATTATTTCATGATGGGCGACAATCGCGACAACTCGACCGATAGCCGGGTGACCAGCGCAGTCGGCTACGTGCCTTACGAGAACATCATCGGCAGGGCGCAGATCATCTTCTTCTCGATCAGGGGCGGCGCACACGCCTGGGAAGTGTGGCGTTGGCCCTGGACCGTACGCTGGGCCCGATTATTCACACTGGTGCGATGAGCAGCCGGGGCAGGGGCAAATCAGTTCCAGTTCCGCAAGAGCCGGCCGCCGTTGAGGCTGTTGCTAACGACGCTCAGAAGGACGCGCGCCGCCGCCGCCGGCGCGGCGATACCTCCCTAGAAGAGCGCATCGGCTATCGCTTCAAGGATCATGCGCTGTTCGCCAGCGCGCTCTCACATATCTCGGCGCTCAAGGGAACGCGCAACCGGGCCGGTAGTTACCAGCGTCTGGAATTTCTTGGCGACCACGTCCTTGGCCTTGTCATCTCCGACATGCTTTATCGCGCGTTTCCGAAAGCCGACGAGGGCGAGCTGTCGCGTCGGCTCGCAGACCTCGTGCGCAAGGAAACCTGCGCCGAGATTGCGCGCGCTATCGATCTCGGCGCGGCTATCCGTCTCGGCTCGTCGGAAGCCAATGCCGGCGGCCGTGGCCGCCTGGCGATCCTCGCCGACGTTTGCGAGGCGCTGATCGGAGCGGTCTATCTCGACGGCGGATACACTGCGGCCGATGCGCGGGTGGGGCGGCTCTGGGAGACCCGGCTGAGCAGCACGGCGCAACCGCTGCGCGATCCGAAGACGGTCCTGCAGGAATGGGCGCAGGCGCGCGGCCTGCCGACGCCGGCCTATCGCGAAGTTGCCCGCTCCGGGCCGCACCACAGTCCGGAATTCCGCGTCGCCGTCGCGCTGCCGCAACTTGCTCCCGCCGAAGGCTCCGGTCGTTCCAAGCGCGCCGCGGAGCAAGCCGCCGCCGCCGCGATGATGGCGCGCGAGGGCGTAAAATTCGACCGCCGCAATGGTTGAGCCGCCAAAGGACTGCGGCACTTCGCCGGTCGCCGCCACGCGTTGCGGCTTCGTGGCTTTGATCGGGGCGCCGAATGTCGGCAAATCGACTTTGCTCAACGTGCTGGTCGGCGCCAAAGTCTCGATCGTCACGCCCAAGGTGCAGACGACCCGCGCCCTTGTCCGCGGCATCGCCATGGCGGGAGCCGCGCAATTGATCTTTGTCGATACGCCGGGAATTTTCGCGCCCCGCCGCCGGCTCGACCGCGCCATGGTCGGCAGCGCCTGGGGCAGCACGCAGGACGCCGACATTGCCGCGCTGTTGATCGATGCGGAAAAGGGCATCGACGACGACGATGCGATCGTGCGCGGCCTTGCCGATATCCGTAAGCCCAAAGTTCTGGTGCTCAACAAGATCGACCTGGTCAACAAGCCGGTGCTGCTGAAGCTTGCGCAAGGGCTTAACGAGCGCGCGACATTTGGCGCAACGTTCATGGTATCGGCGCTGACCGGCGACGGCGTCGCCGACCTCAAAGAGTTTTTCGCTGCGCAGGTACCGGAAGGGCCGTGGCTTTATCCCGAGGATCAGATATCGGATGCGCCGTTGCGCCAGCTTGCCGCCGAGATCACCCGCGAAAAGCTTTATTTGCGTCTGCATCAGGAATTGCCCTACCAGTCCACGGTCGAAACCGAGATCTGGAAGGAACTCAAGGACGGCTCCGTGCGCATCGAGCAGACGGTCTATGTCGAGCGTGAAAGTCAGCGCAAGATCGTGCTAGGCAAGGGCGGCCAGACCATCAAGGCGATCGGGGCGGCGGCGCGCGCCGACATCGCCGCTTCGATCGAGCATCCAGTGCATCTTTTTCTGTTTGTGAAGGTGCGCGAGGGTTGGGGTGACGACCCTGAGCGCTATCGCGAAATGGGGCTGGAATTCCCGAAGGAGTGATACCCTCGTTGACCGGCGATGATTCTTTGATCCGTCACCGTGAGGTTGCCGCCAACGGGTCCGGCCCGAAGTGGCCGGCCCGACGACAAGCTCGGCGACCCTCGAAGGGTGACGACCCGAGCGCCTCGGCCGACATCCTTCGAGGCTTGCCTTGCTCGCACCTCAGGATGATGGAAAGTCGCACTATGTAAGCGCCATGCAATGGATCGATGAAGGCATCGTGCTGGGCGTGCGGCGGCATGGCGAAACCAGCGTCATTCTCGAATTGCTGACGGCGCAGCGCGGCCGCCACCT
>JAGXAC010000222.1 GCA_019075925.1 Hyphomicrobiales bacterium | reverse complement strand
CCGTTCTCGCTCGCGAGCCTGATTGCGTGGCTGGACGCGCAGGACCCCGCCGCCGAATATTGCTATTCCAACACCGGCGAGTGCCTGCTGGCGCGTTATTTCGCCGAGCGCGGCTTCAACAAGGTGATCATGGCGGCGCGCTTTTTCTATCACTTTCCGCCGCCCGGCGCGGCCTATGACATCGCTTTCCTGCCGCCGCATTTCAACGACATCGCCAAGGGCGCGGTACGCACCTTCGGCGCAGCATTGGCCCGCGCGCGCGCGCTGGCGGCGGCCGAGCAGGTCGCGGCCTGAACGCGCCCCTGATCCGGGCCCCCTTCGATCCATGACGCACCGCACCGCCCTCGCCGCTGCTCTGATGCTCACGGCACTGGCCGCGACCGCACACGCCGCGGGGCCGGAAGTCCACGCCTGCAATTTCAAAATCAAGGCACGCTGCGTCAAAGGCGACGCCAGCGTCACGCTCACCGACGGCAAGGTGACGCGGCTCGTGGTCGACGTCTATTGGTGCGGACTGCCCGGACGTCCCGGCTATAGCTGCCTGATCGATTCGTCGCGCGGCGACAGCGATGCGAAATGGTCGGAAGAAAACGGTGCCACCTTCATCGCCAACGCCGCGCCGACGAACCCCAACGATCCGGACCGTGTGAAAGTCACGCTCGGGCAAGAGGTGTCGATCGATCTTACCGAGGCGCAATCGCTCGGCCGCTGCGGCGCCGGCGCGGAATTGCCGCACGCCATTCTCATTCCGGCGAAAAAAGCCGCGTGCCGCGTGCAGCTCGGCGCGCCGTAAGGGCTTCTCAAGTTTTTGGAGCGCGGCGCGCATTCTCGTCATTGCGAGAAGCGTCTCCTCGGCGGTATCGGGAAATTTTTGAGCGCTCCAAGCGCAAAGACCGGCAAGGCAGGCTCGTCGAATACCGCGATAAATATGCGCGTCCAATTATCGATATAAGCCTTCCATTTTACTCTCAGCTGGAACGATTTTTCACAAACGAAGCCACACGCGCGCTCAATCGCGCTAGGCGAATTCGACAAAGCAAGCGTCGGCGTGGACGAGGGGCAAATTAACAAAGGCGGCTTCAGATTGCGGCAAGAGCTCACGCCGCCTTCTTGCCCTTCTCCGCGATGCCGACCAGCGTCCGTAAAATCCCCGCCGCGCCTTTCAATCGCGCCGCCGGCGTTTCCCATTCGTCGAAGAACACCACTTTCTGATCCGGCCGCACCCGCGCGCCTTCCGGATGCTTGGCGATATAGGCGATCAGCCCTTCCGGATTGGCGAAGATGTTGTCGCGGAACGAGAGCACCGCGCCTTTCGGCCCGACCTCGATTCGCTCCACATTGGCGCGGCGGCACAGCGCCTTGATGCCGACCACCTGCAACAAGTGCTCGACCTCGCCCGGCAGCGGGCCGAAGCGATCGACCAATTCGGCGGCGAACGCCTCGATGTCGCGGTCGTCTTCGATTTCGGAAAGCCGCCGGTAGAGCGCAAGCCGCACCGGCAGGTCGGCGACATATTCTTCCGGAATGAGCACCGCGGTGCCGATGGTGATCTGCGGCGACCATTTGTCGGCTGTGGGCGCCGTGATCCCGGCCTTGAGCGACACCACCGCCTCTTCCAGCATTTGCTGGTAAAGCTCGTAGCCGACTTCCTTGATGTGGCCGGACTGCTCCTCGCCCAGGAGGTTACCGGCGCCACGGATGTCGAGATCGTGCGAGGCGAGCTGGAAGCCGGCGCCGAGCGTGTCGAGGGATTGCAGCACTTTCAGCCGCCGCTCGGCGCCCGCCGTGATGCGGCGGTTGGCCGGCAGCGTGAGCAGCGCATAGGCGCGCAGCTTCGAGCGGCCGACCCGGCCGCGTAGCTGATAAATCTGGGCCAGGCCGAACATGTCGGCGCGATGAACAATCAGAGTATTTGCGGTCGGAATGTCGAGGCCGGATTCGACGATGGAGGTGGAGAGCAGCACGTCGAACTTGCCGTCGTAGAAGGCGCTCATCACGTCTTCCAGCACGGTCGGCGGCATCTGCCCGTGGGCCACGGCGACCTTCACCTCCGGCACATTCTTGTCGAGGAAGGCTTTTGTCTCGGCGAGATCCTCGATGCGCGGGCAGACATAGAAGCTTTGCCCGCCGCGGTAGCGCTCGCGCAACAGCGCCTCGCGCACCACGACGCCATCGAACGGGGCGACGAAGGTGCGCACCGCAAGCCGGTCCACCGGCGGAGTAGCGATGATCGACATTTCGCGCACGCCGGAAAGAGCCAGTTGCAGCGTGCGCGGGATCGGGGTCGCGGTCAGCGTCAGCACATGAACCTCGGCGCGGAGCGACTTGAGCTTTTCCTTGTGCGCGACGCCGAAATGCTGCTCCTCGTCGACCACGATCAGGCCGAGGTCCTTGAATTTCACGTTCTTGTTCAGGAGCGCATGTGTGCCGATGACGATGTCAACGCCGCCTTCGGCGACACCCTTGCGGGTTTTCGCAAGTTCCGCCGATGAGACGAGCCGCGAGGCTTGTCCCACCTGCACGGGATAACTGCGCAGTCTGTCGCTGAACGTCTTGAAATGCTGCCGCGCGAGCAAAGTGGTCGGCACGACGACGGCGACTTGCTTGCCGTTCATGGCGGTGACGAAAGCGGCGCGCAGCGCCACCTCCGTCTTGCCAAAGCCGACGTCGCCGCAAATCAGCCGGTCCATCGGCCGGCCGGACGAAAGGTCGGCCAGCACGGCGGAAATCGCCGCCTGCTGGTCGTCGGTTTCGTCGTAGGGGAAGCCGGCGCTGAATTCATCATAGACGCCGGTCTCCACTGTCAACCGCGGCGCCTCGTGCAACTGCCGCGCGGCGGCGATTTTGATCAGCTCGTTGGCAATTTCGCGGATGCGATTCTTCATCCGCGCTTTGCGCGTCTGCCAGGCGACGCCGCCGAGCTTGTCGAGCTCGACGCCGGCCTCCTCGCTGCCGTAGCGCGAAAGCAGCTCGATGTTTTCCACCGGCAGGAACAGCTTGTCACCGCCGGCATAGTGCAGCTCGAGACAGTCGTGGGGCGCGCCCGCCGCCTCGATCGCGCGCAGACCGACAAAGCGGCCGATGCCGTGATCGACGTGCACGACGATGTCGCCGGCGGCGAGGCTCGTCACCTCGGCGATGAAATTTTCCGCGCGCTTGCTCTGCCGCCGCGGGCGGATGAGCCGTTCGCCGAGAATGTCTTCTTCGGAGATCAGCGCGGTGTCGTCGGTCTCGAAGCCGGACTCGACGCCGAGCACCGCGAGCGCCACCTGATGCCGCGGCAGCGCCAGCGCCGCCGGCCATGACGCGACCGGCGCGAGATTGAGAAGGCCGTGCTCGGCAAGCACATGCGTCATTCGTTCTCGTGAACCGTCGCTCCAGAGCGCGATCGCCACGCGCTTGCCGGCCGCTTGCAACGTCTCGACGTGCTTGCGCACAGCTTCGAAGACATTGCCGCCCGGCGCGCTCCGCTCGGCCGAAAAGTTGTGGCCGGCACGGGCGTCGATGGCGATGACGTCACGGGTGCCCTCGGCGACGGAAAACGGCGACAACCGCGCCAACGCCGCGGCGTCGAGCCGCGCGCGCCACTCGCTCTCGCCGAGATAAAGCCGGTCCGGCGGCAACGGCTTGTACGGCGCGCCGCTGCCCTGAACCGCCTGATCGAGCGCGTCCTTGCGCGCCTGATAATAGTCGGCGATTTGCGCGAACCGTTCATGCGCGGCTTCCTCGGCAAGCGGCTCCAGCACGACCGGCGACGCCGGCAGATAATCGAACAGCGTCTCCATCTTCGGGTGAAACAGCGGCAGCCAATGCTCGATGCCGGCGGAGCGGCGGCCCTCGCTTACCGCTTGGTAGAGGACGTCATCGGGGGAAGCCGCGCCGAAGGCCGCGACGTAACCGGTGCGAAATTGCCGGATGGTGTGGGGATTAAGCTGGAACTCGGCCACCGGCACCAGATCGAGCCGGCGCAACTCCTCGGTGGTGCGCTGTGTATCGGGGTCGAAGCTGCGGATCGTTTCCAGCGTGTCGCCGAAGAAATCGAGCCGCACCGGCGCATCGAAGCCGGGCGCGAACAGGTCGACAATGCCGCCGCGCACCGCATAATCGCCCGGTTCGCGCACCGTCGAGGCGCGATTGAAGCCGTTGAGTTCGAGCCATTGGGTCACGCTGGCCATCGCATGCAGGTGTCCGGCGGCGACTGAAAGCGATTGCCGCGCCAGCGTGTCGCGCGGCGGCACCCGCTGCAGGATGGCGTTGACGGTGGTGAGCAGCACGACAGGCCTGGCGCTGCCGCCGGCGCCGGCCAGCCGGGCCAGCGTCATCATCCGTTGGGCGACGATCGCCGCATGGGGCGAGGCGCGGTCGTAAGGCAGGCAATCCCAGGCCGGACATTCCAGCACCTCGACCTCGGGCGCGAAGAAGGCGAGCGCGTGCGAAAGCGCGGCCAGGCGCGACCCGTCGCGGCATACAACCGCGAGGCTGACCGCCGGCGCGTCCTTGCCCGCCGCGATCGCACGGGCGAGATCGGCCAACACCAGGCCTTCGGCGCCATCGGCGACGCCCGAGAGAAGCAGCGCCCGGCCGGGCGCAAGCCGCGCCGCCGGCGATTGCGCTTTGGTCCGCACCGCCGTGCTCATGCCCGATCACCCGCGCGCGGCTGCCCGCTGCGCGCATGAAACGCCTTGAGGCTTGCCAACACGGCGGTGTCGTAATCGGCCGGGACGGCTTCGGCGCCGGTCACCCAGGCATACAGCG
>JAGXAC010000040.1 GCA_019075925.1 Hyphomicrobiales bacterium | reverse complement strand
GTCATAAAAGGCGTTGGCCACCGCGATCATCATGTTCATCGGGCCCGGGCCGGTGGAGGCATAAACGGCGAGTGGGTCGCCGGTCAGGCGGTAATAAACATCCGCCATAAATCCCGCCGCCTGCTCGATGCGCGGCTGGATGTGGCGGATGCGGTCGGTGTGTTTATGGATCCCATCGAGCAAGCCGATGGCGCCATGCCCGGCATAGCCGAGGATGTAGGGCACCTTCTCCTTGATCAGATACTCGGCGATGATGTCGGTGCCGCGGATTTCGTTGGCGCCCCTGACATAGCTCGCGTTTTGCGGCTGCGGCGCCGGTGCCGTGTAACTCGGCGCGGTGCTGCTGCGGGTCTCGCTGAACGCGCCGGAGTAGTTCGAGGTCCGCGCCGGCGACACCTGGGACGAATAGCGCGGCGACGTATTCGTGGACCGGCTGGATTCGTAAAGTCCGGATCGATCTGCCATCGCTCGTCCTCCTCCTGTCGCTTCGCTGAGATTGGGTTCCTTCAGGCGGGCGTTGTCAAGAATGACCCGGGGCCGGACCGAAAGCGCGGCGCAAATCGCCGAGAAGTCGCCGACCTCAAACGTGACCCGATAAATCCTTGATGGTCGGATGCTCGCCGGACAGCGGGTTTTTCGGGTCCCACGCGTAGCTCAAGGACTCAAAGCGCATGGCGCTCGCGTCGAGCATGACGAGCCGGCCGACCAGACCTTCGCCGAAGCCGACAATCTCGCGAATGACTTCGAGTGCGGCCATGGCGCCGACGACGCCGGCCAGCGCGCCGAGGATGCCGGCCTCGGCGCAGGCCGGCACCGTGCCGGGCGGCGGCGGTTCCGGAAACAGGCACCGGTAGGTCGGATTTGGCTTGCCGTCGGCGCCGCGCTGACGCGCGCGGATGGTGGTCAGCGTGCCGTCGAACCGTCCGAGCGCGCCGGTGACCAGCACCTTGTTCGCCAAATAACAGGCATCCGACACCAGGTAGCGGGTGGCGAAATTGTCCGAGCCGTCGGCGACGATGTCATAGGCGCCGATGAGGTCGAGGGCGTTGTGCGCGGAAAGCCGCGCATGATGTGGGATGACCGTTACATGCGGATTGAGACGGCCGATGGCGGCGGCGGCACTGGCGACTTTCGGCCTGCCGACGTCGGGCGTGGCGTGGATGACTTGGCGCTGGAGGTTCGACAGCGACACGGCGTCATCGTCGACGACGCCGAGCGTGCCGACGCCTGCCGCGGCGAGATAGAGGAGCAGCGGTGCGCCGAGGCCGCCGGCGCCAATCACCAGCACCCGCGCATTCCGCAGTGCCGCCTGACCGGCGCCGCCGACCTCCGGCAAAACGATGTGGCGTGCGTAACGTTCAAGCTCGTCGGCGCTAAGCATGTGGCCAACATAAGCTTGAATGGGCCGTGGAACCACCGATACCGGTGAGGCAGCCGCGATTGGCGTTTGCGCCCAATTCGGATAGTTTTTGGGGTGAAGGGGATCATGGGCTTTAAGTCGGCGGCCATCATTGCCGGCGTGGTGGCGGCGTGCGCGCCAGCGCTCGCACTGCGGACGCATGCGCGCGAGCCGGATACCGCAGTGGCAGCGCTGCAAAATCCCGCCGGCGCGGCCGCCGAGCCGGCCAATACCGCCCGCCGGCGCCGGCCGCTCAAGGCCGCCCGCAAGCACGCCAGCGGCGCCGCAAGCATAGCCAGGCAAGAAAGCGGGTACACCGAAGCAATGCCGCATTTTTCCGAAAGCATCGGCTGGCGATTGACCGAGGACCGGATGACCGGTGCGCGCCTCGGCTTGCCGGAAAAGCTGGTGCCACGCGCAAGCACTACGCGCAGCGGCAGCCGCTGGACATCGGCGCAGGGACAAATTCAGGTCGAAACATTCCGGCTCGCGGAAGCGTCGCTGCCGGCTTTGTTCGAGGAAGAAAAGAAGGCGAACCGGCGGCAGATCGAGTCGAGCGATCTGAAATCCGATTCCTTCGTCATCAGCGGCACGCAAGGACTAAAGTATTTCCTGGTGCGCGCCGCCGCCCGCGGCAGCGAAGTGCGCGGCATGAGCATCCTGTACGATCAGGCGACCGAAGGCACGATGGGGCCCGTGGCGCACGCGATGGCTACCGCTTTCACCGCCTTTCCCGATCCGAACGCGCCGGCGCCGCCGGAACTGCGGCGCGCGGTTGAATACGGCAATGCGATCGTGGTCGATGCCGGTGGCGACCTGATTGCGCCGGCGCACGTCACCGCCGACTGCCGGATCATTACTGTGCCGCCGTTCGGGCATGCTGTCCGTCTTGCCGCCGACCAGACGGGCGATCTTGCGCTCATCCATCTCTACGGCGTGCGTAATCTCGTGCCGGTACAGTTCGGCGAGGACAACGACAGCGGTGACCTCACTGTGATCGGCGTTGCCGACCCGCTTGCGCAGGCGGGTTCTGCAATCGCGACCGGCAGCACGGCGCACCTGACGGCGCGCGGAATCGATCCGGCGCCGAAGCCGGGATTCTCCGGCGCTGCGGCCGTCGATACGCATGGAGTTCTGGCCGGAATGGTTGACGTGAAGCCGGCTGTTTTCGCTGCCAACGCGCCCGCCGCGCCTGCCGCGGCTCTGGTGCCGGCTGCCACCATCCGGGCTTTCCTGCGGGCGCAAGGCATCGTGCCGGATGCGGCCGAAACCGAACATGCCGCTGCCGCGCAATCGGTGCTGCGGATTATTTGTGTGCGCCAATGACCGTTGTCGTTTTTCGCGGCACTCAAAAGCGGTCCCAGGCCCTCGACGGCCGGGGTCCGCTCAACGCCTTCCAGCGAAGCAGCGTTATCGTTGCCGGCGCGCTCACCGTGGCGATCGGTTTTGCCGCCGCGCGTCAGGCGGTCATCGAGGCTCCGCCGCTCGCCACCGCGTCGGTGACAACAAGCGTGGAAGCGGCAACGCCGGTGCCGTTGTCTTCGATGCCGGCAGCGCGCGATCCGCGCAGATCGCCTGCACTCGTGCCGCCCGCCGCTGATCGAAGTGAAACGTCGCCCGCGCCGGCGAGTATCGACCACAGCAAGGATCAAGCTCGACTGGAGAATGAACGCCAAGTGCCGCAGGTCTCCACCCCGCCCGCGCCCTCGAAGCTTTCCTACATCAAATACTATCCGTATGCCGAAATCCCGCTTCCCGAGAAGCCCGCCGATCTTGTGCTGGCGTCGCTGAAGGACGTGCCCGTTGGTACGCCGATCGAGGAGGTCAAGCGCGCCGCCGCAGCCTTCGGGATGGATGCCAATTTCATGAAGGCCGTCGCCAAGATCGAATCCGGCTTCGATCCGACCCAGCACACCGGATCGTATATCGGTCTATTCCAGCTCAGCCATTACGAATTCGAGAAATACGGCTCCGGCGACATCCTCGACGCCCGCGACAACGCGATTGCCGCAGCCTACAAATTCCTCACCGAGGCCGATCTGTTTGAATGGGACACCCACAAAAAGCCGACGTTCAGCGATCTCTATTTGATCCATCAGCAGGGCTGGCAAGGCGCCGCCGAGCACGTCGCGCACCCGGAACGCATCGCCTGGAAGTCGATGTGCGCGACCGACGAGGGCAAGGAAAAAGGCGAAAAATGGTGCAAGCGCGCGGTTTGGGGAAATACCCTTCCGCGCGTGAAGGAGACCTGGAAGTCGGTCGAGCGCATAACCTCGGCGGCGTTTGTGGCGATGTGGCAACAGCGGCTCAACCTGTTCCTCGCCCGTTATTCCGCGGCAAGCACCGAAGCCGCCGCCGCCGGAACCGCAGCGGCAGCGAACCGCTGACGCCGGCGTGCTATGCGCGCAGCGGCCGCGCCTGCGATTATTTGTTTGCGATTTTTATTTGTTGGTGAATTTCGGCGGCCGCTTGGCGACGAAAGCGCTCATGCCTTCCTTCTGATCGGCGGTGGCGAATAGCGAGTGAAATACGCGCCGCTCGAAACGCACGCCCTCGGCTAGCGTCGTTTCGAACGCGGTATTGACCGCTTCCTTCGCCGCCAGCACCGAGGGCAGCGACATCGACGCGATGGTGTCGGCGACCTTCATCGCCTCGTCGAGCAGGCCGGCGAGCGGCACGACGCGGGCGACGAGGCCGGCACGTTCGGCCTCCTGCACGTCCATCATCCGCCCGGTGAGCATGATGTCCATCGCCTTGGCCTTGCCGACCGCGCGGGTGAAGCGCTGTGTCCCGCCGATGCCCGGAATGATACCGAGCTTGATTTCCGGCTGGCCGAACTTGGCATTGTCGGCGGCGATGATGAGATCGCATTGCATCGCCAGTTCGCAGCCGCCGCCGAGCGCGAAGCCGGCCACCGCTGCAATCACCGGCTTGCGCACGGTCGCGGCCCGATGCCAGTCGGCGGCAAAGTCGCCAAGGAAAGCGTCGTCGAAGGTCTTATCGGCCATCTCCTTGATGTCGGCGCCGGCCGCAAACGCCTTGTCCGAGCCGGTGATCACCATGCAGCCGATGGCGGGATCGGTCTCGAACTGTTCGAGCGCTTGCGTCAATTCGCGCATCAGCGCGCGATTGAGCGCATTAAGTGCGGCCGGCCGGTTGAGCCGGATCAATCCGATCTTGCCGCGGGTTTCGACGATGATGGTTTCGTAGGCCATGTGCTGCTCTCGGCGTTTCGTTCGCTAATGGTCCAATTCCGGAATTCGCGTCCAGAAGGCTATTTTTGACATACCGGACAATAGAAGGTCGAGCGGCCGCTTTGCACGATCCGTTTGACCGTGCCGCCGCAGCCGGGGGTGCGGCATTTGCCGTCCTCGCGGTCGTAGACCCGAAACCGATGCTGAAACATGCCGAGTTCGCCGTTGGTCAACCGATGGTCGCGCAGCGATGAGCCGCCTTCGTTGATTGCGTCGTTGAGCACGGCCTTGATGGCGTCAACCAGCCGCACGGCGCGGTCGTTCGGTGCGCCGCCGCGGTCGGCAATCGTGGACGCGATCCGCTTGGGCGAGAGATGCGCGCGGTGCAGTGCCTCGCAGACATAGATGTTGCCCAGGCCGGCGACGACTCGCTGGTCCAGCAGCGCCGCCTTGAGACTCGTCTTCTTGCCTCGGCAGGCGTGCGCCAGCATGGCGGCATCGAACGCGTTGCCGAGCGGCTCTGGCCCGAGACGATTCAGCAGCGGTTCGGCGTCGAGCTTCGAGCGCGACACGATCTTCATCGAGCCGAAGCGGCGCGGATCGTTGAAGGTGACGATCGCGCCCGACGACATGTGGAACACCACGTGATCGTGCGCCGCGTGCTGCGCGCGCTCGTGATAGTAGCGCGCAAGCTTTTTGCCGCCGGCGTTCTGAAAAACATGAAACGAGCCGGACATGCCGAGATGCATCAGCAGCACGTCGCCGGAAGACAGGTCGGCCAGCAGGTATTTCGCGCGCCGGCCCAGGCCGGTAACGGTCTTGCCGGTCAGGCGCCGGACGAAATCGGCGGGCAGCGGCCAGCGCAGATCGGCGCGGCGTGCCTCCACCTTGGCGAAGCGCGCGCCTTGCATTGCCGGCTCAAGTCCACGGCGGACGGTTTCGACTTCGGGGAGTTCGGGCATTGGCGGATTAAATGGTTAATACGACAAGACATAGCGCCGCTCGCGCCGGCACGCTATGGTTTGGCCGATAGGGCAGCGTAGTAGAGTGCGATGATGGAAACAGCCCAATTCGGCGCGCGGCAGGTGCCGCTTGCGGACAAGCAGGCGCTGGTCGACGGCGTGTTCCACAGCGTGGCGCGGCGCTACGACCTGATGAACGATTTGATGTCGTTCGGGCTGCACCGCGCCTGGAAGGATGCCCTGGTCACCGCGGTCAATCCGTCGAAAACCCGCCCGTTCGCGCTGATCGACATTGCCGGCGGCACCGGCGACGTCGCTACGCGCGTCGTCGAAGCCGGCGGCGAAGCGACGCGCGCGGTGGTGTGCGACATCAACGCCGATATGTTGGCGGTCGGGCGCGAACGCGCCGCGCGCCGCCAACTCGGAAAAGTCCTCGCCTTCACCGAGGCCAACGCTGAATCGTTGCCATTTGCCGACCGCAGCTTCGATGCCGCGACGGTGGCGTTCGGCATCCGCAACGTGCCGCGGATCGAGCAGGCGCTGGCGGAAGCGTATCGCGTACTGCGGCCGGGCGGCCGGTTCGTTTGCCTGGAATTTTCCGCCGTCACCGTGCCGGGCCTCGACCGGCTGTATGATTTCTATTCGTTCAACGTCATTCCGGCGCTCGGCCGCGCCGTGGCTGGCGATGCAGAGTCCTATCGCTATCTGGTGGAATCGATCCGCCGGTTTCCGAAGCCCGAAGCGTTCGCGGCGATGCTGCGCGCCTGCGGCTTCGCTCGCGTTTCGTTTCGACCGATGAGCGGCGGCATCGTCACGCTGCATTCGGGTTGGCGTTTGTGATCTCCGCTCCCGCGCAACTGCTGCGGTTTGGTCGCGCCGGCTTCATCTTCGCCCGCGAGGGCGTTTTCGGCGCGATCGATCCGGCGATCATTCCACCGGCGGCGCGTCCGCTGGTGCGCATCGCGCGCCTGTTCGAACGCTCGTCCGGCAGCCCCGCCGAAGCGCGCCTTTCCGCCGCCCTGACCCGGCTCGGCCCGAGCTACGTCAAGCTTGGACAGTTTCTGGCTACCCGTTCGGACGTGGTCGGCCCGGCGCTCGCCCGCGATCTCGAGCATTTGCAGGATCGGATGCCGCCCTTTCCGCAGCAGGAAGCGGAGGCCGTGGTTGCCGCCTCGCTCGGCCGCCCGGTCAGCGCCGCGTTCCGCAGCTTCGGCCCGCCGGTCGCGGCCGCGTCGATTGCGCAGGTGCATCGTGCCGAGGTCGCCACCGCGAACGGTTCGCGCGCCGTCGCGGTCAAGGTGCTCCGCCCCGGTATTGAGCGGCGTTTCCACGCCGATTTACGCGCTTTCATGTTCGCCGCCCAGTGTGCGGAAGATTTTTCCGCCGAGGCGCGCCGGCTTCGGCTGATCGAGGTGGTCGATACCTTGCGGCGCTCGGTGACGGTCGAGATGGATTTCCGTCTGGAAGCGGCGGCGCTGTCGGAAATGACCGACAACACCAAGGACGATCCGGATTTTCGCGTGCCGGCGGTGGATTGGGACCGCACCAGCAAAGAGGTCCTGACACTGGAATGGATCGACGCCACGCCACTTTCGGATCGCGCGCGGCTAGTCGCCAAGGGTTTTGATCTCCGCGAGCTTGCACGCGTGGTGATCCAGACCTTTCTGCGCCACGCGCTGCGTGACGGTTTTTTTCATGCCGACATGCATCCGGGAAATCTGTTCGTCGACGACGAGCGCCGTCTCGTTGCGGTCGACTTCGGCATTATGGGCCGGCTCGGCGTCAAGGAGCGGCTGTTTCTTGCCGAAATCCTGTACGGGTTCATCACCCGCGACTATCTCCGCGCCGCCGAGGTGCATTTCGAGGCGGGCTATGTGCCGTCGACGCATTCGGTTGAAAGCTTCGCGCAGGCAATCCGCGCTATCGGCGAGCCGATCCACAACCGGACCGCCGAAGATATCTCGATGGCGCGATTATTGACGCTGCTGTTCGAGGTCACCGGCCTATTCGACATGCGCACCCGGCCGGAACTACTGTTGTTGCAGAAAACCATGGTGGTCGTCGAAGGCGTGGCGCGATCGCTCGATCCCAAGCTCGACATCTGGACCACCGCCGAGCCGGTGGTGCGCGAGTGGATGACACGGCATCTCGGTCCGGCCGGCAAGCTCGAAGGGGCGGTCGAGGGCGCCGGCGAACTGGGCCGCTTTATCGGCAGGGTGCCCGGCGTGCTCACGCGCGGGGCGCGCGTGCTCGATCAGCTCGATGAAGCGACCCGCGACGGTCTGGTGTTGTCGCCGCAGTCCATTGCCGAACTCGACAAGACCGAAGCGCGACGCACCCGCTGGTCGGCGATTGCGCTTTGGGCGATCGCGGCGCTGCTGTTGTGGATTGCGCTCCGCCTGATGCGGTGATTGCACTGATTGCAATGCAATCACCGGGCTGCTAGGCTGCCCGCGATCCCGCGGGAAGCCGATGGCCAGTCTCACCGTCCGCCAGCTCGATGAAAAGCTCAAACGGCGCCTGCGCCTGCGCGCCGCCAAGAACGGCCGCTCGGTCGAGGACGAAGTGCGCACCATCCTGCGCAGCGCAGCCGCCGACGCCGACAGCTTTGCCGGCGCCGCCGAGCTTGCTCACGCCGGCGCGGCTCCGGTCGATCCGGCGCGCCAGACTGCCGCGATGCGCGTCGTTCTCATTATCGGCGGCGGCATCGCTGCCTATAAATCGCTCGATCTCATTCGCCGCTTGCAGGATCGCGGCGCGCACGTGCGTTGCGTGCTGACCCGCGCGGCGCAGCATTTCGTCACGCCGCTCGCCGCCGGCGCGCTCGCCGGCGAGCGTGCCTATGTCGATTTGTTCGATCCGCAGAGCGAATTCGACGTCGGCCACATCCGGCTGGCGCGCGATGCCGACCTCATTGTCGTCGCGCCGGCGACCGCCGATCTGATCGCCAAGATGGCGCACGGGCACGCCGACGACCTCGCCACTGCGGTGTTGCTTGCGACCGATCGGTCGATCCTCATTGCGCCGGCGATGAATCCTCGCATGTGGGCGGGCAAGGCGACGCAACGCAATCTGGCGCAGCTCAGGGCGGATGGCGTCCGTCTCGTCGGTCCGAATGCGGGCGAGATGGCCGAACGCGGCGAGGCCGGCACCGGGCGCATGGCCGAGCCGGCGGAGATCGCGGCCGCGGCCGTGGCGATGCTGCACGCAGACGGCGCGCTGGCCGGCCGGCGCATGCTGATCACGTCAGGGCCGACCAGTGAGCCGCTCGATCCGGTGCGAGTTCTGGCCAATCGTTCGTCCGGCAAGCAGGGCCACGCTATCGCGGGAGCGGCCGCCGCGGCGGGCGCCGACGTGGTGCTGGTCAGTGGCCCGGTGAACTTGCCCGATCCGCCCGGCGTCACGGTTGTCCATGTCGAGACCGCGCAACAGATGCTTGTTGCGGTGGAAAGGGCGTTGCCGGCTGACGTCGCCATTTTCGCCGCCGCCGTGGCCGACTGGCGGCCGCTGCATGTCAGCGGCAGCAAGATCAAGAAACACGGCCGCCCGCCGACCATCGCGCTGACCGAAAACCCGGATATTCTGTCCACGGTCGCGCACAGGAAATCCGGCCGACCGCGTCTGGTGATCGGATTTGCCGCCGAAACCGACGATGTGATCGGCAACGCCGAAGCCAAGCTCAAGAAGAAAGGTTGCGACTGGATCCTCGCCAATGACGTCTCGCCGGCGACCGGAATCATGGGCGGCGATCGTAACACCGTGCATCTTGTCACCGCCGCGGGCGTCGAGTCATGGCCGCCGCAATCGAAGGACGACGTGGCCCATTCATTGATCGAACGGGTGGCTGCGGCAATTGCGGACATCAAAAGATGAGCGGCGACACGCGTGTCCAGTTACGCATCATGCGGCTGCCGCATGGTGCCGACTTGCCGTTGCCGGATTATCACAGCGCACAAGCCGCCGGTCTCGACCTTCTCGCGTCGGTACCGGACGGCGCGCCGGTCGAGATCGCGCCCGGCAAGCGCGCGGCCATCCCAACCGGGATCGCGCTCGCGTTGCCGGCGGGATACGAGGGGCAGGTGCGGCCGCGCTCCGGCATGGCGCTGCAGCACGGTGTTACCGTTTTGAACGCGCCCGGGACCGTCGATGCCGATTATCGCGGCGAAGTGCAGGTCATCTTGGTGAATCTCGGTTCTGAGCCGTTCCTGGTTCGGCGCGGCATGCGGGTTGCGCAATTGGTGATTGCAGCTTTGACACGAGCCTCGGTTGTCGAAGCGACACATCTCGACTCGACGGCGCGGGCAACCGGCGGTTTTGGTTCCACCGGCACCGATTAAAAAATGAGTGATTGGAAAACGGCAGATCGGCCATGCGGTTAGCGTGATGGTTGCCTGCGCTCGCGAACCATTCCTCCGGTACGACGTTTCCGTTGAATGCCATTGCTTCCGCACAAAGCCCTTCTTGCTATCGCTGCCGTCATCGACATCGCGCTGCAAGGCGAAGGCCGGCCGGTTTCGGCCAAAACGCTGGCGGCCCGCCATAGCCTGCCGCCGCGGCACCTTGAGAGCGTACTGCAGTCGCTGGTGCGCGACGGTATTCTTAAAGGCATCCGCGGCCCGCGCGGCGGCTATGAGTTGGCGCGCGATCGTTCGCGGGTGACGGCGAACGATATTCTGCGCGCGGCGGGCACGGTCGACGGTTTCGCCGACGGGGCCGGCTCCGAGATCATGGACAAGGTGGTGCTTCCCGCGTTGTCGGCGGCCGAAGCGGAGTTCGGCTCGGCGTTGAGCCGGATCAACCTTGCCGACATGGCCCACCAGGCGGAAAGTCTCGGCCGGGCGGGCGACACTAAGCCGTCCGATTAAGAGGAATTCGGCCACATCCCCACGTTCACGATCTGGACTCTTTCGGCGCGATTCCGCTTGAGAGTAAAGTCGGCACGATTCGCGGGTTCGCCGCGATGCACCCGCTGGCGATGGCGGATGAAGCCAGCAGAGGCGAAGGGGCATGCCGGACACGATCCGGAGGAGCGGGAGCTTTGCTCGTCCGTGGTTCGGCGGATTCGTTCTCTCCGTCGGCGCGCTCCTGCCGATCCCGGCGCTCGCCGAGGATAGGCCCCGCCTGGCCTTGCACGATTTGGTAGCCGGCGCCTCGCGCCGCATCGACAATCACGAGCTTGCAGTGCTCGTGCTGCTGGTCGGGCTTTTGCTGTTCGCGGTCGTCACGTCGATCCTGCTCCGGCGCACGCGCGCCCGGCTGCAACGGCTTGAGGCGTCTTCGCAGGACGAGATCGCCGCCCTGCGCGACGGCCTCGATCGCGCCAACGCCCTGCTGCTGACCGA
Source organism: Hyphomicrobiales bacterium (assembly GCA_019075925.1). Lineage (GTDB taxonomy): Bacteria > Pseudomonadota > Alphaproteobacteria > Rhizobiales > Xanthobacteraceae > BOG-931. The sequence continues at coordinate 12,298 of JAGXAC010000040.1, read as the reverse complement.
ACCGCAGGTGATGGTGGACTGGCCGGCGGGCTCGGACGAGCCGATCATCGACGGCGATCCGGCGATCGTCGGCGCCGGCGCGCCGCACCGGGTGCTGGCGTTTGGTTCGTGGCTCGATGCCGCGAGGGCGACCGGCATCGAACGGGCCGTCGACGCGTTGCGTGCGCGCGGGGAACCTTTCTCGATGGCGTTCACCGCGCTAAACGGCCATCCGATCGAGGCATTGGGCCGCGCCATCGCCGGCCGCGCGGTGCTTCGCCTCAAGGATGCCAGCGGCGTCAAGCGCGAACTCCTCGATCTGGCCGGACGGCACGAGACTTTGTTGCGCGACGTCGCTTCGCTGCGCACCTTGATCGAGCGGCTGTCGTCGCCGGTGTGGACACGCGATACGGCCGGACGGCTCACCTTCGTCAACGCCGCCTATGCGCGCGCGGTCGAAGCGCGCGATGCCGCCGACGCGGTCGAACGCGGGCTTGAGCTTCTCGACAGCGGAGCACGCGCGAATATCGCGCGCGCCTGCATTACCGATGGCGCCTATTCCGGACGGCTTCCGGCGGTGGTGGCCGGCGCGCGGCGCAGCTTCGATGTGCTCGACTTCCAAACCGAAACCGGCAGCGCCGGCTTGGGCATCGACGCGACCGAAGCCGAGGGCATGCGCAATGCGCTCGCCCGCTTGGTCGACGCGCACCGGCGGACGCTTGATCGGTTGTCGACCGGCGTCGCCATGTTCGACGCCGATCAGAAGCTGATCTTCTACAACGCCGCGTACCGCGCGCTGTGGAATTTCGACGCGTCCCAACTCGAACAGCGCCCAACCGATTCAAGCTTGCTCGAACTCTTGCGGGCGGCCAACAAGCTTCCCGAAGAGCGAGACTTTCGTCAATGGAAGACGCAGTTGCATGCCGCCTACCGCGCGCTGGAAGCTACCGAGCAATCGTGGCATCTGCCGGACGGGCGCACCTTACGCGTGGTCACCACGCCCAATCCGGATGGCGGGGTGACGTACCTGTTCGACGATGTGACCGAACGGCTCGATCTCGAGCGGCGGTTCGAGGAGTTGATCCGCGTCCAGGGCGAGACGCTCGACAATCTTGCGGAAGGTGTCGCCGTGTTCGCCAGCGACGGCCGCGTACGTTTGTTCAATTCTGCGTTTGCCCGTATGTGGGAGCTATCGCCGCAGATGCTGGCCGAGCGCCCGCACATCGAGACCATCTCGATTGCCTGCCAGCCGCTGCACGGCGACGACCCGACGTGGCAGGCGCTACGCCGGGTGGTGACCGCGATCGACAGTCGCGAAGCTATTGCCGGGCGGCTCGAGCGGCGCGATGGCAGCGTCGTCGATTGCACGACCGTACCGTTGCCGGGGGGTGCGACGCTGGCGACGTTCCACGACGTCACCGATTCCGTCAACGTCGAGCGGGCGTTGCGCGAACGCAACGAGGCGCTCGAGGATGCCGACAAGATCAAAATCGATTTCGTCCATCATGTCTCCTACGAGCTTCGCTCGCCGCTGACAAACATCATCGGCTTCGTGCATTTGCTCGGCGATCCGAACGTCGGACCGTTGCAGCCCAAGCAGCGCGACTATCTGGATTACATCACGGTCTCCACCAACACGTTGCTGGCGTTGATCGACAACATCCTCGATCTTGCCACCATTGACGCCGGCCGCATGCATCTCAACGTTGGGCCGGTCGATATCCGCAGCGCCATGACGGCGGCGGCGGAAGGCATTCAGGATCGCGTCGTCAACGCCGGTCTGGTGCTCGACATCGCGGCGCCGGATGACATCGGCAGCTTCAACGCCGACGAGCGGCGGCTTCGCCAGATTTTGTTCAACCTGCTGGCGAATGCGGCGAATTTCTCGCCGCCCGGCGGTACCGTCACTTTTTCCGCGGCCCGGCGCGGCGACGCAGTGGTCTTTTCGGTCACCGACCGTGGGCCGGGCATTCCCCAGGACATGCTGGAAAAAGTATTCGACTGGTTCGAGACCAATTCGCTCGGCGTGCACCATCGAGGAACCGGTATCGGGCTGTCGCTGGTGCGTTCATTTGTCGAACTGCACGACGGTTCGGTCGAGATTGCCTCGGTGGTCGGCGAAGGCACCACGGTGACAGTGAGTTTTCCGCTTGGTGCTGCCGTCAAACAGACGGCGGCCTAGCGTCTCGATTCCGAAGTGTGCAAAACCCTGGCGGCACATTGTTACGCGAACTTCGGACTCAAAAGGGGACACTGGCGACTATGGTTCTCGTGCGGTTTTGGATTTAAAGTTCGCAATCGGGGATGCCGCGTGGTTGCAGGTACTTTATTCCACCGGAAAAGCGGATGGCGGCTTGCCGAAAAGGTCACGCGCCAGCGAACCATCCAGCATAGGCGGGCATGAGTTTTCATCAGAATTTCGACCTGACGAACGAGTTCAACATCCTACGACTCATTTGCGGCCTGTTCCTGCTGCCGCATTTTTTCGCCAAGGTGAGTAATCTCGAATTGACCTACAAGATCTACGACGATTTTCGGCTCTACCCCGTCAAGTTGTGGGTTTTTTCTTGCAGCGTGATCGAGGCGATTTGCACGATCGGGATGGTGTTTGCGATCCACACCCGTTATGTCGCGCTGCTGGAAGCGGTATTTTTGTTGGTTGCCGCTTGGGCGGTGTGGCGCCACACCGGCGGCAAATGGCTCTGGCAGCTCGGCGGCTTTGAGTATTGCTTGTTCTGGGGCGTTTGCTGCGTCGTCGTCGCCATGCACGGCTGAAGCGCGATGTTTCCAGCGGCCGCAGCCGGCGCCAGTTTTTCGCTTAGTCTGCCGAACGAGCAGGCGACGGTGCGTTTCGCCAACGCCGTCGCCGCCGCGCTCGAGCCTGGCGATCTGCTGACGCTGGCGGGCGACCTTGGCGCCGGCAAAACGGCCTTCGTGCGTGCGCTAATCCGCCATCTCGGCGGCGATGAGACGATCGAGGTGGCGAGCCCGACCTTCACCCTTATGCAAAGCTACGAGCTGCCGCGCTTTGTGCTCGTGCACGCCGATTTATATCGACTCTCGGGCGCGGCCGAACTCGGCGAACTCGGCTTTGACGACCTGCCCGAGGGTTCCATCCTGGTGCTGGAATGGCCGGATCGCGCCGCCGGCTTCCTGCCGCCGGACCGGCTCGACATTACCTTTACGCTCGCGCCGCAGCTCGATTCCCAAGCGCGCAATGTGCGAGTTGTCGGCTATGGCGCGTTCGGCGCCCGGGTCGAGCGCATGGAGCAATTGCGCGCATTCCTCGAAGAGAGCGGATTTGCCGAAGCGCTGCGCTGGCGCATGGTTGGGGACGCCTCGACGCGTATTTTCGAACGTCTGCAGCTCGCCGATCAGACCGCAATCCTGATGAATGCGCCGCGGCGGCCGGATGGCCCACCAGTGCGCGGCGGCAAGCCCTACAGCGCCATCGCTCATCTGGCCGAAGACATCGTGCCGTACGTCGCCATGGCCCGTGGCTTGCGCGATCGCAGTCTGTCGGCGCCCGCGATTATGCATGCCGATCTCGATCGCGGTTTCCTTATCATGGAAGATCTCGGCGGTGATTTGATCGTCGAAGGCAACCCGCCGGCGCCGATCGAGGTCCGCTACGAGGCGGCCGTCGATCTCCTGGTGTCGCTGCATCGCCGGAAATTGCCCGATGTGCTGCCGGTCGCGCCCGATCTCGATTACTGCCTGCGGCATTACGACATCGGCGCGTTCCTGATCGAAGCCGAGCTTTTGCTCGATTGGTATCTGATCGGCGCCGCGGCGCCGAGCGATCTGATGCGCGAGGAATTCGTCGCATTGTGGAGTGCGGCGCTCGAGCCGGTGATCGCGGCGCCGGCAACGTGGGTGCTGCGCGATTTCCACTCTCCCAATTTGCTGTGGCTCGCCGACCGCGACAGCGTCGCACGCGTCGGCCTGCTCGATTTCCAGGATGCGCTGATCGGGCCGCCGGCCTACGACGTCGCCTCGCTGTTGCAGGACGCCCGCGTCGATATTCCCGAGGACCTGGAAGTGACGCTGCTGGGCCGCTACGTCAATGCGCGGCGCGCCGACGACCGGCGTTTTGACGCCGCCGCGTTCGCGCTTTGCTATGCCACGCTGGCGGCGCAACGCGCGACCAAGATTCTCGGCATTTTCGCCCGCCTCAACCGGCGCGATGGCAAGCCGCAATATCTGCGTCATGTCCCTCGCTTGCTGGGCTATTTGCAGCGGTCGCTGGCGCACCCTGCGCTCGAGCCATTGGCGACCTGGTACGCCGCCCACGTGCTGCCACGAGATGCTTTATGATAGGGCGAATCGGCAAGTATTGAGGGTCGGGCGGGGGACGCCATGATGCCGAAAAGCGCGATTGTGCTCGCCGCCGGCCTGGGCACGCGGATGCGGCCGCACAACGGTCATATCCCCAAGCCGCTGGTGCAAATCGGCGGCAAATCGCTGATCGACTATTGCCTGGATCGCCTGGCGGATGCCGGCGTCGAGCGCGCGGTGGTCAACGTGCATCATCTCGCCGACGCGATCGAGCAGCATCTTGCCGCTCGCACCCGTCCGCAAATCGTTATTTCCGACGAGCGGTCGGTATTGTTGGGTACCGGCGGCGGCATCAAAAAGGCGCTGCCGTTGTTGGGCGACGCTGCCTTTTTTCTGGTCAACAGCGACACTGTCTGGCTCGACGGCGTCAAATCAAACGTCGCGCGGCTGGCGGACGCGTTCGATCCACAAGCGATGGACGCCTTATTGCTGCTGGCGCCAACCGCCGGTTCGATCGGCTATGCCGGCCGCGGCGACTTCGCCATGCTGGCCGACGGCCGCGTGCGCCGCCGAGGCGAAGGCGAAGTGGTGCCTTTCGTCTATGCCGGCGCCGCAATCCTCACGCCCTCCCTGTTTGCCGGTGCACCCGACGGCGCCTTTCCGCTGACAACCCTGTTCGATCGCGCCGGCGCCGCCGGGCGGCTGTTCGGCTTGCGCCTGGAAGGCGTTTGGATGCATGTGGGCACGCCGGAGGCGGTCGCGGCCGCGGAAGCGGCGCTCGCTGCCCGTTAGAACGCTGCACAAATCGGTCGTGCCGCCTCGCTGATGCCCGCAGACGCGGCATCGCGGCAAACCGTGACTCGAAACATCGCAATGGCCGCTCGCGTTTTCACCATACCGCCGTCGGCGCCGTTTCTACCGACGCTGATCGACGCCCTCGTCAATGGCAAGCTCGGCCTGCCGGCGGTCCGCGATCCACTGGCGATGGCGTCGGCGACCCTTTATTTGCCGACGCGGCGCGCCTGCCGGCTGGCACGCGACGGCTTTCTCGATGTGCTGGGCGACGATGCCGCGATTCTGCCGCGCATCGTCGCCATCGGCGATATCGACGAAGATGAAATCGTGTTCGCCGAAGCGGCATCCGGCGCTGTCGCCGAAGCCGCGCTGACGCTGCCGGAATCGCTCGACGGCCTCGAGCGCCGCCTGCTGTTGACGCGGCTCATCGTCAACTGGGCCAACTCTCCCGGACTGCACGGACAGAGCGGCGCGCCGCTCGTCGCCCAGACACCGGCCGCCGCCTGCGCGCTGGCCGACGATCTGGCCCGCCTGATCGACGATATGACGACGCGGGGCGTACCGTGGAAACGGCTCGATGAACTGGTACCGGACGATTTCGACCGCTACTGGCAGCAAACGCTGAAGTTTCTCGAGATCGCGCGCGAAGCATGGCCGGCGATGCTGCGCGAGCATAATCGCGTTGAAGCTGCCGAGCGGCGCGACGCACTGATCAAGGCCGAAGCCGCGCGGCTTGCCCGCAAGACCGACGGACCGGTGATCGCCGCCGGCTCGACCGGTTCGATTCCGGCGACAGCGGAGCTGATCAAAACGATCGCGCACCTGCCGCACGGCGCCGTCGTGCTGCCCGGTCTCGACACCGAACTCGATGAAGAGACATGGCGGCTGATCGCCGGCCACAAGACGAAGAAGATCGCCGCGACGCCGGGCCATCCGCAATTCGCCATGCAAGCGCTGCTGACGCGTATCGGCATCACGCGCAGTGCGGTGCGCTCGTTGGCGAAAGCGAATGGCCGCGAGACGCTGTTATCGGAAGCGATGCGGCCCGCCATGCAGACCGACCGCTGGCGGCAACGGGCCAACGACTTGGTGTTTGCGGCGCAGGCCGATGCCGCGGTCGCTTCAATGACGATGATCGAGGCTGCCAACGCCGAGGAGGAAGCGTTCGCCATCGCCATCGCGTTGCGCGAGGCGGTGCACGATAACAGGACCGCCGCGCTGGTGACGCCCGACCGCTCGCTTGGTCGACGCGTCGCCGCGGCGCTGATGCGATGGAATATCGCGGTGGAAGATACCGGCGGCGATCCGGTCGCCGAGACGCCAGCCGGTATTTTCGCCCGCCTCGCCGCGCAAGCCGCGGTCGCCGGGCTCGAACCGGTGACGCTGCTGGCACTGCTCAAACATCCGCTGCTGCGGCTTGGTGCCGGCGACCAGCGATCCGCAACCGATAGTCTTGAGCGCGCCGTGCTGCGCGGTCCCCGCCCGAGCCGCGGGTCGGATGGTCTTGCCCGCGCGTTGAAGTCGCTGCGCACGATCAAGGATACGTTGCATCCGTCCGATCCCCGCAAAAGTCTGAGCGGCGACGAGATCGCCGAGGCGGAGAGTCTCGTCACGAAGCTCGCGGCAGCGCTGGAGCCGCTGGAAACGCTCGGCGACAAGGCACGTTCGTTGAGCGAGGTTGCAGCGCGGCATCGCAACGTGCTGGCGGCGTTGTCCCAGCATGGCGGTGAACAGGCCGCCTTTATCGGGCCCGACGGCGCCAAGCTTGCGGATGCGCTCGATGAACTGACAACAAGTACTTCGGCCCGGAGCCTCGCCGTCGCGGCGTCGGATTATGTCGAGCTTTTCACCGCGGTGCTGAGCGGCCGCGTGGTTCGCCGTCCGCTACGTCCCGGTCTGCGGGTCCGCATTCTCGGTCTGCTCGAAGCGCGCCTGACTGAAAGCGACCGCGTCGTGCTCGGCGGACTGGTCGAAGGCACTTGGCCCCCGGAAAGCCGCACCGACGCCTGGCTGAGCCGGCCGATGCGGCTTGACCTCGGGCTCGATCTGCCGGAGCGCCGGATTGGGCTGACCGCGCACGACTTCGCGCAATCGCTCGGCGCGCGCGAAGTATTCCTCACGCTTTCAGCGAAGATTGCCGGTGCGCCCACCGTTCCGTCGCGTTTTGTCCAGCGCCTTGCCGCGGTTGCCGGTAGCCGATGGCCGGAAGCGATCAAACGCGGTGAAACCTATCTCGCATGGGCACGTGCGCTCGACCATCCGGACATCGTGAAGCCCGAACCGCGGCCCGAGCCGACGCCGCCGCCGGCCGTGCGGCCGAAGGGGCTTTCGGTCACCGAGATCGAAAACTGGCTGCGCGATCCCTACACGATCTACGCCAAACACATCTTGCGCCTGCGGCCGCTCGATCCCGTCGACGCCGAGCCCGGCGCGGCGGAGCGCGGTACTTTCATCCACGCCGCGATTGCGGAGTTCGCCAGGACCTTCACGGCAAAGCCGGTCGCCGATCTCATCGACGATCTGCTTGCGGCCGGCCGCAGCCGCTTCGCCGAGATTGAGGATTATCCTGAGGCTCGTGCGTTCTGGTGGCCGCGCTTCGAACGCATCGCCCGTTGGTTTGCCAATTGGGAGACCGAGCGCCGTGCCGCGTTGACGAGCATCGATGCGGAGATCGCCGGCAGTTACGACATCGCGCTGGCGAACGGCAGCTTCCGGCTGCGCGGTATTGCCGACCGCATCGAACGGAGCAGCGATGGCCGCTACACCATTTTCGATTACAAGACCGGTTCGGCGCGTAGCGAGCCGCAGGTGCGGTCTGGCCTCGCGCCGCAACTCACGTTGGAGGCCGCGATCCTGCGCCAAGGCGGATTTCCCGGCATTCCCGCGCAATCCTCGGTCGCCAATATCGCCTACGTTCTGGTGAAGGGCGGCGAGCCGCCCGGCGATACAAAATTTATCGACTTCAGGAACGGCGACGCCGATTCGCAAGCCGACCGCGCGTTACAGAAGCTCCGCGAACTGGCGGCGCGTTTCGCGGACGAAGCCACGCCCTACCGCTCGCTCGTACACCCGATGTGGGCGACGCAATTTGGCGACTACGATCATCTCGCCCGCGTGCTGGAATGGACCAGCGCCGGTGAGGAAGACGACGACGGGAGCGGCGAATGAGAACGCCGGACGACATTCCGCTTGTCGTGCGGCAACGGCAGACCGACGTATCCAATCCGGACGTGTCGGCATGGGTCGCCGCCAACGCCGGCTCCGGCAAGACCCATGTGCTGGCGCAGCGCGTGATCAACCTGCTGCTCAAGGGCGTCGAGCCGGAAAAAATCCTCTGCATCACCTTCACCAAGGCCGCGGCCGCCAACATGGCGAAGCGCGTGTTCGATACGCTCGGCAGTTGGACCAAGCTCGACGATGCCGGGTTGGACAAGGCGATTAGCGGCTCCGGACTTCCGAGCAACCCATCTGCGCGCATCTTGGCGCGGCGGCTATTCGCGCGTGCGCTGGAAACGCCGGGCGGGTTGAAAGTCCAGACCATCCATGCCTTCTGCACCCAGCTTCTGCATCAGTTCCCGTTCGAGGCCAATGTCGCCGCGCGCTTCACGGTGCTTGACGAAGCCGAGCGGACGCAGTTGCTGGAGTCGCTGACGCTGGCGGTGCTGTTGCAGGGCGCCGCGGCGCCGGCTGGTCCGCTCGGCGTTGCGCTTGCGGTGGCGATGACCGCCGGCGCCGACCAGACCTTCCGCGAAGTCGTGCGCGGCGCAATCGCGCAAGGCGACACGATCCGGCGCTGGATCGAAAAACACGGCGGCATGGATGCCGCGCTTGCCGCTCTGTCAACGGCGCTCGGCGCCGACCCGACAATGACGTTGGCGCAGGTCGAGCAGGAGATCGTCAACGGTCCGATCCTGCCATCGTCGACCTGGGCGAAGGTCGCGGCGATCTGTCAGGGCGGCTCGGCGCGCGACCAAGAACAAGGCGAAAGGCTGATGCTTGCGTCGCGCTTGAGCGGCCGCGAACAGGTCGAGACCTATCTGAAAGTTTTCGTCGACGCCAAATTCCAGCCGCGTCCCAACCTGCTCACCGGAGGATTCGCCGCCACGCAGCGCGAACTTGCGCAAACGCTGCTCGACGAACAGAGTCGCGTCCTGCCGTTGCGCGCGCTTCGCAACGCTATTCGCTGCCGCGAACGAAGCGCGGCTCTCATCACTGTCGCTTCGGAGGTGCTCAAGCGGTACCGCAACGAGAAACAGCGCCGCGGGCTGGTCGATTACGATGACCTCATCGACAAGGCGCTCGATCTGTTGCGCAATACCGATGCCGCATGGGTTCACTACAAGCTCGACCTCGGCATCGATCACCTCCTGATCGACGAAGCGCAAGACACCAGCACCAAGCAATGGGAAATCGTTCAGCGGCTGGTCGAGGAATTCACCGCCGGCGCCGGTGCGCGGCCTAACACACGCACGATCTTCGCGGTCGGCGACGAAAAGCAGTCGATCTTTTCGTTCCAGAACGCGGCGCCCGCCGAATTCGGCGAGATGCGCAAATACTTCCGCAAACGGCACGAAGATAGCGGCCTGGCCTTCGAATACCGCACGCTCGAACATTCGTTCCGGTCGTGCGACAGCGTGCTCGATGCGGTGAACATTGTGTTCAAGGATATCGCCGGGAGCGTCACTGCGGATTTCGAAGGCGGTATTCCACCCCACATGGCGCTGCCGGATGCGCCGCCGGGCCTGGTCGAAATCTGGGACACTATAAAGCCGGAGCCGCGCGAGCCGATCGAAGGCTGGGACGCGCCGTTCGACGCGGTGAGCGAGACGAGTCCGCGCGTGAAGCTTGCGCGCCGGATTGCCCGCACGGTGCGGCAGCTTATCGATGCACGCGCGCCGGTCGGCCTTGACCGCCGTCCGGCGCGCTACGGAGACGTCATGGTGCTGGTGCGCCAGCGCGGCTCGCTGTTCGAAGCGATCATTCGTGCGCTCAAGCGCGAAGGCGTTGACGTGGCGGGCGCCGACCGGCTCGTGCTCACCGAGCATATCGCGGTGATGGACCTGATGGCGCTGGCCGACGCTCTGTTGCTGCCGCACGACGATCTTGCGCTGGCGGCGGTGCTGCGCAGCCCGCTGTTCGGTTTCAGCGACCAGGACCTTTATGACATTGCCGCGAACCGCGGTCGGCAGACTCTACGTTCCGCGCTGGCAGCCCAGCGCGGCGATCAATTCGTCGCGGCGAGCCGGCGGCTCGAAACGCTGGCGCATCAGGCGCGTCACGTCGCGCCATTCGGATTTTCTTCCGGCGTTCTTGGCGCCGGGCTCGGGCGACGTCGGTTCCTCGCCCGGCTCGGTCCGGAGGCGAACGACGCCCTCGACGAATTCCTCAATCTCGCGCTCGATTACGAACGGCACGAAGCGCCGTCGCTGCAGGGTTTTCTGGCGTGGCTGCGTGACGCGCGCGCCGAGGTTAAGCGCGACATGGAAATCCGCCGCGATGAAGTCCGCGTCATGACGGTGCATGGCGCCAAGGGCCTCGAAGCCCCTATTGTCATTCTTGCGGACACCGTCACACCGCCGGCGGGACCGCGGCCGCCGCGGCTGCTCACGCTTGCCGGCGGTCCGCTGATCTGGGTCGGACGCAAGGTCGACGACGTCGCGCCCGTGCAGACGGCACGGCAGCTTTTTCAGCGCGACGCCGAGAATGAGTACCGGCGTCTTCTCTACGTCGCGATGACACGCGCCGCCGACAGGTTGATCGTCTGCGCCGCGGAAGGCGTGCGCGGCCGCCCGGCGGGCTGCTGGTACGATCTCGTCCGCGCACCGCTTGCGGACTCGCTGGTCGAGGAAAAGGACGGCGGCGAGACGGTCTGGCGCTATCGCAAATCCGCAACCGAAGCGGCGGGACGGCCTTCTGCAAACGAGCCGGAAGCAAAAGCCGAACGGCCGGCGCTGCCGGTCTGGCTGCGCGAAGCGGCATCCGCCGTAGCGCCGCCGGCCGTCTACGTTTCTCCGTCGTCGGCCTATGATCAAGAGACCGCGCATGAGCCGCGCTCGCCCGGCTCCGCCATCGATCGCGCCAACGCGCTGCAACGCGGGCGCATTGTGCATCGGTTGATGCAGTCGCTGCCCGATATTCCGCCGGAACGCCGCAAGGAAGCGGCCCTGCGCTATCTCGACGGCGCGGCAAAGGATTTTACGGCGGCAGAGCAAAACGCCATCGCCGATCGCATCCTTGGCATTCTCGACGATCCGAACTTCACCGCTGTGTTTGCGCCGGGGAGCCGCGCCGAGGTGCCGATTGTCGGCCGCATCGTCCGTAACGACGCAACACCGATCGGCGTATCGGGCCAGGTCGACCGGCTCGCTGTGACGCGCGATTCGGTCCTGATCGCCGACTATAAGACCGACCGGGCGATGCCCCGCGAGGCGTCGGAGATTCCGCAGGCCTATATCGTCCAGCTCGCGCTCTACCGCATCGTCCTTTCGCGAATCTACCCGAATCGGACGATTCGCGCCGCACTCCTGTTTACCGCCGGTCCGCGCCTCATCGACGTTCCCGACGCGGCGATGGACGCCAAACTGACGGAAATCATGGGCTCGGCGAAGGTCGGGTGAGGCTCCCTTGACGGGTTGCAACGCCGTTCTTACGTTCCGTGAGCCTTCCAGATTTACCCCCGAGCAGCGAGGTTTCCATGGTCGATAAAGTGACGGATGCAACGTTCGATCAGGACGTGCTCAAAGCCTCCGGGCCGGTCGTGGTGGATTTCTGGGCGGAGTGGTGCGGACCCTGCCGGATGATCAGTCCGGCGCTGGAAGAAATCTCCAGTTCGCTCGGCGGCAAGGTCAAGATCGTAAAGCTCAACGTCGACGAGAATCCGGCGACCACGACCAAATACGGTATCATGTCGATCCCGACGCTGATGTTGTTCAAGGGCGGCCAGCTCGCCTCGCGTCAAGTCGGCGCTGCACCCAAGCAGAAGCTCGAGCAGTGGATCACGTCTTCGGTGTAGGGACGCCGGCGGCGAATCCGCCGCGGCCTTAACCGTTTTCCGTCCGGTATCGGCCGGGTACGCGTGGTGTTCTGGCCGCCGCTGCCGCATGCCCGGCCGGCCAAGCTTATCTCCGAAGCGGATTAGGCGAACGTCGGGCGGACTTTCGGAAAACCGGCGGCCACTTTTCCGGATCATGCCTGATTATTTGCGGAGCATGATCTGTTCGGAAAACCGGCGGCCACTTTTCCGGAT
>JAGXAC010000221.1 GCA_019075925.1 Hyphomicrobiales bacterium | reverse complement strand
AACGACAATCGCGCACAATAGACCGATCACCACGATCTTGAGGTGGGTGCGGCGATCCGCGCTGTACATCGAGTGGTTCATTGCGTTCTCTCGGCTGCCGACCGTGAATATCCTGCGGACTAAATACCGCCGGCCCTGCACCTCCAGATACGTGCGGGCAACCGCCTTGGAAACGCGCTTTCACCGAAGCTTGAACAGCCGTGATAACGGGTGAGCGGGGGTTTTGTTCCGCGCCGCTGGCATGCCGGCTCAAGCAGCACGTGGCGCCGTGTCACGGCTGGTTCCGGCCATCCACGTCTTTATTTCGATTCAGCATCTCTGACGCGGATGCCCGCGACGCGCGGGCGGGCATGACCTTCAACCAGATCCCATCCCGCTCTAGATGCTGGCGATGGTTTTCAGCCGCGTGCGCGGATGGATTTCCGATTGCGCGAGCACGCTCGTTTGCGCGCGGAAGCGCTCGACGATGCCGCGCACGAACGAGCGGATGGCCGGCGAAGTCACCAGCACCGGTGCTTCACCGTCGCGCGCGGCCTGTTCGAATTTTTCCCGCACCAAGTTGATGAACTCGGTGAGCTTTGACGGCTGCATAGCGAGCGTACGCTCATCGCCTTGGCCGACGATCGATTCGGCAAAAGCTTGCTCCCACTTGGCGGTGAGCGCGATGATCGGCAGGTAGCCGGCGGGACTGGTATGCTGCGCGCAAAGCTGGCGCGACAGGCGGGCGCGAACATGTTCGGCCAACATCGTCGGGTTGCGCGTCGCCGGCAAACCGTCGGCGATGCCTTCGAGGATGGCTGCCAAGTCGCGGATCGAGACGCGTTCGGCCAACAATATCTGCAGGGTCCGCTGAATGCCGGACACCGTGATCTGTGCCGGGACGATATCCTTGATCAATTCCGCCTGCTCCTTCGGCAGCTCTTTCAAGAGCTTCTGCACTTCGCCGTAGGAAAGCAGTTCCGACATATTGCCTTTGATCAGCTCGGTGAGGTGCGTGGCGAGCACGGTGGCCGCATCGACGACGGTGTAGCCTTTCACGGTCGCTTCCTCCTTGAGCGATCCGTCGATCCAGGTGGCGGGCAGACCGAAAGTCGGCTCGGTGGTGTGCATGCCCGGCAAGCCGACCTGACCGCCGGCCGGGTCCATCACCATATATTGGCCGTGCCACACATTGCCGGCGCCGGCTTCGACCTCCTTGATTTTGATCACGTAGCCGTTGGCGTCGAGCTGGACGTTGTCGAGAATGCGCACGGCCGGCATCACGAAGCCCATTTCGGCGGCGAGCGAGCGGCGCAGCGCCTTGATTTGCTCGGTCAGGCGATCGCCGCCGTCGGGCGTATTGACCAGCGGCAGCAATGCATAGCCGAGCTCGATCTTGAGGTCGTCCATCTTCAGCGTAGCCGACATCGGCTCTTCGGCCGGTGCCGGTTTTGCGGCTTCCGTCTTCTTCGCCTCCTCGGCAAGCGTCCGCTTCTGGCGGCGGTCGATCAAATATGCCAGCGCGCCGGTGCCGCCGCCGAGCGCACAGAACGGTATCAATGGAATTCCCGGCAATAGCGCCATCACCAACATCACCGCAGCCGACATGCCGAGCGCTTTCGGATAGCTGGAGAATTGACTAAGCAGCGCTTTGTCGGCCGCGCCGGTGACGCCGGCTTTCGAGACCAGGAGGCCGGCCGCAATCGACACGATGAGCGCCGGGACCTGGGTCACCAGGCCGTCGCCAACGGTCAGCGTGGTGTAGGCATGCGCGGCTTCGGCGAAGCTCAGCCCTTGTTGCAAGATGCCGATCACCATGCCGCCGATGACGTTGATCAATACCACCAGCAAGCCGGCGATGGCGTCACCGCGAACGAATTTCGAAGCGCCGTCCATGGCGCCGAAGAAACCGGATTCATCTTCCAGGCTTTTTCGACGTCGCCGCGCTTCTTTTTCGTCGACCAGTCCGGCGGAGAGGTCGGCGTCGATCGCCATCTGCTTGCCCGGCATGGCGTCGAGGTGGAAGCGTGCGGCCACTTCGGCGATGCGGCCCGAACCCTTGGTGATGACGACGAAGTTCACAATCACCAGGATCGTGAAGACGATGATGCCGATGACAAAATTGCCGCCCATGACAAAACGGCCGAACGCTTCGATGACGTGGCCGGCGGCATTGGCGCCTTCGTGGCCGTGCGCCAGGATCAACCGCGCCGAGGCGAGGTTGAGCGCCAACCGCAGCATGGTGCTGATCAAGAGCACGGTGGGAAAAGCCGAGAATTCAAGCGGAGTTTGGATGAACAGCGAGGTCATCAGGATCAGCACGGAGAATGTGATCGAGATGGCCAGCGAAAAGTCGAGCAGCAGCGGCGGCAGCGGCAAGATGAGGACGACAAGGATGGCCATCATGCCGACGGCCAGCGCGATGTCGCTGCGCCGGAGCATGGTGCCGAGATCGGCCAGCCGCGTCAGCGTCAACGCCCCGTCGCCGCTTGGCGCTGAAGTTGCATCGGTCATGTCGGGTGATCGACCCCGTCGGTCACGTGTTGCAAAGCTTTGCGCGGCGGCGGGAGGGCCACCGGCACGGTGAAGAGGTGCGGCGCTTGAGTCCAAGGCTGCCCCTGAGGCTGCGGTGGAAACGGAACTACCTCCCCGGCAAAATGTGCCGGGTATATGGTTACCGCGGAGTTAACACCGGTCGCAGCCGCTGCCGAATTCCGCGCCGGATCATGAGGATCGATGCCCGGACCTTGCCGCCTCGTGTTCATCGCCGCCGCGTCGGCCGGGGTCTTGGCGTTTGCGGCCGCGGGCGCCTGCGCCGAAGGCATTGCGCCGGGCCTGTGGCGTATCGCCAGCCGCACGGTGACCGGCGGGGTGATGGGGCCGCCGCATGTCAGTTCGCGCTGCTTTAACCCCGCTCAAGCCAAGGACGTGGTTGCGACATTCGTACCGGCGGCCGGTACTGACAGTTCTAGCTGTTTGCCGGCCGAGCACGCCCTGCACGGTAGCAAGCTCCGGTGGCGATTGGTCTGCCGCGGCGAGACCGCCATGGAACAATCCGGCGAATTCATCTTCGAGAGCGCGCATCACTATCGGGCGAAGATATGGACGCGAGCCGTCGTGTCCGGCGCGACCATGGTGGATTCGCAAGACCTGATCGAAGGCCAGTGGCTGTCGGAATGCCACCAGGGCTTGGGGCGCCGGTAATAGCGTAACATCGCGTTTGTTCCTATTTTTGCCGTGCAGCTTCGAAAGCGAGGTGCCACGTGCACTCACATTCTCTCGCGCCATGGACGCACAATCACACTTTTCTCGGCGCCCACCACGGCGATCACGAGCGACGCACCTGGAGCGTGGTCGCGCTTACCGCGGCCATGATGGTCGTCGAAATTGTCGGCGGCCTGATGTTCGGCTCGCTGGCCCTGGTTGCCGACGGCTGGCACATGGGTACCCACGTCGCCGCGCTGGCGATCGCCGGATTGGCATATCTGTTTGCCCGCCGGCACGCGCACGACACGCGCTTTTCCCTCGGTACCGGCAAATTCGGCGAGCTTGCGGCGTTCGCAAGCGCGATCGTTCTCGGGATGATTGCCTTGGGCGTCGGTTACGAAGCGGTGCTGCGGCTTTTGCATCCGGTCACCATCCATTTCCGCGAGGTCATTCCGATCGCGCTGGTCGGCTTATGCGTCAACCTGGTCAGCGCCTGGTTGCTGCGAGGTTCGCACGATCCCGGTCATGGCGGGAACGATCACGACCATGATCACGCTGCGAACAGCCGTGCCGCTCATGCGCATGACTCAAACTTCCAGGCGGCGTATGTGCATGTGTTGGCCGACGCGTTGACTTCCATTTTGACCATTGGCGGTTTGTCGCTCGGCTGGATGTTCGGTTGGACGTTCATGGATCCCGTTGTCGGCCTTGTCGGCGCGATCGTTATCTTGTCGTGGTCGGTAAGCCTCGTGCGCACCGCCGGTGGCGTCCTCCTCGATACCGTCCCCGATCCGATGCTGGCGCTGCGCATCCGCGAGCGCATCGAGACCGGCGGCGACCGGCTCGCCGATTTTCATTTATGGCGGGTCGGTCCCGGCCACACTGCGGTGATCGCGTCGGTCGTGTCCGACGCGCCGCAGGCGCCGTCGGTTTACAAGTGGCGCCTGGAGGATTTGGCCGGCCTGTCGCATGTGACGATCGAGGTCAATGCGTGTCCGCACTGAGAACCACGTTGTTCGCCACCGCGTTTGCCGCATTTGCCGCGCCGGCGTTGTCGGCGCAGCAGCCGCCGGCCGCTTTCGTCGATGCCGCAATGCTCGTGCCGGGACTGATCGTCGAGATGCGCTATGCCGGCGCGCACAACTTCGTCGGCCGGCCGATCGACGGATACAACGCGCCGCGCTGCCTGCTCACCCATGCCGCCGCCATGGCGTTGGCGGACGTGGCGCGCGACCTCGCGCCACGCGGGCTCACGCTCAAAGTGTTCGACTGCTACCGGCCGGTGAGGGCGGTCGCAAATTTCGTGAACTGGGCGCGCGATCGCGGCGACACGGCGGGCAAGCGGGAGTTTTATCCCGACGTGGACAAAAGCAGGTTGTTCCGGGATGGCTACATCGCGTCGCGTTCGGGCCATTCACGCGGCTCGACCGTCGATCTCACGCTCGCGCGCAATGGTCAGGAGCTCGATATGGGCACACCGTTCGATTTCTTCAGCGTTCGTTCCTGGCCCGGCAGCGTCGACGTAAGTCCCCTGGCCAGAGGCAATCGTGCCCTGCTTGCCTCGGTTATGCGACGGCGCGGATTTCGCC
>JAGXAC010000220.1 GCA_019075925.1 Hyphomicrobiales bacterium | reverse complement strand
CGCGCCGCGTGCCTTCGCCTGCGCAAGAAACTTATCGCGCTCGGCCGCCACCAATGGATGCACGATGGCTTCGAGCCGGGCCAGTGCCGCAGCATCGCCGAGCACCATGCCGGCGAGTTTCTGCCGGTCGACTTTGCCGCCGGCCGTCGAGCCGGGAAACGCCCGCTCGATCAGCGGCGCCGCTTCGCCCGCATAGAGTGCATGCACGACCGCGTCCGAATCGTGGACTGGCACGCCCTGTTCGGCAAAAAACCCGGCAGTCCGCGACTTGCCCATGCCGAGCGAGCCGGTGAGGCAGAGGATGAAAGGCCGGGCGGCAGTCATGATGCCAGGCATCCGTGCCGGCGAAGGAAATCGAGCGCCGGAATGAGCGGTAATCCCAGGATCGTGAAATAATCGCCTTCCACTCGTTCGAACAACTGGCTGCCGAGCCCTTCCAGCTGGTACGCGCCGACGCTGGTGGTCGCCGCTTCGCCGATCGCATCGAGATAAAGATCGATGAACCGGTCGGAGAACGTGCGCATAGTCAGGCGCGCAGTGTCGCCATGTTCGAACAATACCGCCCCGTCCTGCACGAAAGCGACCGCCGAGTGAAGTTCATGACGCTTGCCGGATAGGGCACGAAGCTGCTCGCGCGCCGCGCCACGATCGGCCGGCTTCGTGAAAGAGCTCGCGCCGAGCGCGAGCGTCTGGTCGGCGCCCAGCACGAGACGACCGGGATGTGCGCGCCCGACGACCGCGGCCTTCTCTTTTGCCAGCAACGCCGCAATGCTGGCGGGCCGCTGCGACGCGGCGTTCGCGGCCAATGTCCGCTCGTCGAGGTCCGCTGGATGCAATTCGACCGGAACGCCGGCAGCCTTGAGCATCGTCCAGCGTGCCGCGCTTCGCGAAGCAAGCACGAGGGGTTGGGTGGCAAGCCACAGCGCCATCGCTCATGAAGCCATGTGCCGCCGGCGTTCGGCAAGCAGCGCCAACACGCCGGCGGCGGTCTCTTCAATCGAGCGGCGCGTAACGTCGATCAGCGGCCAGTTATGCTTGGCGCAAAGCCGCCGTGAGGCGGCGACTTCCTCAGCTACCGATTGCTGATCGATGTATTTGTCGTCGGGACGATGCGCTCTCAGGCCGAGCAGGCGATTCTGCCGGATTTGCACGATTCGCTCAGGCGATGCGTAAAGACAGACCACCAGCGGGTGTTTGAGATCTTCGAGGCCGGGCGGCAACGTCAGGCCGGGAACCAGCGGAATATTCGCGGTCTTCACGCCGCGATTAGCGAGATAAATCGAAGTCGGCGTCTTCGAAGTCCGCGACACACCGATCAGGAGAACGTCGGCTTCTTCGAGATCGTCGGCGTGCTGTCCATCGTCGTGCAACATGGTGTAATTGAGCGCATCGATGCGGCGAAAATAATCGGCATTGAGCGTATGTTGTGCGCCGACCTTATGGGTGGATTCGGCGCCGAGATAGGCCTGAAACAGGTTCAGCACCGGACCGAGAATCGAGAGGCACGGCACTCCTAGCGTGCGGCATTTTCCTTCGAGTTTGTCGACCAGGTTCCGTTGCAGCAGCGTATAGAGCACGATGCCGGGTGCTTCGCTTATTTCGCTCAAAACGCGATCGAGCTGCTTGGCGGTACGGACCAGCGGATGCACATGCTCGACCGGGATGATTTTGGTGTATTGCGCCGCCGCCGCGCGCGCGACTGTAATTAGCGTCTCTCCGGTTGAGTCGGAGACCAGATGCAAATGAAAATGGTTGGGCGCAGCGGTCACGGCGGATTGAATAACCTGTCGATCAGTGGGGAGAAGGCCATGCCTCACCGTACCGCGCAAGAATAATAGCGGATCCGGCTGCAAATCCATCCACACTCGTACCGTCCGGGACATCGGACCGGTCGGTCTTCGGAGCACCGGTGAAATGTGGATAGCGGCCAAATAACTCAGCGCATCAACCCGGAATAATCGCGCCAGAAGCGGCAAACTCTCATAAATTGATTTTCGATCGTGTCAGTGTGCGTATGTGGGTCGATCGTGGATTGAGTGTGAGCAAATAGGAACGAGTCCAATCAACCGTCCAATAACTACAACAGATTATATTAGAATGATTGGTTAGAGAATAAGGGACATGACTGGAAATCCTCCGATCCACCCGATCGGTCGCGTACTGACCGGGATACGAGAAGCCATCCCGCCGGTCTGGTTGATGCGGCAGGCTGGACGATATCTGCCGGAATATCGGGCGGTCCGTGAGAAGTCAGGTAGCTTCCTTGAGCTGTGCTTCAACCCGAAATCCGCGGCCGAGGTGACGTTACAACCGATCCGTCGTTTCGGATTCGATGCCGCGATCCTATTCTCCGATATTTTGGTTGTTCCGCACGCGCTGGGTCAACGTGTGGATTTCGAGGAAGGCGTCGGGCCGAAACTTGACGCACTCAAAGTTATCGCAGCCGTTGCGCGGTTGCCGCGCCATATCGACCAGGCTCGACTCGAGCCCGTCTATGAAGCAATCGAACGAGTAAAATCGGAACTGCCGCGGACGGTTGCGCTGCTTGGTTTTTGCGGCGCTCCGTGGACGGTGGCAACCTACATGATTGCCGGCGGTAGCAGCGCCGATCAGGTTCCGGCGCGATTGTTCGCGTATCGGTTTCCCGATGCATTTGCGCAGTTAATCGAGATTTTGGTGGAGGCCTCTGCCACCTATCTAATCCGGCAATTCAACGCCGGCGTCGATGCCGTGCAGATTTTCGATAGCTGGGCCGGTGTATTACCGGCAGCGGAATTCGGGCGCTGGTGCATCGAGCCGTGCGCTCGGATTGTCGCCGCGGTCCGCAACGAGATCCCGCAAGCGAACATCATTGGATTTCCCCGCGGGGCGGCGAGCGAGCTCGACCGCTATCTCAACGATGTCGCAGTCGATGCGATCAGCCTCGACTGGACGGTGGAGCTTGGCTTCGCGCGCGAGCAGATACAATCGCGCCGGCCGGTCCAGGGCAATCTCGATCCGCTCGCTTTGCTGGTCGGCGGCGCTGCTCTCGACCGCTCGGTCGATGCCATCCTCGATGCGTTTTCAAACGGCCCGTTTATTTTCAATCTCGGCCACGGCATTCTGCCGGAAACGCCGGTCGCCCACGTCGAACGACTGGTCGCGCGCGTGCGCGGCGCCAACAACTGACACGGTCGGCCATGTATCAATGGATACTCGCCTTTCACATCATCGCGGTGATCGCCTGGATGGCCGGGATGCTCTATCTGCCTCGGCTGTTCGTTTATCATTGCGCGGCCGAGCCGGGCTCGGTGCAATCGGAGACGTTCAAGGTGATGGAGCGCCGGTTGCTGCGCGGCATCATCAATCCGGCGATGTTCTTGGCGTTTGCGCTGGGACTATGGCTCGGCTGGCTTGGTCCTGATTCTCACTACGGATGGTTCGCGAGCGGCTGGCTGCAAGCCAAGATCGTCCTCGTGCTGGCGTTGGCCGGATTGCACGGATTTATGGCGCGCTGGATGGCAGCCTTCGGCCGCGATCAGAACCGACACTCTGCTAAATTCTATCGAATAATCAATGAGATACCGGCAGCGCTGATGGTTGTAATCGTGCTTTTGGTGGTGCTGAAACCGTTTTGATCGGAGCACGTTGCCGGTGCACAATACGGCTCTGCACTTGCGTAAAGTGCGGTCTTTTCTTATGTTGGCGCCATCCCACCGAACGTAGGCGGATGCAATTGAGTTCTGGCTCCAATGGATTGGAGCCTGCTGATGCATCGGGGACCGGGGTGTTAAGCCCCGCGCGGCCCAAGACCTGCGACTTCTCGCTTTCTTTCGCCAGCGATCCTGCCACCCCAATCCCGCCGCTGGCCCGATTTCCATAGGACATTCCGTATGCAGGAAATGAAACTCCAGGAACTGAAAACCAAGACTCCGGCGGAGCTCGTCTCTTTTGCCGAAGAGCTTCAGGTCGAAAACGCTTCGACCATGCGCAAACAAGAGCTGATGTTCGGCATTCTCAAGCAGCTCTCCGCCCGCGAGACCGATATTGTCGGCGAAGGCGTGGTTGAGGTTTTGCCGGACGGCTTTGGCTTTTTGCGCTCGCCCGAAGCGAATTATCTGCCCGGACCCGACGACATTTACGTCTCGCCCTCGCAGATCCGGCGTTTCGGTTTGCGCACCGGCGACACCATCGACGGCCATATACGCAGCCCCAAGGAAGGCGAGCGTTATTTCGCCTTGCTCAAGGTCAATTCGCTCAATTTCGAAGACCCCGAAAAGGCCCGCCACAAGGTCAATTTCGACAATCTGACGCCGCTCTATCCGGACGAGTGGCTGAAGATGGAATACGAGGATCCGACCAAGAAGGATCTCTCGGCCCGCGTCATCGATATCGTGGCGCCGGTCGGCAAAGGCCAGCGCGCGCTGATCGTGTCGCCGCCGCGCACCGGCAAGACCGTGCTGTTGCAGAACATCGCTCACTCGATCACCCACAATCATCCGGAGTGTTACCTGATCGTGTTGTTGATTGACGAGCGGCCGGAGGAAGTCACCGACATGCAGCGTTCGGTGAAGGGCGAGGTGATCTCCTCGACCTTCGACGAGCCGGCGGTGCGCCACGTCCAGGTTGCCGAGATGGTGATCGAGAAGGCTAAGCGCCTGGTCGAACACGGCCGCGACGTGGTGATTTTGCTGGACTCGATCACCCGCCTCGGCCGCGCCTACAACACCGTGGTTCCCTCTTCCGGCAAAGTGCTGACCGGCGGCGTCGACGCCAACGCGCTGCAGCGGCCGAAGCGCTT
>JAGXAC010000219.1 GCA_019075925.1 Hyphomicrobiales bacterium | reverse complement strand
CACCGGCGCCTGGCGTTATCCCGGAG
Source organism: Hyphomicrobiales bacterium (assembly GCA_019075925.1). Classification (GTDB taxonomy): domain Bacteria; phylum Pseudomonadota; class Alphaproteobacteria; order Rhizobiales; family Xanthobacteraceae; genus BOG-931. The sequence goes on along the minus strand of JAGXAC010000219.1, from coordinate 4,765 downwards.
CGTTCCCCGACGCCAATTTCAACTTCGCTCACATCAAGCGTTTCGCGCAGACGCTGGAGCGCGCCAAGTTCGACGCGTTCTTCATGGCCGATCACCTGGCCGTGCTCAACATGCCGATCGACGCGCTCAAACACAGCCACACGGTCACTTCGTTCGAACCATTCACGTTGTTGTCGGCGCTCGCCGTCGTCACCGAGCGGCTCGGCCTGGTGGCGACCGGCTCGACCACGTTCGACGCGCCCTATCACGTGGCGCGGCGTTTCGCCTCGCTCGACCATCTGAGCAACGGCCGTGCCGGCTGGAACATCGTCACCACCTCCAATCCCGACGCGGCGCTCAATTTCGGCATGAGCGACCACATGGAGCACGGCGAACGTTATCGCCGGGCGCGCGAGTTTTACGACGTCGTCACCGGATTGTGGGATTCCTGGGCGGATGACGCGTTCGTCCGCGATGTTGCGCAGGGGCTGTTCTTCGACCCCGACAAGCTGCACGTGCTCGATCACAAGGGCCAGTATCTGTCGGTGCGCGGGCCGCTCAACATCGCTCGCCCGGTGCAGGGCTGGCCGGTCGTCGTACAAGCCGGCGCGTCCGATTCAGGCCGCCAGCTTGCCGCCGAGACGGCTGAAGCGGTTTTCACGCCGCCGCCCAACATCGCCGCCGGGCGCGAATTCTACGCCGACGTCAAGGGCCGGATGGCGAAGGCGGGCCGCGACCGCGACCACATGAAGGTCATGCCGGCCTGCTTCGTCGTGGTCGGAGAAACCGTGGAGGAAGCGCGCGCCAAACGCGCCAAGCTCGATAGCCTGGTTTACTACGACAGCGCGATTGCGTCGTTGTCGATTGCGCTTGGACACGATGCTTCACGCTTCGACCCGGACAAGCCGTTGCCGGAGCTTCCGGAAAGCAATGCCAGTAAGAGCGCGCAAGAGCGCGTCGTTAAATTGGCGGCACGCGAAAATCTCACCGTGCGGCAACTGGCGCAGCGGCTCGGCGGCTATTCCGGCCTGGCCATGGTCGGCACGCCGAAATCGATCGCCGACGAGATGGAAGAATGGCTGGCTAGCGAGGCGAGCGACGGCTTCACCATCATGTTCCCGTATTTGCCCGGCGGGCTCGACGATTTCGTCGACAAGGTCGTGCCGGAATTGCAGCGGCGCGGCCTATTTCGGCGCGAATACGAAGGCACGACGCTGCGCGAGCATCTCGGTCTGCCGCGGCCGGCCAACCGGTTTTTCGAAGCGCGCAAGGCGGCTGAATAAGTCCGCCGTTGTGCGGCTAGTTTCGCCGGCGATCCACGCCGGCGCGCGCGGTACGGTCTTCGTCAAAACACAACAACCTAATCTCGGGCAGAAAAATGCCAGGAAAGGGTGCCCTGGCCATGTTGATTTAGCTCAAAGCGGCTTGTGCGCGTTCGTGGCGTTCATCACGGAAGCGCTGGAATTAACGCGGTGGCGAAAAGGCGCGGTGAGAGTTTTGAGGAACTCAAAAGGCTGCCCGACAACTCTCCATTCGGCGTGTGAGGCCGCGATGACCGCGGAGATCGAATATGTCCTCGACAAGTTGCGCTGGATGCGTGCGGAACACATTTGGCCCAACGGACTCCGCTACCTGTGGACCGACGCTTTCGGCATAATCCTCTTGGTGTCCCTCCATCGCGTGCTAGCAAAGGACGAATTCCTGGATCAGGCGGAACAGGTGATTGCGGAGGTCTATCGCGTGCTCGGACGCGAGCGCGGTATCCGCATCGGTGAGGAACCCGACCGCGATGGCCAATACTTTCATTATCTTGCCATGTGGCTCTACGCGCTTGCCGTGATCGGGCGTCACATCCCGCGATACCGCGAAATGGGAGTTGACCTGGTCCATCAGGTCCACGAGGCCTTTGTCGTATCCGGGCGCGGCGTAATCTGGAAAATGAAAGAGGATTTGAGCGGCCCCTATCCCGGTTATGGTTTTGGCGCGCTCGACGCTTTTGATGGGTATGTGTCTTACCGTATCCTGGATGAAAAAGCGCTTTCCGGCGAAATTGCCGATATGCGGACGCTTATCGACCAAACGGCTACGGACCTGGTCATTACACAGGATCTGGGGCTCGGCATGATGCTATGGATGACCCAGTTTTTTCCTGAAGAGCCTTGGGCCCGGCTACAAAGGAAGCGCTGCCTCGCCATGCTCGATCATATGTGGCAACGAGAGGGGTATTTCTCTCGCGAACCGGATCTTCCCCGCACCAAATTCGCCTTTACAAACTATGGGGTATCCGTCGGTCTTCAGGCGACCGGCGCCATGCCGGACCGCGTCGAGCGGCTCAGTGAATTTTTCGAGACCTACCGTTCAAACGATGAGTATGAGCGCGCAGCAATCACGCATGTGATGGCATGCAGTTCACGTTTTCCCGGATATTTGATCAGCCGCCAGGATTATTGGACTCGCTTAAAGGCTTAATCGGCAAAACCGTTTCGCGGCCATGAGGGTGCTTCAGCAAACAATCGCTAAAAGCGCATCTACCAATCATCGTTTTGACTTAAGTCAACGCTGGCAAGGATCAAACATCATTATTTGATTACGCTTTAACGGCCGGTGAGAACCCCCATGGCTGAAACCCGCGAAAACCTCCCAGAGCTGTCGATTTCGCCTGAAAAGATTTGCTTCATCATTACTAAGGCACGGTAATTCGACGCCAAGGATGTGGTGACTGACCCAGGCGATAGCTCTAATGCTTCCGACGATGGAATGGTCTCGGTGCTGGAAGATCACAAGGACGATCCTGTCGTTCAGGAGATTTCCGCTGCCATCTTCGGCATGGTTGAGGATGAACAAGTCGATTTGGTCACGCTCGCATGGCTTGGCCGCGGCGATGGCGCCCTCGACGATTGGGACGAATTGCGCGCGGAGGCCGCGCGGGCTCACAATAAACGAACCGCGTCGTATCTGCTCGGGCTACCGCTTCTCGCCACTTACCTTGAAGATGGGCTCTCGCAGTTCGGTATATCCTGCGAGGAGTGAAGTTACGTCCGTGTTATCATTTTCACTGCACGGCTCTTGGCACAAAGGTCTCGAAAGAATCGCTGTACCGCAGTCCATTGCGAATCAAGGAAATGAAAAATGGAAACGCAGTTGCACATCGACTTTCAGGGAATAGAATCGCAAGCGGTGTTGCGTGCGGCGATCACGCGACATGTCGACGAGCTTCAGAAACGATTCGGCCGAATCACGGCTTGTCGCGTCATGTTGAAAGGTCCGGGCCACCATCATAGAACCGGCGGGCTTTTCGAAGTCCATATCCGCCTTGCTTTGCCGGAGGAAAAAGAGGTCAATATCGGACACAAATCGGACGCCGACGGGCGCCATGCCGACGTTAATTTCGCAATCAACGATGCGTTCAAACGCGCAAGACGGGTTTTGCAGGACCAAGTACGCCGCATGCAGGGCCAGGTGAAGACCCATGGGCTACCCGTATAGGGCACTAGATTTTGTCGATCTGAAAGCCGCAGAAGATCGCAGCTGTTGGTTTTATTCTCGCCGGCGATCCACTTCGGTACGCGCGCGCGGGCCAGGCGGTCGCCCGATACACGAATAGTCGAAGCCGGCGCGGCTGATTTCATCGAACGGATAGATGTTCGGCAGGTCGATGATGATCGGCCGCTTCAAAATCTTTCGCAGTTGTTTCAGGTCAAGGGCGCGAAATTGTTCCCATTCGGTCGTGATCACCAGCGCGTCGGCGCCTTCGGCACAAGCGTAGGCACTCTCTCCGTACGTCACGTTCCCAAGGACGGCCTTGGCCTGCTCCATGCCGGCGGGATCGAAAACCCGGACCTGTGCGCCCATATCTTGCAATGCCGTGATTAGCGGTATCGACGGCGCCTCGCGCATGTCGTCGGTGTTGGGCTTGAATGAACGCCCGAGCACGCGATGGTTTTGCCGCGCAGCCCATCGGTGAACATCGCCGCAACCTTGCGCGCCATGGCGCGCCTTGAACTTCGGGGACAAGCGACGGTCGAACGTCGTCTTCCGACAACAGTTCATCGAAGTATCGTATGGTTCGCATCAGACCGTCTTTCCGGCGCAGATGACGTCTGCGCCCTGACCGAGCAGGCGTTCGCAAAGATGCGAGCCGAGGAATCCGGCTCCTCCGGTGATCAGAATTCGAGTCTCGAGATGCATGTGCTGTCGTTCCCAGCCCGTGGAGTATCACGGTAGCAATTTTACTTTGGCAAATGCGGTCGGTACTTTAATAGACGAGCTTAACGAACTGCAGCCGCCAGACGGACCGCGCCGTCCCGTCGGTCGATTGACCATATTGGGTGTCTTCTGCAACTCCGCTGCGAACGCAGGCGATGGCGTCGAACGTTTCACCGATTGCAGGTCATGGCTAAACAAATGCCAACGCCGCCGCCGTTCGCCTGGCTGTTTACCAACGGCGATCGCCGGCAGCTGGCAATCAGGTATTGGCTGCACGACACGGCGCAGGGCTGGTTGAATGCCGCCGTCCATCGGGGGCTAAGCGCGCTGCCGATCGATGCTTGCTCGGCGTTCGGGGCAGTGATGGCCGCTACCAGCCCGTTTCGTTACGCGCAAAGCGACGCGCGCGCGCGCCGGAATTGGCGCATTATTCGTCCCGACCAAGCCGACGCGGCATCGGTGGATGCCGCCATGCGAAATCTGTGGCGCTCCGTCAGTCGAACGATGGCGGAGTTCTCCGTGTTGCACCGGTTATGGCCAGCCGGACGAATTGCCGTCGAGGGCCTCGAACATCTGACCG
>JAGXAC010000218.1 GCA_019075925.1 Hyphomicrobiales bacterium | reverse complement strand
CCACGCTTCGGATGAGCACAAAGGGGACCAGCCCGACGGTGTAGGCCATCAGTGTCAGCGCCGCCGCGTGCGCATCGCCGGCGGTGAAGCGTCCGCGCAGGAAAAGTCCGCGCATGATCGTCTCCGGCACCACCAGAAACGCGACGATGCACGGAATCCCCAGCAGCAACGCAAACTCGATGGCGCGGTTTTGCGCCGAGCGCGCGCCGCGATCGTCGCCGACCGCGATCTTGTGCGTCATCTCCGGCAGCAACACGGTCCCGACCGCAATGCCGATGACGCCGATCGGCAGTTGATCGATCCGGTCGGCGTAGTAGAGCGCCGAGATCGCACCGGTCGCCAGCAGGCTGGCGATGATGGTGTCCGCGAACAAGGCGAGTTGGGTTCCGGCCGAGCCGATGGTGGCCGGAATGAGCGCCTTGAAAAAACGGCGCACATCGGCATCGAGGCGGAACGCACGGAAGGCGGTGAAGGCGCCGGCACGCAGCGTATCGCCGCCGACCAGCACCGCCTGCAGAACGCCGGAAATCAACACGCCCCAGGCGGCGGCATAGCCGGCGCCGCCAAAGACGCTGGCCGAAGCCAGCGTCGCGATCATCGCCATATTGAGCAGAATCGGCGCCGCCGCCGCCGCTGCAAACCGATGCATCGCATTGAGGATGCCGCCCCACAGGGTGACCAGCGTGATGAGAAGGAGATAGGGAAACGTGATCCGCGTCAGCGTCACCGCCAACTGGAACTGCTGCGGATCGCGCGAGAAGCCGGGCGCCAGCACTTCGATCACCTGGGGGGTGAATACGAGCGCGAGCGCCAGCAGCGCCGCTTGTGTCGTAATCAACAACGTGAAGATACGATCGCCGAACAGGTCCGCCGCTGACGGCCCGCTTTGCGTGCGGATGCGCGCATATGCCGGGATGAACGCGGCGTTAAACGCGCCTTCGGCAAAAATCGCGCGAAAATGGTTGGGCAGCCGGAACGCGATGAAGAACGCGTCGGCGACCGGCCCGGCGCCCAGGATCGCCGCCAGCATGATGTCGCGCAAGAAGCCGGTTACGCGCGACGCCAGCGTATAGCCGCCGACGGTTAGAATCCGCTTGATCATGGCGTCTTTGTTAGCACCGGCCGTCAACGCCGGCGAAAGCGCGGAGCGGCCGTCCACAGCCATGCGGTCCGGACTCCCGCTTACGCCAACGCGCGCGGGAACGGCCGCTATCCGCCGAGCGCGCGGCAAACCGCGGCAATGACGTGGTCCTGCACCGCCGGTTCAAGATAGGGGTGCATCGGCAGGCTGATGACCTCCCCCGACAGGCGCTCGCTCACCGGCAGCCCGCCTTCGGCGACCGGAAAGCCTTGATAGGCGGCCTGCCGATTGAGCGGCTTGGCATAATAGACCGCGGTAGGAATGCCATCGCGCTTGAGTGCGGCGGCCAAGCCATCCCGCCGGCCGGCCGGCAGCCGGATGGTGTATTGCGCCCAGACCGAGGTCGATTCGTTGCCGACACGCGGTACCGTGGCGACGCCGGCAAGCCCCGCGGCGTAACGCTGCGCAATGACGCCACGCGCCGCGATTTCCTCGGGAAAGATTTTGAGCTTCTCGAGCAGCACCGCGGCCTGGATGGTATCGAGCCGGCCGGTGATACCGATATGCTGCGCGTCGTATTTGTCGTTCGGGCTCTCGCCGTGCACGCGCAAACTCTTGATGCGCGCGGCCAGCGCGTCGTCGTCGGTGAAGATCGCGCCACCGTCGCCGTAGCAGGAAAGCGGCTTGGCGGGAAAGAAGCTGGTCGCCGTTGCCGTCGCCAGCGTACCGAGCATGCGACCCCGAAACGTCGCGCCGAACGATTGCGCGGCATCGTCCAGCACCTTGAGATCATGGGCGGCGGCGATTGCGGCGATGGCGTCGTGATCGGCCGGCAGGCCGAACAGATCGACCGGGATGATCGCGCGCGGCTTCAGGCCCGCGCGCTTCGCGGTCGCCACCGCGCGCGCGCAGCTCGCCGGATCGAGATTGCACGAATCGGGCAGCACATCGGCGAAGATCGGTGTCGCACCGGCAAGCGCGACGACTTCGGCGGTGGCGCAGAAGGTAAAGGCCGGACAGATGACCGCATCGCCGGGTCCGATGCCCCAGGCCATCAACACCAGCCGCAACGCATCGGTGCCGCTCGAACAGACGATGACGTGGCGCGCGCCGCAAAAGGCCGCGAGTTCCGTCTCCAGCGCGCGCACTTCCGGTCCGTTGATGAACTGACAATGCGCAAGCACGCGGCCGACCGCTTCATCGACCGCGCGACCAAGGCGGCGGCGCTGGGCGGCGACGTCGATGAACGGAATGGGCCGCTCGTCGAGGCGGGCATGCGAATTCATAACCGGTTCCAACCGTTGAAAGCGAAAATCAGCCGGCGATGCGGCGCGATCCCTTGCGCTGCGGCGTACTGAAGCGGCCGGCGCGCTCATCGAGGCAGCGAATGGCGACCTCAAGACTTGCCACGCCCTCCTCGCCGGCCACCGCCGGCGGCCGGCCGGTGCGGATTGCGTTGACGAAAGCCACCAGTTCGGCGCGCAGGGGCTCGGCATAACCAACCGACAAATGCCGCATCGAATAGCTGCCGTCAGGCTGGAAGCCGAAACATTCGGTGACCTGCAAGGTCAGCAAATCTCCGATCAGATATTTGTCGCGGGTTGCGACGTGAATCGTGCGCGCCTTGAACGGCGTCAGCCAATTGGTGTTGATATGCGCCAGCACGCCCGAGGCAGTGCGGAACTGCAGCAGCGCGATGTCCTCGCGCTCCGCCACCGCGCTCGACAATTGCGGCTGAATCTCGACGATTTCCGAATCGGTGAACCAACGGATCAGGTCGATGTCATGCACGGCAAGATCGATCACCACGCCGACGTTCGACATGCGCGGCGGAAACGGGCCGACCCGGGTGATGGCAATCGAGAGTATGTCTTGATCCTTGATCGCGCGCTTGATCGACTCAACGGCTGGATTGAACCGCTCGACGTGGCCGACCATCAATGTCGTGCCGGCGCGGCGGGCGGCCGCGACAATGGCGCGCCCTTCCTCGACCGTCGGCGCGATCGGCTTCTCGACCATGACGTGGATGCCGCGGGAAATGCAGTCGAGAGCGATGTCGTGGTGCAGGTGGGTCGGCGCGGCGATGGTTACCGCATCGACGCCGCTGCGGATCAACGCATCCGCATCGGCGAACTCGGCGCAGCCGAGCGTGCGACCGACATGTTCTCTTTGCTCGCGGTCGGGATCGGCAACTCCAACCAGATCAACGCCGGCCATATCGGTGAGGACGCGGGCGTGATTGCTGCCCATGACACCGACGCCGATAACACCGATTTTCAACGGACCTGGCTTACCCGACCGAACCTCTCCCAACTTCGCCTCACCCATGACCCCCAAAGGCTCCCCTCAGATTCGTCGTCGCCCGCTTCCCATTAGCATGGCAAAAGTCTACTGGCGACCGAAACCGAACGGAACCAAAACACGTTTTGCTTCCAATTGTTTACGATCGAAAAACGCGCTCGGGCCGCGGTCAGCCATGGCTACGGTGTGAACGAAATTTGCGCTATCCGACGCCGGCGAATCAGGCCAGCGTTCATGCAATAAGGGAGGCAAGGGCGCATCTTGCGCCGAGGCCGCGGCCGCGAAAGGACTTGCCCGTGCGTTTGTTAAAGACTCTGCCGTTGCCAATCCTGCTTCTGGCCGGCGCTTTGTCCGCCAGTGCGCCGGGCGTTGCAGCGGCGGAGGACGTGGCGGCCTATGGGCCCGAACTCCAGGGGTTCGAATACCCTTGGCCGGTGTCTTATTTTGCCTTCACCTCGCAGGGCGAGGCGATCCGCATGGCCTATATGGACGTGAAGCCTTCGGCGGCGCCGAACGGCAAGACCGTCGTTTTGTTCCACGGCAAGAACTTCTGCGCGGCGACCTGGGAAGACACCATTGCCGCCTTGCGCGAGGCAGGTTTTCGCGTGATCGCCGTCGATCAGATCGGTTTCTGCAAATCCACCAAGCCCGCGCATTATCAATTCACGTTCCAGCAACTCGCCGGCAACACCCACGCACTGCTGGTTTCGCTCGGGATCGAGCATGCGATCGTCATCGGCCATTCGATGGGCGGCATGCTCGGCATGCGCTACGCGCTGATGTATTCCAACGCCGTGGACCAGCTTGTCCTGGTCGACCCGATCGGGCTCGAGGACTGGAAGGAAAAGGGCGTACCGTGGCAGAGCGTCGATGCCTGGCATCAGACCGAGCTCAAAACTACCGCCGACTCGATCCGGAATTATCAACGGGCAACGTATTACGCCGGCACCTGGGATTCGAAATATGAGCGCTGGGTACAGATGCTCGCTGGGCTCTATCGCGGCCCGGGTCGCGAGCGCGTTGCCTGGAATGCCGCGTTAGTCGACGATATGGCCATGACACAGCCGGTGTTCTACGAGTTTGAGAGAATCTCGGTGCCGGTACTGCTGATGATCGGCGACAAGGACAATACGGCGGTCGGCAAGAACCTGGCGCCGCCCGACATCCGCGCGACGCTTGGAAATTATCCGGTACTGGGAAAGCAGGCCGCGGCACGCATGCCGCATGCGCTGCTGGTCGAGTTTCCCGACCTCGGCCACGCGCCACAAATCCAGGCGCCTGACCGCTTTCACCAGGCGCTATTAGAGCACCTTGGCAGTCGATAAATCCGGCTGGCCAATGCCACGTGACCGCGGATAGCCGCGCGATTTATTCAATTTGTGTCCAAATTCGCGTCATTTGCTTTGCGGTTTTTCGACATCTCTGGGGCAAAAT
>JAGXAC010000039.1 GCA_019075925.1 Hyphomicrobiales bacterium | reverse complement strand
CTTGCGCTTTAGCCGGCTGCGTCATGCGCGCATCCTCGCCTTATTTCGTGCGTGTCCCCCGCCCGCGGTCAACCGACACGACTGCGAAACAGGTTGCGACCGCGAATCACATAAGCGCAACTATGCAACGCCGCAGCCAAGTATGTCACAGCAAAACTCGAAGGCAACCAGAACCGGCTGGCGAATCACCGCAGCCTCCTGACGGTGTGGGTCTATCTGCCGTCCGGATTGCGCACGCCGATCCAGGCGTCGCGCACCTGCTGGTAGTGCACCATCGGATCGTAGATGTCGACGTTGAGGCCGAGGTGCGGCATCGACAGACCACCGACGGCGGCAAGCAGCGTAAAGGACGCCACCACCCGGTCGTGCTGCGCGGTGACCAGCGCGGAACGGGCATTGACCAGTTCCTGTTGCGCGTTGAGGACGTCTAGCGTCGTGCGCTGACCGACGCGAGCTTCTTCGCGCACGCCGTTGAGCGCGATCTCGGCGGCGTTGACCTGCGCGGTGGTCGCCTCGATTTGCGCCTTGGCGGCATCGAGCTGCCCCCAGCTCTGCACCACCGTGGCGCGCGCCTGATCGCGATTGACGTCGAGATTGAGCCGCTGCTGGCCCAGCGTCTCCTTCGACTGGCGGATGGTCGAATACTCGGCGCCGCCCTGGTAGATCGGCACTGTCAACGCCGCAACCGCCGAGGCCGCAGTCTGCTGCAAGGTTTCAAACGCCGGATTGGTGCCCTGCGTCACGCTGGCGGTCAGCGTCAGGCTCGGATAGAGCGCGCCTTCGCTGACCTTGACCGCCAGCGCCGCCACATCGACGCCGTAGGCGGCAGCGAGCACCGAGGGGCTTTGCGCCTGACCTTCGGCGATCGCCCGCGGCAAGGTACGCGGCGACAACCGGTCAACCGGCGTTCCCGGCGCCAGCCGGCCGGCATCGACCCCGATCACCCGCCGATAATTGGCCTGCGAGGTGACGTAGTTTGATTGCGCCCCCAATAACGCCGAACGGCCGGCGGCAAGCCGCGATTCGGCCTGCGCCACGTCGGTGCGTGTCACTTCGCCGACGTTAAAACGGTCGCGCGTTTGCTTGAGCTGCTCGGTGAGTACCTCGACGTTGCGCCGATTGAGATCGAGGATCGCCTGATCGCGCAACAGGTTCATGTAGGCGGTGGCGGCATCGAGCAAAACCTGTTGCTCGGTGACGCGCAACGTCTCGCGCATGGCGTCGACCTGGCTCTCGGCCTGGCGCGTCTTGTTGGCGGTCTGCCAGCCGTTGAACAGCGTGTACGAACCGGTGGCGCCGACACCGCGCGACAGAAATTGTTGGGCGAATTGAATGGTATTGATCGGCCCGCCGGTGGTGAGCGGAAACGCGGAAGTGGAATTGGTATAGTTGTAACCGCCGTTGGCGGTGACGCTCAGCTTCGGACGATAGCCGGACAGCGCCTGCGGCACGTTCTCGTCGGTCGCGCGCAAAGCAGCGCGCTGCGCGTTCAGCGACGGATTATTCTGATAGGCCTGCACCAGCGCCCATTCGAGCGTATCAGCCCGCGCAGAGTCGGCGCCCATGCCAAGTCCAAAACCGGACAAGCATAGCCACACGGCCGCTAGCCAATACGCTCGCACCCCTCTGCCACCCATAAAAATGGCTTCCCGCCCTCCCCGCATCCCCCGCGGGACTACGGTCAGAAATACTCCACTTTCGCGGCCTAATCGGGCCCCCGATGCTACGTTGTTGTCGAGATTAAGCTTCTGGACGCGCGGACGGAACCCCTTGCATCGGTTCTGCGCCATTATTTCTGGCAGTTGGCACATATACGCCACAGCCAGCCTTCGGGGGCCGGCGGCGAAGCCGAATGGGACGATTATGCCTTAAAATACGAAGGATTGGGGGGCCGCAAAGCCGGGAAGCAGCCGGGCCGCGCCGTCGAAAATTGGCCGCCCGGCAAGGCGGCCTTCGACACAATGAAAAATAACGCCCTTTGTCGCCGGCGCTCGGCCAAAAACGGCAAGTAAGCGCCCATCGGGCTTAAGTTGACTGGCAAAAGCTTCCGGCACGATTTCGGCAGAGCCGTTAAACAAAACGACGTCGTAGGGCCCCCCTGCCGCCCAACCCGCAGTTAGCGGCCCAATCGCCACCTCAACTGCATTGGCTCCAACCGCCGCAAGCGCTTCTTTCGCCCGGCGTGCCAGTTCCGCGTCCTCTTCCAGCGCCACGACCGATCCGGCCAACTTCGACAGCACTGCTGACGAATACCCCGTGCCGCAGGCGACATCGAGCACGCGATCGCCAACATTAAGCCGCGCCGCTTGGATCAGCTTGGCGAGCATCATCGGCCGCAACAGCGCCCGGCCCTTGGCGATCTGAATGTCGTTGTCGAGATACGCCAGCGGCGCGAGCGCAGGCGGCAGAAACGCCTCGCGCGGCACCGTGGCCATAGCGTCGAGCAAATCGGTATCGTTGACATCGGCGGTGCGGACTTGGCCTTCCACCATCAAACGGCGCGCATTGGCGGCGTCGAACATGGCCAATTGTTCCTGCAAGTCCGGTGCCACAAACCGCAGCCGTTGTGCGTCACACGAGGGCAAAACGCAAGCTTGCGCCGTAGCGCCAACCCGTTCATGTCATAGCTGAGTGCCGTTGTCGGATCGGCCCGCTTCCTTTATAGAGCGGCGGAGCCGGGCATCGGCCCAGGGGCTATCGGTGATGCCCCTCGACGGCCACGTGGCGGAGTGGTTACGCAACGGTCTGCAAAACCGTGTACCCCGGTTCAATTCCGGGCGTGGCCTCCACCCTTTTCCCAATATGACAATGTCGTAGCCGTTCTCGGCGCTTTCAAAGGCAGGCATCGTTTGTTATATCGGCGCCGACACGAGCAGGCCTTTCCCCGGTAGCTCAGTGGTAGAGCAACCGGCTGTTAACCGGTTGGTCGCTGGTTCGAATCCGGCCCGGGGAGCCAACGCCTCTTTATGTTTGGCACTCAGATTTGATCAGCGAGCGTTCCGGCGACGCCTTCAAGGGCGCGTTCGAAGCACCGCAAGGGAGCGCGCACGATTCCCGCACCGACCTGTCCAACGCCAGGTTTTTTGTGTGCGATGCCGGTATTGATGACCGGCGCTATTCCCGTCCGCAGCACTTTGCGGATATCGATTCCGGTCGGGACACCCGCGAAATCGAGGTTCGGGATGGTCCAATCGGAATTTCGGCCGACGGTGATCTCCGACATCCGCCTCGTGAATTGTGCGGCGTCGCTTGCCGTTCCCGCGCCGACGAAGCCGGCGACGGCCGGTGCGGCTGCCATGGCGAAACCGCCCAGCCCGATGGTTTCCACGATGGCGGAATCGCCCATGTCCGGGTTTGCATCTTGTTCGCTGTATCCGGGAAAGTAGAGGCCTTTGGGCATTTCGACCGGCGCGGTAAACCATCGCTCGCCGGTGCCGCTGACACGAATGCCGAAATCGGTTCCATTTCGGTTCATGGCCGTAACGATGGTCGAGCCCGGAATGCCATTTGCCGGATCCGTCATCGCTTTGCCCATGGCCATCGCGATATTGAGAAAAAACTGATCGTTGTCGCGAATGTAACTCAGGACCCGGACCAGTTTGCCGGCGTCGGTTGCGGTCGCGGCAAGGTGCGGTGCAATTTCGCGCAAAAATACCGCCGTGCAGGCGACGTTGCGTTGGTGCATCTCGTCGCCCATTGCCAAGCCGCGGGCGATGATGCTCTTGAGCGGCATGCCGCCGGCCGCTCGCAGCGCAGCCGACAATGCAGGACCGACAACTCCCGCGATCAATCGCAGACGATCGAGAACCTCGGCATTGTTGCCGCCGAACCGCAATACCGTGCCGAGACCTTCGTTGATGGTGCAATAGGTACGATTACCGAATTTTCTGTTCTCGACGATCATCACCGGCTGACTCATGGTGGTCATGCCGGTCATCGGTCCGACTGCTCCGAAGTGATGGTTTGGGTGAAAGGTGAAGCCGCCGCGCGCGGCCATAGTCTCCGCCTCGGTAAGGTCTTTCGCCCAACCTTCGAAAACCGCGATGCCGCAGACCGCCCCACGCATCGGACCGCACATGCGATCCCATCCGATTGGCGGACCGGAATGCAGGATGACATTTTTGCCGAGACCCTCGATGACCTCACCGGCCGGTTGGACGTCGATGAGGACGGGCTCCGCCTGCAGAATTTTGGATAGAGCTTGTTTGTTGGCGGATTCTATTTTCTCCAAGACTATCCTCCAGGCGACCGTCGGAAGCGAAACAGCCACCGCACGCAATCTTTCGCAAGGCCGCGGAATTCGTGTTGCGTACGCATTAGCTATCAATGAAAAACCATAGTATTTTGCCGCGCAAAGCGAAAGTGCGCGCGGACGATCCCATAATGTTGCACCAACTTCCGCAGCCGGTGCGAATATCGATGCTCGGCGAATTCGCTCGTGACGCGCTTGGCGCGCATGCGACGGGCGATATTCTCGCGGTGTTTCGGCGCAGCTTCTATATCCGCCTCGGTCCGTACGCGTTGTGTCTGGGGCCGGACGGTATCGGCAAGGGGCCGATCAATATCATCACTCGGACGCCCAGCGATGTGGAATGGCTGCAGCTTGGCCTGCTACAGCAACAGCCGGTGCGCGTGTCGCCAATCGCGATCGACGTCGCAGGCCGCATCCAATTCGACTTCGCCGGCGCTGAGGTCTGGCGACCGCCAAAGCCTCCGCAATTTTCACTTGCTGAATTCCGCACCGGACTGACATCGGTTTTCGAATCTGCGCAGCGGCGTTCGCCGGGCGGATTGGGAGCAGCGTTGACGGTTCCTGACCTGTCGGCTGAATGGCCCTTTTCGCCCGACGATCCGTTGCTGCGCTTGGCGCAAACGCCCATACGCGATGTCGCCGCGTGGATTTCGCGCGCGCTGGCGCGCAAGAGCGAAACCCTGCCGCCGTCGATCGAAAGTCTCATCGGCCTCGGTCCCGGCCTGACACCGTCCGGCGACGATTTTGTCGGTGGGCTGATGGTTGCCCTTCATTACCTCGGCTTCGCCGATATCGCTACGGTGATTGCGGGTACGGTGCTGCCTATCGCATCGCGCGACACCAACACGATCAGCGCCCAGCTCCTTCGCTGCGCTGCCGCGGGACAAGCCGCAGGCGCCCTATTCGATGTCCTTGAAGCGATCCTCACCGGCGGCAGCCTTCAGACCAGCCTCGATGCCATCGATGCAATCGGCCATACGTCGGGATGGGACAGTCTTGCAGGCGCCGTGCTGGTCTGCGCGGCACTGTCACGGCTGGAAGAACCGGCGCTGACGGAGCGACACTAGGGGCGTTTCGCGCGAATGGCGGCGACGAGCGCGATCGCGATCTCCGCCGCGTGTGCATTGGATGGAGCAACGACGATCCCCGCGTCACTGAGTTCCTGGCGTTGTCGCGAATAGGACTGAGGATCGGCGTCCGTCCCGCATACCGATGCGATCAGTACGGCCTTCCTGGCGTTTGCCGGCGGCAATTGGGCGATCAATGCTTCCGCCGGATTCGCGGCCGCTCCAAAGCCAATCACAGCGTCGAGGAGAATTACGCCGGTATTCGCGTCGTCACAGGCCTCGATCACCATCCGGTCGCGTAAGGCGGGGTCGATCATCGGATGCGGGCGGCCAACGGTAAATTCGTCCTCGCCGAGATCGAGAAGCAGATGCGCCTTGTCCGGCCGGGCGCCGCCCGCTTTTTCCACGCCCGGAATAGGCACGTTCGAAGCGACCGCCAGACCGGCACGCTTGCAGAACACCTGCGTTTCCGCGCACAGCGTGCCGCCGGAAAAAAAGCCCTGAAGCCGTTCGCGACCGGGCTCGATCCTCGCGGCGAGCGCCAACGGATCCGGACGACCGGTCCAGCCGATACCTTTGCCAGCAAGCGCGTGTTCGGCGGCGCTCCGCAGGTCGCCGACGAGACTCGCATTGCGCGGGACTTCAAGTTGGTCGACACCGAGAAAGCAGATGGTAAATGTCTTCGGGCTTTTCTCGACGCGATCCAGTATGAGCTTGGCGACCGCCGGCTCCGGTGGTTTGGAAATCACCACGATGTGACGGGTGGCCGGATCGCGGTCGAGGGCGTCAATGGCCATTAACATCGTTATTCCACCGACGGCCTGTTTCAAGTCTCGCCCACCCACACCGATGCCGTGAGAAATGCCTTCGCCGTTGCGCGCGAGCAGCGTCGACACTTCCTGAAGTCCGGTACCCGACGCCGCGACGATGCCAATTCCGCCAGCCGGCACCGCATTGGCGAATCCGAGCGGCACCCCGCCGACGATGGCGGTGCCGCAGTCAGGCCCCATCATCAGCACACCACGGCTTCGCGCCTCTTTCTTCAGTTCAATTTCTTCGGCGAGGGGCACATTGTCGCTGAACAGCAGAACGTTGAGACCGTTGTTGATAGCGCGGTGAGCCTCCACCGCAGCAAATTCTCCAGGCACCGAAATGAGCGCGAGGTTCGCGCCGGGGAATTCCCGGATGGCCGATTCGAGTGACTTGGGCTGCCACTCGCTGGCCTTGCCAACGTTAGCACCGGCGGCATCAAGGAGCGTTTCGGCCGTTTTGACAGCCTCGACCGCCGCGCCGTCATCGTCGGCGCGAACCGCAACGATCAGATCGTTGGCGCCCGCATCTTCGCTATCGGCATGCAAAAGATCGGCATTGCGCAATAAATTTTTGTTGGCGGTCGAACCGATCATCAGCGCCGCCGCCTTCACGCCGGCCGCCGAAGACACCTTCGCCGAAATGCGCATCAACGCGACCGAGTCCATATAGAAAGCGTGCCGTACCCGGTTGACGAGAGCAGCCATTTCAGTTCCGCTTGTTCTGCAGTTTCAGCGCGACGGTCATTTCAGCCCCCGAGCTTGGCCAGCAGCTTTCCGATTTTCGGATCGCTCACCGCGGGCGGAGACCAATCGACGTTGATGACAGGAACTTTGCGCGCTTCCAGGTTGGCCGCGAATTGCCGCAGGCCGATATTGATGACGCGGATTTCCGAGCTCAGCAATCTGTACGCCGCGCGGCTTGGTGCGGTGTCGCCGCGTTCGGTCGAAATCGTCATCTGCACCCCACGTTGGGAAATCAAAAAGTCACCGGACCTGCACCTTGCTTAGTGTGCGAGGCGCGCGGGATCAACGGAAATTTTGCGCTGTTTCGGATCGCTGCGTATCGCCGCTCCGCGGTGCCTTCGTCGATCGGCATCGTCCTCGCCAACCGGCGAAATTCGCCGCGATTCAATTGAAAGTTTTTCTCGACGACGGCCCGCTGCAACGCGAACGCTTGCTGGTGCGCCGTCGATCACTTATGCTTTTGCGGACGTGAAGCGACTGGTCGGCTGGAGATTGCCGCGTTTCCAGCGAAGAACCGAATGACGCTTTCCTACGTCGGGGATTCAACAATGGCGTCGAAGGAGATGGTGCCGTCTCGCCTGGTCATCGCGATCGGCGGGAACGCGACGCATCCCGAAGGCATCCGGGGTTCGCCGGGCGAGCAAGTGAAGGTGGCCGCGGAGCTGGCCGAAGCATTGCTGCCGTTAATGCTACTCGACACCGAGCTGATCATTACTCACGGCAACGGTCCGGTGGTCGGCAAAATCCTGCTGCGACAGGCGATAGCCCGTCAACGCGTTGAACCGATGTCGCTCGATATTTGCGTCGCCCATACGCAAGGGGGCATCGCTTATCTGCTGATGCAAGCGTTCGAGAATGTCTTGCGCGCGGCCGACAATCCGCGGCACGTCATTTGTTTGCTGACGCAGGTCGAGGTCGATCCTGACGATCCGGCTTTTAAGAACCCGTCGAAACCGATCGGCTACTTTTATAGCGAGGAAGAGGCGAAGGGTCTTACCGCCGAGCTCGGCTGGGAGATGCGCGAAGATTCCGGGCGCGGGTGGCGCCATGTCGTTCCCTCGCCACGACCGAAGCACATCGCCGATATTTCATTGATCGAGGTGGTCGCCAAAAGCGGCGCGGTCGTCATTGCCGGCGGCGGGGGCGGCGTTCCGGTGGTCCGCAGCGGCAAACGCCAGCGCCACGGCGTCGAAGCCGTCATCGACAAGGACCAAACTTCGGCCCTCATGGCCAATGTCCTGCATATCGACGATCTGATGATCCTCACCGCCGTGCCGCGCGTCGCAATCCACTACGGAAAGCCGCAGCAACAGGAACTTGAACGCGTGACTCTTGCCGAAATCAAGAAATTGCATGCCGAAGGCCATTTTCCTCCCGGAAGCATGGGGCCCAAGATCGAGGCGGCGATTCAGTTCCTCGATCGTGGCGGCCGGAGGGTGATGATCGGCCGATTGCAGGACGTCATGCCCGTTCTGTGCGGTAAAGCCGGCACCCATATTGTCGCCGATTAGGGAACGAGGCCTGTCATGCCTTCGCGTTTGCGGATTGCCCTGAAATCGGTACCGGTCACGACGGCAATAAATCCTGCTTGGCTCGCGCAACGGGCGTGAAGCTTCATTGACAAACTAGAAATGCCTGCCGATCATCGCCCGCTTCGATGTCGCCGCACGCAAAATCAATCACTTCGAGGAGCTGGCAATGGACAAGAAACGACTGTTGCAGAATGTCCGGGCGCGGCATGCGCTCGCGATTGGTCTCGTCCTGGCGTGGTTCGGAGCCGGTTCGGCGTTTGCCGCCGATCCGATCAAGATCGGACAAGTAGCCGCACTTTCGGGCCCGTCCGCTCAATCCGGCGAGGCGATTGCGCGAGGACTGCAGCTGGCAATCGACGAAATCAACGCCAAGGGCGGCCTTCTCGGCGGTCGCATGCTGCAATTGGTGCAACGCGACGACGAGTCGAGCCCGCCAAAAGGGCTCTTGGCCGCGCGCGAACTGATGTCAGAAAACGTCGCGGTGATCTTCGGCGGCCTGGATTCTCCCGTGTCGCTTGCCATGCTGCCGGCCATCAACAAGGACAAGCACATTTACATGGGCGTTTGGGCGGCGGCGACCAACATCACCCACAACGGCGCCAATCCCAATTACGCCTTCCGCGTTTCGGCGGTGGACGCTCTCGTTGATGTAAAGTTGCTGAAATTCGCCAACCAGAAGTTCGGTTCGAAAAAAGCCGGCCTGATGCTGCTGAACAATCCGTGGGGCCAATCGAACGAAAAGGGCCTTACCGCCGCCGCCAAAGACAATACGGCGATCACTATCGTCGGTACCGAAAAATTTGAACCGGCCGACGTCGACATGGTTGCGCAGCTCGAGCGTTTGAAAAGCGCCGGAGCCGACAGCATCATTCTCGTCGCCAATTCGCAGCCCGGCGCGCAAATGATGAAATCACGCGAGCGCATGGGCTGGTCTGTGCCTGTCGTTTCCCACTGGGGAATTTCCGGCGGCCGGTTCCCCGAGCTTGCCGGACCGACGGCAGGACAAGCGGACTTCGTCCAGACTTACAGTTTCTTCGGCAAGCAGGGCGCAGTCGGCCAGCGGGTTCTAGCGGAACTTGAAAAAAAATATCCGACAATCAAGGGGCCTGAGGGCGTATTTTCGCCGGTCGGTACCGCCAATGCTTACGACGCCATGCATCTGGTCGCGCTTGGCATCGCCCAAGCCGGCTCGACCGACGGCGACGCGATCCGCATGGCACTCGAAAATCTAAAGACGCCCTATGAAGGGCTCATCAAAACCTACAATCATCCGTTCTCATCCACCAATCACGACGGGCTCGGGCCTGACGACTACATCATGGTGCATTACCAGGACAACAAGATCGTTCCTGTAGACTGAGACACAAAAAACGCAAATGGGGCGGCGCAATGGCCGCCCCATTTTCGATGCCGTACCGCCAGGCCCGATAGCCGCGGCCGGCAATGACACATTCAATCGCAAATCGCCGCTGCTCACATCATGTTGATTGCAACCGCGATCGTTTCCGGACTTGGTCTAGGCAGCATGTACGGGCTTCTCGCCCTGGGCTTCCACGTTACCTACGCGGTGTCGAAAACGGTGAACTTCGCCCAAGGCAGCACGATGATGCTGGGCGCGGTCCTATGCTTCACGTTCTGGGTAACGCTGGGCTGGCCGTTGCCATTGGCGATTTTGCTCGCGCTGGCCTGCTGCGCGCTGTGGGGCGCTGTGGTCGAGCGAATTGCCGTGCGGCCGTTCGTGGCCCGTGGCTCCAATTCCTGGCTCATCGCGACCGTCGCGCTCGGAATCGTCTTGGAGAACGTCGTTTTGTTCACCTTCGGCAAGGATCCGCGCGGCATGCCGCCAGGCATTCTGACCACCGGTGCTTTCTCCGTCGCAGGCATCAGGATCCAGTATTTGCAGGCGCTCATTCCCCTGATCGGCCTGGCGCTCGCCGCTGCGCTCCAAATCGGTTTCGCTCGTTCGCGGCACGGCAAGGCGTTGCTCGCCGTCGTTCAGAATAAAGACGCCGCCCGACTCATGGGCATTCGCGTCGAACGCGTCATCGCGATTGCGTTCGCGCTATCGAGCTTTCTTGCCGGCATCGCCGGTATCCTGGTGGCACCCTTATTCACCATCGCCTCGGGGATGGGCACGCTGTTCGGTATCAAGGCGTTTGCCGTCGCCATCTTGGGTGGCATCGAGAGCGCCTGGGGCGTCGTGCTTGCCGGTCTCATCTACGGCGTCGCCGAGGCGATGATCACCGCGCTGCTCGGCTCGACCTACACCCAGATCGTCACCTTTGCGCTTGTCATCCTTGCACTCGCATTGCGGCCGAACGGCCTGTTCGGCCGCGCGGAGTTGAGAAAAGTATGAACTGGCGCGTCCTCATCTCGGCGGCGGTCGCGATCGCTCTCGTCTGCTTTTTGATTGTCCGCTCGGACAGCTACCACATCCTCATCATCGTTTTGGTCGGGCTTACGGCGCTGGTCGGCATCGGGCTCAACGTGCTGCTTGGCCTCAACGGCCAGATTTCGCTCGGCCACGTGGCGTTCTACGCCATTGGTGCCTACACCGTCGGCATTCTCACCACCGCGCATGATTGGTCGTTTTGGCCGGCGCTCGTTGCCGGCGGCGTCATTGCCGGGTTTGCCGGCATTCTCCTAGCGATTCCGGCATTGCGGGTGCGCGGTCCGTACCTCGCCATGGTGACCATCGCGTTCAGCTTCGTTGTCGAGCACGGCACCGCCGAATGGCAGGACATGACCGGCGGCTGGAATGGTCTTTCCGGCATTCCAACCCCCACCGTGTTCGGCACCGACATCGGCGAGAAGGGCATCGCGTTCCTGACTGTCGCCCTCACGGTACTCGCTCTTTGGGCGTTTTCCCGTCTCAGCGGCAGCTTGTGGGGCAACGCGATGCGCGCGGTGCGGGATTCGGAAACCGCGAGCCTCTCGATCGGCCTCAATCCGACAATGATCCGCACCACGGCCTTTGCCATCTCGGCAATCGTCGCGGGAATTGCCGGCGGCGTTTACGCCTCGATCAGCAGCTTCATCAGCCCGGAAGCGTTCCCATTCTTCCAATCGATCTTGTATCTGCTCGTCGTCATGCTTGGCGGCGCCGACCGGGTCCTCGGACCGCTGATCGGCGCCTGCGTGGTGGTGCTATTGCCGGAAATGCTGGCGGGGCTCGGCGAGTACCGGTTGCTGTTCGTCGGCGTGTTGATGCTCCTGGTGCTGCGCGTCGCACCTGTCGGTCTCGTTGGCATCGCCGCACAGCTGCTGCCAATCAAGCGCAGCGAAGGCGCGCCGCGTGCGCGCGGCGACATCGCCGCGTTTCTGTCCTCGAATGCCGGCCGATACGACCTTTCGGTACAAGACCTCACCATCAACTTCGGCGGCGTGCGCGCGGTGAAGGGCCTGAGCTTTGAGGCACGTGCCGGTGCCATCACCAGCGTGATCGGCCCCAATGGGGCGGGAAAGAGCACCGCGCTCAACGCCATCTGTGGTTTCTATCGACCCGATGCGGGAACCGTGAAACTCGGCGAGAAGGTTCTGTCGCAGCTTCGCGCCCACCAGATTCCGCGCGCCGGAGTGGCGCGCACCTATCAGACCAGTCAGCTATTCGAGACGATGTCGGTTCTCGACAACGTGCTGATTGCGCTGCGCTGCGGCCGGCTCGGCGCCGCTGACCTCCTCGCGGCGAAGGATGACGCCGCGAGCGTCGAGATTGCGGAGGGCCTGCTCGCCTTCGTTGGTTACACCGGCACGCTCGATCAGGAGGCAGGCGCCCTTCCCCACGTCGATAAGCGTCTGGTCGAAATTGCCCGCGCGCTCGCGGTACGTCCTGCCGTGCTCGCTCTCGATGAACCGGCCGCCGGCCTCGATGCAGAGGACACGGCGGCAATCGGCGCGCTGCTGCGTAAGGTTGCAGCCGCAGGCGTGACGGTCGTGCTGGTTGAGCACGACATGGAACTGGTCATGGGGGTATCGAGCCACGTGGTCGTGCTTGATGCCGGCGCCAAGATCGCCGAAGGGCCTCCGGTCAAGGTGGCGTCCGAGCCGGCCGTGCTCGAGGCGTATCTTGGCTCGGCCAAGCAAGCCGACCGCAAGCGCAGGAGCGCACCCCCGGCGGGAGGCGCTCGGTTGTTGACCGCTCGCGCGCTGTCGGCGGGGTATGGCGCTGCAACGATCGTGCGCGATGCCGCAGTCGAGGTTGCCATGGGCGAACTCGTCACCGTCCTCGGCGCCAATGGCGCCGGCAAAACGACGCTGATGCGCGCGTTGAGCGGCTTGATCAGACCCACGGAGGGCGAAGTACGCTTCCTCGACCAGCGCATCGATCGGCTCACTGCCGACGACATCGCTTGCCGGGGGCTCGTCCTGGTGCCCGAAGGGCGGCAGGTCTTTCCGGAGTTGACCGTTCTCGACAATCTGCAACTGGGCGGCTATGCGCGCGCGCCTGCTGACGAGGCGCGCATGATCGGTGCGCTGCTCGATCGTTTCGAGGCGCTCAAGGCGCGGCAGCATCAGCGCGCCGGACTGCTTTCGGGCGGCGAGCAGCAAATGTTGGCGATCGCGCGCGGCTTGATGGCCAGCCCTAAGGTACTGATGCTCGACGAGCCGTCGCTCGGCCTGGCGCCAAGACTGATGGAAAACCTCTATGACCTGCTCGCCGAGCTGCGCGACGAAGGAATAACGATCCTTCTGGTCGACCAAGCTGCGGCGCTGGCTCTATCGGTCGCCGACCGCGCTTACGTGCTGCAGTCGGGCAGCATCAAACGCTCGGGAACGGCGCAAGAGATTGGCCAGGATCCGGAGTTGGTGCGGGCCTATCTCGGCGACGGCGGCGAGCCGGCCTCCCCAACACTTTCCGCGCCGGGAATTCCGCTTGCGGGCAAATGAGCGGAAAGCCGGACCAGACCGGGAGATAGGCAGCCATGGACCTTATTCTCAGGAACGCGCGATGCCTCGGCGCCGAGGACCGGTTGGCCGATATCGGGATCGCCGGCGGACGGATCGCCGTCATCGCGCCTGACCTCGCCGCCGAGGGCGAGACCATCGATCTCGGCGGCCGTCTGGTTTCGCCGGGCTTCGTTGAAACACACATTCATCTCGACAAATCGTGCATCCTCGATCGCTGTAAATTCGAACGCGGCGACGTAGCCGAGGCCGTTGCCGAAGTGGCGAAGGCCAAAGCCTCGTTCACTCCGGAAGACGTGCAGGCGCGCGCCGTGCGCACACTCGAAAAGGCGATCCTGCAAGGTACGACGCACATGCGGACGCACCTCGAAGTCGATCCCGGCATCGGGTTGCGCAGTCTCGAAGGCGTATTGCCGCTGATCAAGCAATATGCGTGGGCGATCGATCTGGAGATCTGCGTCTTTGCGCAGGAAGGCATCATCAATAATCCCGGCACCGAAGAGCTTATGGCCGAGGCGCTCGAACGCGGCTGCCGATCGGTCGGCGGCGTGCCGTACACCGACACCCACCCCGCCGAACATATTGATCGCGTATTCGCCTTGGCCCGCGATTTTGACGTCAATGTCGATATGCATCTCGACCTTGGGGCGACTGCCGAGGGCATGCAGATCGACTATGTCTGCGAGCGCACGGCCGAATTCCGCTATGGCGGTCGTGTCGCCGTCGGTCACGTCACCAAGGCGACGAGTCTGTCGCCGCCCGCTTTCGAGGCGATGGCACGCAGGCTTGCCGATACCGGCGTGGCGGTGACCGTGCTGCCGGCGACCGATCTCTATCTTATGGGCCGCGAGCACGTCCACGACCACAACGTCACCCGCGGCGTCGTGCCGGCGCACAAACTCATCCATCGGGGCGTCAACTGCTCGCTGTCGACCAACAACATCCTTAACCCGTTCACGCCGTACGGCGATTGTTCGCAAATTCGCATGGCCAACCTCTACGCCAACGTCTGTCAGATCGGCGTCACGGCCGACATGCGCGAGTGCTTCAACATGGTGACGCAGCGTCCCGCCGAGATCATGCGGCTCGACGGTTACGGGCTTGCCGCCGGCAAGGCCGCCGATCTCGTGGTGCTGGATGCGGCCAGTCCCGAATTGGCCGTCGCCGAATTGAGCCCCGTTCTTTACGCCTTCAAGCGTGGCCGCAAGACCGTATCGCGGCAGCCGGCGATGCTGCATCGCCCGGGGAAATCGACGGCCGGTGAGAGAGCCTGAGCCGCCGCGGTCGCGCAGCAGCCTCAGCCGCCGTTATGACGCCGTAACCGAAGTCAGCCGAACCGGGGCAAGCGTGTTGTGCAACGCCTCCCCCCCGCTTAAAACCAACCATCACCTCCAGTCGCTGGTCCGAACCCACGCCCGGGGAGCCAGCGATCGCCTCTCCGCCGCGCAAGAGGGCCGGTTACCGATCCGCGGGAAGGAAGACCGATGGTTGCGGAGAGCGAGACGACGGCTGAACCGAATGGCTGGGTCGGCCGCTCGATTCCGCGGGTTGAGGATGCCGCTCTACTCGAGGGCCGCGGCCGTTTCATCGACGACTTGGGCGTCCGGCCGGATTTGTTGCATGCGGCAATCCTTCGCTCACCTCATCCGCATGCGGAGATCGAAAGCATCGATTGCTCGGCGGCACGGGCCGCCGACGGCGTTTTCGCGGTTGTCACCGGCGCCGACGTCAAGGCACTGACCGCGAGCCTCGTGGTCGGCGTAAAAGCGCCGATCGAATGTTGGCCGATCGCCATCGAGCGCGCCCGTTATGTGGGCGAACCGGTTGCCGTGGTCGTCGCCTCCGACCGCTACCGCGCCGAAGACGCGCTTGAGCTTATCGAGGTCACATACCGGCCGCTGCCGGCGGTGGTCGATCCGCTCGTCGCTACTGGCGCCGGTGCGCCGATTTTGCATCCGGCGGTCAAAAGCAACGTGATCGGCGAGCGAACATTTCGCTACGGCGATCCGGACAGTGCCTTCGCGTCCACGCCACACCGCATCCGCGTCGACGTGCATTATCCACGCAACTCCTGCACACCGATCGAGACTTACGGCGTCATCGCCGAATATGATCCTGGCGACAATTCCTACGACGTGCTGGCCAATTTTCAGGGGCCGTTTTCGCTGCATCCGGTGATGGCCCGCGCCCTGAAGGTGCCGGGCAACCGGTTTCGCCTGCGCACGCCGCCGGATTCGGGCGGCAGCTTCGGCGTCAAGCAGGCCATATTTTCCTACGTCGTGCTGATTTCGGTTGCCGCGCGCATTGCCGGCCGGCCGGTGAAATGGATCGAGGATCGGCTCGAACACCTGGCCGCTTCGGTTTCGGCGACCAATCGGGTGACCACCCTTGAGGCGGCGGTGGACACCGATGGCCGCATCCGAGCGCTCGCCTTCGATCAGCTCGAGGATTGCGGCGCATATTTGCGGGCACCGGAACCGGCAACCCTTTATCGCATGCACGGCAACATGACCGGCGCCTACGATATCCGCCACGTCAAAATCCGCAATCGCATCGTGCTCACCAATAAAACACCGACCGGACTCAATCGTGGCTTCGGCGGCCCGCAGGCCTATTACCCGCTCGAACGGTTGATGCAGCGCATTGCGATCGAATTGAATCTCGATCCTCTTGACGTCATTCGGCGCAACCTCGTGCCGGCAAACGCTATGCCGTATCGGACGGCAAGCGGCGCAACACTTGATTCCGGTGATTTTCCCGCCTCGCTTGCCGCGGCGATCGATGCCGGCAAGCTCGGCGAACTCATCGCGCGGCGGGAGACGGCGCGCGCTGCCGGCAAACTTTATGGCGTTGGCTTTGCCTCCGTCGTCGAACCGAGCGTTTCCAATATGGGTTACATCACAGCGGCACTGACGCCTGAGGAACGCCGTCGTGCCGGACCGAAGAACGGCGCACAAGCAACCGCAACCATCAGCCTCGATCCTCTCGGTGCCGTTTCGGTGCAGGTCGCCTCCACTCCGCAAGGCCAGGGCCATCGCACGGTGCTGGCGCAGGTGGTCGCCGACGCGCTCGGACTGAGACCGCAGGACATCCGTGTCATCGCCGACGTGGACACGGCCAAAGACGGCTGGTCGATTGCCTCCGGCAATTATTCGAGCCGGTTCGCCCCAGCCGTTGCCGGCGCCACGCAGATCGCGGCGATGAATTTGCGCGAACGACTGGCGCGCGTCGCCGCCACCCAGCTTAATGTTGCGCCCGCGGACATCGTGTTTGCCGGTGGCCGTGTCGCCGCGCGCGCCAATCTGGATAATGCGCTGCCGTTTGCGCGACTTGCCGCCAGCGCGCATTGGGCGCCGGGCACCATCGACAGCGATTTAGGTCAAACAATCCGCGAGACGGTGTTCTGGACGCCGCCCGAATTGACAGCACCCAACGAAGCCGACGAGATCAATTCCTCTCTCTGTCATGGTTTCATTTTTGATTTCTGCGGTGTCGAGGTCGATCGCTTGTCAGGAGCCGTGCGAGTCGATCGCTACGTCACCATGCACGATTGCGGCCGCGTCCTGCACCCCGCCATGGTGGCCGGGCAGATTACCGGCGGATTTGCGCAGGCGCTCGGCGCGGCGCTTTTTGAGGAATACGCTTATGCGCCTGACGGCGCATTTCTCTCCGGCACGTTTGCCGACTACCTCGTACCAACGTCGATGGAGGTGCCCGAGCCGGTGATCTTGCAGCGTGAGTCCCCTTCGCCGCTGACGCCACTCGGCACCAAAGGTGTCGGCGAAGGCAATTGCATGTCGACGCCGGTCTGCATCGCCAACGCAATTGCGGACGCCATGAGCCTGACATCGCTGGATTTACCGGCTACGCCGACGAAGCTGGCGGCGTTGATCCATGGCCGCCAGAATGAACCGCGGGTTAAATCGTGAAGCCCGCAGCGTTCGATTACGTCCGCGCTGAAAGCCTCGACGAAGCGCTCGACGTACTGGCGGCGGAAGGCGCCGATGCGACGATCCTCGCCGGCGGACAAACGCTGGTGCCGATGCTGAACATGCGGATGGCGCGGCCGCGCGTTGTGCTCGATATCATGCGCCTTCCCGGCCTAGACCGCATCGACATTGCCGAGGGCGCGATCCGCGTCGGCGCGACTGTGCGCCAGCGCGCCCTTGAGCGGCAGGCCGACCTCGGTAAACACCAGCCGCTGTTGGCGGCGGCCTTGCCCTGGATTGGGCACGCGCAGACGCGCAACCGCGGCACCGTGTGCGGCTCGGTAGCCAATGCCGATCCAAGTGCCGAATTGCCGCTTGTCCTGGTCGCACTCCGCGGCGAAATCGAACTGCGCTCGCGGCGAGGCGCCCGGCGCGCCGCCGCGAACGCCTTCTTCACCGGCATCATGTCGACCGAACGCAAAGATGATGAATTGATCGAGGCGGTGTCCTTTCCTACGGCGCACGCCGGCGCGGGGTATGCGTTCCGCGAGATCGGCCGCCGGCACGGCGACTTCGCCATCGTCGCCTGCGCCGCGGTGGTGGATACACATAAAGCCCGGCTTGCGATCGGTGGCGTCGCCGACCGCCCGATTCTGCGCGAGCTCCCGCTGCCGGGCAGTGCAGACCTGACCGACGCGCTGGACGCATTCGCCGCTGATCTCGACGCACGCGACGATCTGCACGCGACCGCGGCCTATCGGCGCGCGCTTGTCCGCCGCCTCGGATTGCAGACGTTGCAGGAGGCTGCCGCATGCCGCGCCTGATGGCCGCTTCGTCGCATCGCGTCAGCTTCACTCTTAACGGCCGCGTCGTTTCCGGCGAAGCCGAGCCGCGCATGCTGCTGAGCGACTTCATTCGCCACGTTCTCGGCGCGACCGGCACGCATGTCGGCTGCGAACACGGCGTTTGCGGCGCCTGCACGGTACAAATCGACGGCGCACCGGCGCGCTCCTGTCTCGCGCTGGCGGTCCAGGTGGAAGGCGCCGACATCCGCACCGTCGAAGGTCTGGCGCCGGCGGCGGATCGCCTGTCGCCGCTGCAAAATGCGTTCCGGGACAATTACGGCCTGCAATGCGGCTTCTGTACGCCGGGCATCCTGATGTCGCTCGACGCGCTGCTCGATGAGCGGCCCAACGTAAGCGAAGCGGAAATCCGCGAATTTCTTTCCGGTCATCTATGCCGCTGCACCGGCTATGCGTCGATCGTCAAATCGGCGCTGGCGGCGGCGCGGCAGCGGCGCGAGGATCGCGTTTATGCTTGACCTCGGTACGAGCTTTGTCGCCAGCGTCGCGCGCGACCCGAAGGCGCTGGCGATCGTCGACGGCGACATCCGGCTCTCCTATCGGGCTTGGTACGAGAAAATATCGGCGTTGGTTGCGGCATTCGACGGGTTGGGCCTCAAGCCCGGCGACCATCTGGTCACGCTCCTGCAAAACAATTGGCAGGCGGCCACGCTGCACTGGGCCTGCCAGTTTGCCGGCATCATCGTCACGCCGGTGAACTGGCGCGCCAAGAACGACGAGATCGATTTCTATCTCGATAATGCCGAGGCGCGGGCGCTCGCTTACCAGCATGTTTCAGCGACCGCCGTGACGACGGCGAAGGGTGCCGGAAAGCTGCCCCGCATCGCACTCGACGGCGCTCAGGGAACCGACCTCGACTTCGCGCAACTTATCGCCGCCAAGGCAGCCGACGCGACACCGCGGGTCGATGCCGAAGCCTGGTCGCTGATGCTCTATACCTCGGGCACTACATCCCGACCGAAAGGCGTGCCGCGCCGGCACCGGGCCGAGCGGGCCGCCGCGGTCGCCCACGTGGCGCAGAATCTTTACGCACCCGGCGAGCGTACGCTCGGGGTGATGCCGCTCTACCACACCATGGGCGTCCGTTCGCTGCTCGCCATGTCGCTGATCGGCGGCGTGTTCGTTTGCCTGCCGCAATTCGACGTCGCCCGTGCGCTCCGGCTGATTGCCGCCGAGGGCGCGAGCAACCTCTATCTCGTGCCGACGCTCTACCACGACCTGGTCCATCACGCCGATTTCGCGCGCACCGATGTCAGTTCCGTGCGCAAGCTCGGCTTCGCCGGCGCGCCGATGACGGATGCGCTCCTGCAAAAGCTCGACGCGGCATTCCGCCCCGACCTGTTCGTCAATCACTATGGCAGCACCGAGATCTACACCTTCACCATCGACCAGAAGGCGGCGCGCAAGCCCGGCTCCGCCGGCCGGGCCGGGATCAACCAGATGATCCGGGTTGTCCGCCTCGGCGCGAAAAGCGCCGAAGAGAGCGCCGCGCCCGGCGAGGAAGGCGAAATCGCAGCGCTGCTGGCCGGCGACGAGTCCTTCGAAGGTTATTGGCGGCGGCCCGATGCCGACGCAGCCGCCATTCGCGGCGGCTGGTACTTCACCGGCGACACCGGCTACGTCGACGCCGACGGCGACTTTTTCGTCACCGGCCGCGTCGACGATCTGATCATCACCGGCGGCGAAAACGTCTCGCCGGTGGAGATCGAAAGCTGCCTGTCGCTCCACCCGGCCGTCGCCGAAGTCGCGGTCGCGGGACTGCCCGACCAGCGCTGGGGCAAGATCGTCTGCGCCTTCGTCAAGCGCCGCGCCGCGGTGGAGGCGCCCGAACTCGACGCCTATTGCCGCTCGTCCGGACTCGCCAATTTCAAGCGCCCGCGCCGTTACGAATTTGTCGCCGAGATTCCGAAATCGCCGGTCGGCAAACTGTTGCGGCGCAAGCTCGTGGCCGGCGAATACCGGCCCGAGGCGCCCGTCTCTCAGCAAGGACGTAACGCATGAGCACGCCGATGACCTTCGCCGATCCGCGGCTCGCCACGCTCGACGGCTTCCGCGTCGAGATCGATCCCGCGCGCGAGCGTGCCGACGTGATCCTCGACCGGCCGCCGCTGAACGTCATCGAGATGGGCGAACGCGACCAGTTGCGGCTCGTTTTCGAAGCGCTCGACGAAGACGCGCGCGTGCGCGTCATCGTGCTGCGCGCAGTTGGCCAGCATTTCTCGTCCGGCGGCAACATCAAGGGCTTCCTCGAAGCCTCGCCCGAGCACGTGTCGAAGCTCGCCTGGAACATCGCAGCGCCGGCACGCTGCTCAAAGCCGGTGATCGCCGCGAACCGCGGCTATTGCTTCGGCGTCGGCTTCGAAATCTCGCTCGCGTGCGATTTCCGCATCGCCTCGGAGACCTGTTTCTACGCCCTGCCCGAGCAGCGGCTCGGCCAAATTCCCGGCTCCGGCGGCTCGGCGCGGCTGCAAAAGATCGTCGGCATCACCCGCACCAAGGACATCGTGATGCGGTCGAAGCGCATTCCCGCCAAGCAGGCGCTCGATTGGGGCATCGCCACCGAATGTGTGCCCGACGCCGACCTCGAAAAGGCGACCGGCGCGCTGGTCGACGAATTGCGCGGCTTCTCGCCGCTGGCGCAGCGCACGGCCAAAAAGCTTCTCAACGACACCGAAGACGCAACTTTGTCGGTCGCCATCGAGTTGGAAGGCCACGGCTATAGCCGCTTGCGCCAATCCGACGACTTCCGCGAGGGTGTCGAAGCCTTTCACGCCAAACGCAAGGCGAAATTTCGGGGGAGCTAACCGCCGCTGCTATCCCACCGGCCGCTCATCGGCGATGATCTTGCCGTCGTTCGGCAGCGAGCCGGGCGCGACGAGCCTGACTTTCCCTTTCAGCTTGGTCACCGACTGTAAGGTCGCCGCCACGGCATCGGCGAGACCGCCGGCTTGCGCCGCACATTCGGCGGACAATGTCATGGCATCCTGCTCGCCCTCGCGCGTCACCGACAAGCGAACGCGGCCAAGCTCGGGATGGCGCTTGGCGACTTCGGCGACCTGACCCGGATGCACGAACATCCCTTTGATCTTGGTGGTCTGGTCGGCGCGCCCCATCCAGCCCTGGATGCGCCCATTGGTGCGTCCGCACGGCGAGCGACCCGGCATGATGGCGGAGAGGTCGCCGGTGGCGAGCCGGATCATCGGGTAATCGGAGTTGAACGAGGTGACGACGACCTCGCCTACCTCTCCGTCCGGCACGGGATCGCCGGTACCCGGCCGCACGATCTCGACAATGACGCTCTCGTTGATCACCATGCCTTCGATGGCTTCGGTCTCGTAGGCGATCACGCCGAGTTCGGCCGTAGCATAGCACTGCAACACCGCGATGCCGCGCGATTTCAACTCGGCACGCAGCGATGACGGCAATGCCGCGCCGGAGACGAGTCCGCGCTTGATCGACGATATATCCTTGCCGGATTTCTGCGCGGCATCGAGCAGGATTTTGAGAAAATCCGGCGTTCCGGTGTAACCGCTCGGCTTGAGATGCGCGATGGCGTCGACTTGCTGCTCGGTGTTGCCGACCCCGCCGGGAACCACCGCACAGCCGAGCGCGTGCGCGCCCGCCTCCAGAAGAAAGCCGCCGGGAGTGAGATGGTAAGCGAACGAATTGTGCACCACGTCACCGGCACGGAAGCCGGCAGCGAAAAGCGCGCGCGACGCATTCCAGAAATCGCCGCCGTGGCCTTCCGGCTCGAAGATCGGCCCCGGCGACATCAACAGCCGCTTTAACCGCCCCGGCGGGCGGGTGGCAAAGCCGCCGAGCGGGGGCTGCTTCTGCTGCAGATCCTTGAGGTCGGATTTGCGCAGCACCGGCAACTTGGCCAGCGCGGTGCGCGAACCGACCGACAACGGATCGATCCCGGTCAGCTGCGCGGTCCAACCCGGCGCGCTCAGCGCGTGCGCGATCACGCTCGGCAACTGGCCGAACTGCTCGCGTTCACGCGCCTCCGGCGCGCGCGTTTCCAGATCGTCGAAATGGTCGGACATGCTCACACCCAGCGTTTCCCCATGGGCATTGTGGCGCGGCGCGCCGCGCCCTGTCGAGCCGGTTTCCTTCGCACCCCTCGTAGCCGCTCATTCCGGCGCAAGCAGCAATCCAGCCTGCGTCCCCGCCTCCGCCGGCCGGCACACATCGGCCAGGCGTCCTTTTACCTCCTGGTAACCATACACCAGCACCATTGCGCTGGCATTCTGCCGGGGCACGACTCATGACTTACCTTTTGCCGCGAACCTTAGCCGTCCTGATCGCGTGGGCGATATCGTGCGTAGCGATCAAAAAGCTGTTTCCGGACGTCGACTCATCGATGTTCGGCATCGCCGGCGCGTGCTGGGTCACCGGCGGCGTCGCCTATTTCGGATATTTGGGCAAACTGCGCCGCGACATCGAACAGCTTGAGCGCAATCGCCGCTATGGCGTGGCTGGCGCGCAAGTTCCGCTTTCGCCGGCCGAGTGAGTTCTAACCGCCCGCCCTGTTCCAGCCGCGGGCGCGGTTGCCGTAAATTTCGTGGCCAGTCGGCGTCACCGCGACGGTATCTTCCAGCTTGATGAAGCCGCGGCGCGGATGCAGCAGCGTGGTCTCCACGGAAATCACCATTCCGGTTTCGAGCGGTTTGTCTGCGTCGTAACCGTCGTAGGGCACCGGACCCGTGCTGGTGAGGCGCGGCGCTTCGTGGCTGACGAGACCCATACCGTGGGCAAGAAATTCGTAGTGGTTGTGCAGCTTCGACTTCTTCAACACGGCTTCGGCGCCCGCATAAATCTCCTCGCCGTTGACGCCGGCACGGATCGGCTTGAATGCCGCCCGCTGCGCAGCCTCCACTTCGGCCAGCAAATCAACCAGCTCGCCGTCTGGCTCGCCGACCACGCCCATGCGCGCGAGGTCGCCGATGTATCCGTGATAGTTGCCGCCGGAATCGACCGACAGCGGGTCGCCCTGCTCCCAGCGCTGGTCCGACGGCGCGCGGTTGTGGCTGGCGCCGGCCGCGATCAGGCAATAGTCGAAGGTCAGGCCGCGTACGGTTTCTTCGCGGCGCAGAGCCTCCGCCATTTCTTCCTTGGTGGAACCAGCGCCGTGACCGCCGAAGACCGCAAGCATAGAATCGATGACAAGCTCGGATGCGCGGCGAAGCCGTTCGAGCTCCTCCGGAGTCTTACGCGCGCGCAGCCGCTCCAGCACGAATAGTGCATCCTTGACCTCGGCATCTGGAAAAACCGTGCGCAGCGCATTTGCCGATGCGACGGGGATGAACGCCAGTTCGACGCCGATCCGTTTGGGCTTCACCGCAAGCTTGCCGACGTATTCGGCGGCACGTTGCATCACATCCACCGCGCCGGAACTCCTGGTGTTGGTTTCCGAC
>JAGXAC010000217.1 GCA_019075925.1 Hyphomicrobiales bacterium | reverse complement strand
AATCAAGCGCCGAATAAGGAATCACATCCGATTCATCCGATTCAAGAAGTTTCCGGATCGGCTCTAAGACTCGAAAAGCGACGCGGGGAAATCGTGGCGTTCGTCGACAGTCCAATCATCAACTCGCCGTTCGACAAGCCGAAATCACATTACGAGCTGGACAGCGAGGGCCAGCCGACCGGCAAGAAGCTGGCCGATCGACGCAAGAGCGTCTACCTCGTCCCGATCCCGGCCGCTCGCCGCCGCGCCGCACAGCAGGGCCAGTTGGCCCTTGAGGATGAAGTCACCACAAACGTCCTGGTGAACAAGATCCGGCAGGAGGTCGACAAGTGGCGCGACCTGCCGCCAGGCAAATGGGGCGTCACGCCCGAGACACAGCGGCTGATGCTGCACTGGCAGGACAGCGATCGCGAGCGCAAGCTTTTCTTCTGCCAGCGCGAGGCGGTCGAGACGCTGATCTGGCTCACCGAGGTTGCCTCGAAAGAATTTCGTGACGAGATCGAAGCCGCCAACGCCGAAGCCAACCCCGGCCTCTATCGGCTCGCCTGCAAGATGGCGACCGGCGCCGGCAAAACGACGGTCATGGCGATGATCATCGCCTGGCACGCGGTCAACCGCGCGCGCAAGCCGTTGTCGCGAAGCTTTTCCGACGCGTTCCTGATCGTGACACCCGGTATCACCATCAAGGACCGCCTCCGCGTGCTCAAGCCGCAAGACCCGCTGAACATCTATCGGCAGCTCGATCTCGTCCCGCCCGACATGATGGACGCGGTGCTCAAGGCGCGCATCGTCATCACCAACTATCACTCGTTCCTGCTCAAGGAGACGGAACACATCTCCAAGCTGAACCGGCAGATTCTCGGAGGCCGGGAGGGCGAGAAGCGGTTCACCGAAACGGTCGGGGAGATGGTCGCGCGTGTCTGCCGCGAGGGCGGTGCGGATTTGATGGGCCGCAAGAACATCATCGTGCTCAATGACGAAGCGCACCACTGCTACCGTCACAAAGTTGTCGATGAGGAAGACCAGGAGGATTTGACTCGCGATGAGCGCGACGAGGCCGAGGAAAATTCCAAGGCCGCCCGCGTTTGGATCAGTGGGCTTGAGGCCTTCGCCGACATCACCGGGATCGAGGCTGTCTACGACCTCTCCGCCACACCGTTTTTTCTGCGCGGTTCGGGTTATCCCGAAGGCCGGCTCTTCCCTTGGGTGGTCTCAGACTTCGGTCTGATGGACGCCATCGAAAGCGGCATCGTGAAAGTGCCGCGGTTGCCCGTGGTGGACGACGCGATCAAAGGCGACTTGCCGAAGTTCCGCGACCTCTACAACGTCATTCGCAAGGACAATCCACGCGCGTTTCCGATGCGCGGGCGGCGCACCGGCGGCGCAGCGTCGGACCCAAGCCGCCTGCCGCATCATTTGCTCGAAGCAGCTCTCAAGGACGCGCTCTACAAGCATTACGAAACCGTGTTCAAGAAATGGGAGGACCAGCCGGAGCTTGGCCGCCCGCCAGTGTTCATCGTCGTCTGCAACAACACAGCAACGTCGAAACTCATCTACGACTGGATTTCCGGCTACGAAGTGACGGAAGGCGAAGGTGACCAAGCGAAGAAGCGAATTGTCGAGGGTAAGTTGCCGCTGTTTTCGAATGTCGAAAACGGTCGCTGGCGCTCGCGCTTCCGCACCTTTCGGATCGACTCCTCGCAACTTGAATCCGGCGACGCGCTTTCCGATGATTTCCGCAAGGTAGCGGCGCGCGAGATCGAAGAGTTCAAGAAGGAAAAGCAGGCGCGCGGCGAATCAATCGAGGACATAACCGACGCCGATCTCTTACGCGAAGTCATGAACACCATCGGCCGTCCGGGCCGCCTCGGCGCCGACATTCGCTGCATCGTTTCGGTGTCGATGCTGACCGAAGGCTGGGACGCCAACACCGTTACGCACATTCTCGGCGTCCGCGCCTTCGGCACTCAATTGCTGTGCGAGCAGGTCGTCGGCCGCGGCTTGCGCCGCGTGTCCTACGAGGTCGAC
This sequence comes from Hyphomicrobiales bacterium, assembly GCA_019075925.1. Classification (GTDB taxonomy): domain Bacteria; phylum Pseudomonadota; class Alphaproteobacteria; order Rhizobiales; family Xanthobacteraceae; genus BOG-931. Next base: position 2,806 of record JAGXAC010000217.1, on the reverse strand, counting down.
CCCAAGACTGGCTTCTTCCCGGTCGAATACGCGGAAGTGCTCGGCGTGCCGTTTTCGTTCGCGCGCGGTGGCGGTGCTGCCGGCCCGCCGCAGGCGCCGCCGCGCGTCACCCGCATCAGGCGTTGGAGGAGCGGCGTGACCTGGAAATCCGCTTTCCGAATGTCGAAGGCTACCGCGTCGTTTTTCCGCGCACCCCATTGAAGCCGACATTTACCAACGACAGCAGCATGGAGCTGACGCCGGACGACGTGCCGAACGTCACTGAAAGCGAGCCGCTGATCGGCGAAGGCATCACGTTCGACTTGCGCACGGACGCCGAAAGGCTGCGGCTCAAATCGGTGGCTTTCGACGTGGCCGGGCTCCTGTTGCGCCAGAAATTTCCCGATCAAGTCTGGCGCTATCCCGAACTGGTGCGGATTACCGAGGCGTGGTTCGACCAATGCCTAACGACGCGGGGCAAGACGCCGAAGCAATATCTAAAATGGCAACCGCTGGCTCTGCGCGCCGTCGGCAAAATCTGGAATGCCTTAGTCGGTTCACTGGCTGAGCCGACCGATGGTTCGCGAGGTCTCCTGCTACCGATCCTCAATCCGCTCAACCCGGAAGGCTCGACCCGCCACGTCGATTTCACCACCTGCAAGCAAACGCTGATCCGAACCACGCTCTCGCAGGTGAACTACGTGGTTTTTGACGCGAACTGGGAAGCCGGGTTCACCGAGCGGCTGGAAAAGCTCGGCGATATCGTGCTGGCCTACGTCAAAAACCACGGTTTGATGTTTGAGGTGCCTTACGAATACGGCGGCGACGCTTATCGCTACCGGCCCGATTTCATTGTCCGTCTTGGCTCCGAAGGCGCGGAGCCGCTCAACCTCATTGTCGAGGTTAAGGGCCAGCGCGACGAAAAGGATGCGGCTAAGGCCGACACTACACGCAACGTGTGGAGACGGGCGGTCAACAACTCCGGCCGGTTCGGCCGTTGGGCTTTCGAGGAGTTTACCGACATTCCCTACGATATCGAAGACCGCCTGCGCGCCCACCTGCGCGCCCCGGCGGTGGCGTGAGGACAGCGATGGCAAAAAAGTCGACGAAAGCAAAAAATAAAAAGACAGCGGCAAAGGCCGACGTCGAGAGCTACAAGCACAAGGAGGCCAAACGCAAGAATATAAGGAGGGCGAAATTACTGCCAAACCACCGGCAGACGGACCTTTTGCAAACAACATTTGCTACGCATTCGTCTACGAACGGACGTCGCAGCGGACGCTGAAATCGATAGCGGACAATGCCGAGATCGACGTGATCTGGGAGCGTTGGCAAAAGACGCTGGAGCCGCTGCGCGAGAAGTTGAACACCGCGCTCAAGGAAAAGTGGGAAGATTGGCAAATCCCCCGCGAGGCCGATGAAGAATGGTCGGAGGCGACCAAAAAGCTTCATGCGCAATGGTGGGAGGGCCGCAGAGCTCGGCAGAAGGAGATCGACGACTCGATCGCGCGCAATGCGGACGTCGAATATCTCTACGACCGGCCCTACCAGGCGCGCGGCGTGGTGCGCGTGGCCGGGCCTTTCACGGTCGAGAGCCTGTCGCCGCATCGCGTGCTGCCGATGGGCGAGGATCCGTATTTGGAGGAGTTACTCTCCGCCGGTGAAGATTTATCGACGATAAAACCCGAAAAGAAAGACGTGGATGGCCGGGTCAAGCCCGGCCATGACGAAAAGAGTGGTTCAGTCACGACCGACTTCGCTGAGGTCGTCTACGAGAATCTAAAGGTGTCCGGGGTGCAGAACACCAAGAAGGGCGAGCGGCTGATGCTCGAGAATCTCCGCCCGTTCGCGTCCAAGTCCGGATTGATCGCATTCCAGGGTGAATACAAGGAGAAGGGGCACGCCAAGCGCGCCGCCGTCTGCATCGGCCCGGAATACGACACCGTAGGTTACGATTTTGTGCGGCGAGCCGCACGCGCGGCAGCGACTATGTTTGATACCCTGATTGTCTGCGGGTTCGCATTTGCCCCCGAAGTCGATGACTCAACCCTCGAACTTGGGCCACTCACTTTGCTGAAGGCGCGTATGAACCAGGACCTTCGTATGGCCGACAAGCTCAAGGCCACCGGCGCTAGCAACCTGTTCGTGGTGTTCGGCGAGCCGGACATCGTCATTCACAAGCTGAAGGACGACATGCTCAAGGTCGAGATCAAGGGCATGGATATTTTCGATCCGACCACCGGCGATGTGCGCTCGTCGACGGGCTCCAACTTGATGAACGACGTCGCCGCCTGGTTCATCGACAACGACTACGACGAAGAAAGCTTCTTCGTCCGCCAAGCCTATTTCGTCGGCGACGACCCCTACGACGGCCTCAAGCGCGCGCTCAAAGCCGAAATCGACGAAACCGCGTGGGCGGAATTGAACTCGACGGTCTCGCGCCCCTTCCCTCGCCCCAAACACGGTCGTATTTGCGTCAAGGTCATCAATCACTTCGGCGACGAGGTGCAAAAGGTATTTCAGGTTTGAAGCTCTTCGCCGGTACGCCAGTCCCCTTTTCCTTGACATTCGTCTCTATTTCCGTTACTGTGCGAACAATCCCGCTCGTCTGAAGGGCGCATTCCGGATGCGATCCGAAGTGTGGAGCGGGACGCGGCGCCCGCGCATGGACTAGCACTCCATTCCCGGGCGGCTTTGGGCATCAGTCCCTCCGGTACTACGGCCGGAGCGTGAGGTGCTTTCACTGGAACCGGGACCGCGAAGGGCGGGTAACGCCCGTCCGGACCGATCCCGGGAAGCATGGCCTGGAGCTGAGCCGGCGGGGAAA
>JAGXAC010000216.1 GCA_019075925.1 Hyphomicrobiales bacterium | reverse complement strand
CACGCCCGAAGGAGCACCCGCCGATGCGCGTTCTCTCCATCCTGCGAGCAAGCCTGATCGCTGTGACGGCTCTGGCCGGCATCGCGCTCGCGTCCGCCGCCTATGCCGACAGCGGCGGCATCCGCTTCAAAGTCATCAAGGCCGGCTTCATTGTCGGCGGCTCCGGCGGCTCGGGCACGCTCACCTTCCAGGGCCGCCGCTACTCCCTCCGCATCGGCGGGCTCAGTTACGGATTCACCTTCGGCGCGTCCGAGACGTGGTTCCGCGGCACCGTGAGCAACATCAACCGCGCGTCGGATGTCTCCGGCGTTTACGCCGCCGGCAATGTCGGCGCGGCGGTCGGGCGGGGCGCGCAGGCGATCGTGCTGACCAACCAGCACGGCGCGGTGCTGACGCTCGCCGGCAATTCGGTCGGCGCCATCGTCAGCGCCGACCTCAACGGCCTGGTGATCACGGTGCACTAGGCGGCGACGAGCTGCGGTGAGCCGAACCGGCGAAGCGGGTTGGGACAGCGCGCGCGGGAACAGGTTAGACGCCGGCGCGTACCGATGCGCTGATGCCGCAGCCAGAAACCGGCAAAATCAACTGCGTCCGTCTTCCCTGTTGCGGCCGGTTGCCACCCGGCGCGCTGCCTTGGTGGCAAGACCCGACGCGCGGAATCGTTCCGTCAATTGTATCGTTGCGAGCGACGTCACTTGTTCAACGTCACAATCGACGCATTGAGCAACGCCGCAAAGGCGACCCAGCAGGCATAGGGAACGAACAGCAGCGCGCTGACCGTGTCAGCCTGCCAGCTTTGCACGACGAATGCGACGATGACGGCGAGCAAGGCGGCGACGACCGCGAGCGCCCAGCCGGGGCGGTGCAGCCGGAAGAAGACCGGGCTCCAGGCGAAATTCAGCGCAAGCTGCGCCACCCACAGGCCAAAGCCGAAATTCGCCCCGCGCGCAAAAGTCCGCGCGCCGGCAACCGCGATCAGGATGTAGAGCAGCGTCCAGGCCGGCGCGAAAATCCAGTTCGGCGGATTGAACCGTGGCTTGGCGAGCCCGGCATACCAGGCGCCCGGCCGCGTCACGAAGCCGATCAGCAAGCCGCCGCCGACGGTGACGATCAGGAATGCGGCAAGAACGGGCAAGTCGCGCATCTACAGCCTCTCTGAACTTTTCTGCCTGTCATCCCGAGGCGCGAGTGGCCAGCTCAGATGACGGTATTATCTCTTTGCCCTTTTCCATTTGTTGTAAGCCTCGCGCAGGCAGACCGCGCACGGACGGTAGCCGGCGGCGATGGCGGCGGCTTCGTCGGCAAAGAACACCCGGCTCTGTTGATAGGTATTGCCGCGCGAGATCGCGCGCAACGCGCCCGGACAATCCAGCCTACCGTAAATCTTCGAGCGCCGGTGGCCGCCGAGCGTGCCCTTGGTGGCGCTCCCGTAGGGCCGGCCATCCGCGCCGATCAGGCGGTAGGTTTTTGCGGGCATGCAACAAATCTAAGCTAAGACCGGGCGCTCGACACCGCTTTCTCATCAGAAGATTCTCCTCTCCCCGCTACGCGGGGAGAGGTCGGATTGTGAAGCAATCCGGGTGAGCGGGCACCACCGCGATTCTGAGCCTGGCCGAGAAGCCCCCTCATCCCAAGCTTCTCCCCGCGCGGGGAGAAGCAGTCGCGTTCGTCATTGCCGGACTTGATCCGGCAATCCATGATGTTTGCAGGATGGGTTGAGCGGCAACGAATCCCATCGCAACGGTCTGACAGGGGACGCATGGGCACGCAGCTAAAAGGCAAGGTCGCGATCGTCACCGGCGCCAGCAACGGCATCGGCCGCGGCATCGCAGAAATGTTCGCCGCGGAAGGCGCGAAAACCGTGCTGGCCGCCCGCCGCGCCGGATTGCTCGGCGAAGTCGCCGAAGGCATCAAGGGCCGAGGCGGCGAGGCGCTGCCGGTCGCCGCCGATCTGACCAAAGAGGATGCGGTGGTCGCGCTGTTTGCGGCGACGAAAGCCGTCTACGGCCGTCTCGATGTCCTGGTCAACAACGCCGGCATCGCCACCCACCGCAACACCGAGGACATTTCGCTCGACTACTGGCTCGACGCGCTCGCCATCAACATCACTGCGCCGTTCCTGTGCAGCCGCGAGGCGATCCGGATGATGAAGGCGCAGACGCCGCCGGGAGGACGCATTATCAACGTCGGCAGCATCTCGGCCAAAACGCCGCGGCCGGACTCGCTGCCCTACACCACAACCAAATTCGGCCTGCAGGGCATGACCCACCAGCTCACCATGGACGGCCGCAAGCACAATATCGTCGCCTCGATCATCCATCCCGGCTCGACGCTGTCGTCGTTCATCACCCGCACCGGCCGCACGCAGGCCGGGCCGGGCGACAGGCCGGAGGACTACGTGATGACCGCCGCCGATGTCGCGCGCGTCGCCGTGCTGATGGCGTCGCTGCCACCGGAGGTGAATCTGTACGAGGCGACCATTTTGCCGAACCACGCGCGCTCGTTCATCGGGCGCGGCTGAAAGCGTCGGCTCGGCCGGCGAGCGCGGCAGCGCGAGGCGGGTGAGGGGGGCCTTTACGTCCTGCCCCGCGAAGCGGGAAGGGGGCCGTCGGTAGCGCGACAGCGCGAAGGATGGTGGAAGGGGCAAGCCTTCTCGTCATTGCGAGCCCGAAGGACGAAGCAATCCAGGGGCGGCTTGCGAAAAAAATCTGGATTGCTTCGTCGCTTGCGCTCCTCGCAATGACGTGTATTCCTCACCGCCCCTCCCGCCACCTTTTGTAAGCCTCGCGCAGGCATACCGCGCAGAGGAAATCGAGCCGACCGGTGAGTTCGGCGAACGAACGTGACGAGCGCGCAGTTGCGTAGGGCGGGTTAGGCGAAGCCGTAACCCGCCGTGTCGGAGTCGGACAGGAAAGTGGATTACGCCTTCGGCTAATCCGCCCTACGGCTACGGGCTTACGCCTCCTCGAAGCTAAACTCCTTGAGCGCGGATGGGTCCGCGGTGCGTTTCGAAGCGTCGAGAATCTCAATCCCAACAATGCGGCCTTTGTCGTCGTAATCCACGACGATTCCTTCGGCCACTTCCTCGCTGTCTTTGATCGGTCGGTCGGTCAGGTTGAGATAAACCGCATCGGCGGCGTGATCGACTCTCATTCGCATGGCTTGGTCCTGTCGAAATAAACGGTGATGACGTATTCCGGATCATCCCGTGCGGTTACTACTCGCAGCATAACATGTCGCCCCGGCAGGCGCTTCAGAAAAGACCGACGTCCAGCCCAAACCTCCGTTTCATCCGGGGAGTGCAGTGTTTCCTCAATCCATTCCTTGGCAATGCCGCGACGGGCGATCTGAAATTCCGCATGTTCGTCGTAGCGGATCAACGAATGCCCCTCACCCGCTCGCGCTAAAGCGCTCGCGGCCTCTCCCCGCAAACGGGGAGAGGCGAACTTTTGCTAAAGCGCCTCGTTACTCTGCTTTACCGCTGCGTCCTTATCCACATAAACCTTGCTGCCCATCTGCCGGAATTTCTCGCTCATCTCCGCCATTCCCTGCTTCGCCGCGTCGGGATAAAGCGCGGCCTTCTCGTTGTCGGTAAGGCCGGCGGCGTAATCGCGGACATCGGCCGTGATCTTCATCGAGCAGAATTTCGGCCCGCACATCGAGCAGAAATGCGCCACCTTGTGCGCTTCCTTCGGCAGCGTCTCGTCGTGGTAGCTGCGCGCGGTGTCGGGATCGAGCGAGAGGTTGAACTGATCGACCCAGCGGAATTCGAACCGCGCGCGGGAGACTGCGTCGTCGCGCAATTGCGCCGCCGGATGGCCCTTGGCGAGATCGGCGGCATGCGCCGCGATCTTGTAGGCGATCACGCCGTCCTTGACGTCGTTGCGGTCGGGAAGCCCGAGATGCTCCTTCGGCGTGACGTAGCAGAGCATGGCGGTGCCGAACCAGCCGATCATCGCCGCGCCAATCGCCGAGGTGATGTGGTCGTAAGCCGGCGCGATGTCGGTCACCAGCGGGCCAAGCGTATAGAACGGCGCCTCGCCGCACTCTTTAAGCTGCTTGTCGACATTGATTTTGATCTTGTGCAGCGGCACATGGCCGGGGCCTTCGATCATCACCTGGCAGCCCTTGGCCCAGGCGGTCTTGGTCAGCTCGCCCAAGGTCTCCAGCTCGGCGAATTGGGCGCGGTCGTTGGCGTCGCGGATCGAGCCGGGCCGCAAGCCGTCGCCGAGCGAGAAGCTCACATCGTATTTGCGCATCAGGTCGCAAATTTCGTCGAAGCGCTCGTACAGAAAGCTTTCCTTGTGATGCGCCAGGCACCACTTCGCCATGATCGAGCCGCCGCGCGAGACAATGCCGGTGACGCGATTGGCGGTCAGATGGATATAGGCGAGCCGCACGCCGGCATGGATCGTGAAGTAATCGACACCTTGCTCGCATTGCTCGATCAGCGTGTCCTTGTAGACCTCCCAGTCGAGCTTGACCGGATCGCCGTCCACCTTCTCCAGCGCCTGATAGATCGGCACTGTTCCAATCGGCACCGGCGCGTTGCGGATGATCCATTCGCGGGTGTTGTGGATGTTGCGGCCGGTGGAGAGGTCCATCACCGTGTCGGCGCCCCAGCGGATCGCCCACACCATCTTTTCCACTTCTTCTTCCCCCGACGAGGTGACGGCGGAATTGCCGATGTTGGCGTTGATCTTGGTGAGGAAGTTGCGGCCGATGATCATCGGCTCGAGTTCGGCGTGATTGATGTTGGAAGGAATGATGGCCCGGCCGCGCGCCACTTCCGAGCGCACGAATTCGGGCGTGACGTGGAGCGGCACCGCGGCGCCGAAGCTTTCGCCGTCGTCA
>JAGXAC010000038.1 GCA_019075925.1 Hyphomicrobiales bacterium | reverse complement strand
TTCGACAGGTCGCCGCCTGCGATCGCGGTCGCCACTTCGGCGATGTTGCGCACCTGCGCTGTCAAGTTCGACGCCATAAAGTTGACGTTGTCGGTCAGGTCCTTCCACGTGCCGGCGACACCGGGCACCTGGGCCTGGCCGCCGAGTTTGCCTTCGGTGCCGACCTCGCGCGCGACGCGCGTCACTTCGGAGGCAAAAGCATTGAGCTGATCCGCCATCGTATTGATGGTGTTTTTCAGCTCGAGAATTTCGCCTTTAACGTCCACGGTGATCTTGCGCGAAAGGTCGCCGCGGGCCACCGCCGTTGTCACCTCCGCGATGTTGCGCACTTGCGCGGTGAGGTTGCCGGCCATCGAGTTGACCGAATCCGTCAAGTCCTTCCAGGTGCCGGCGACCCCTGGCACATTAGCCTGACCGCCGAGCCGACCTTCGGTGCCGACCTCGCGTGCAACGCGCGTCACCTCGCCGGCGAAGCGGTTGAGCTGGTCGACCATGGTGTTGAGCGTTTCCTTCAACTGCAAAATCTCGCCGCGCACGTCGACGGTGATCTTGCGCGAAAGGTCGCCGCCGGCGATGGCCGTCGCCACTTCGGCGATGTTGCGGACCTGGCCGGTGAGGTTCGAGGCCATCGAATTCACCGAATCGGTCAAGTCCTTCCAGGTGCCGCCGACGCCCGGCACGTTGGCTTGACCGCCAAGCTTGCCTTCGGTGCCGACTTCGCGTGCGACGCGCGTCACCTCGGCGGCAAAGGCGTTGAGTTGGTCCACCATCGTGTTGAGCGTGTCTTTCAGCTCAAGAATTTCGCCGCGCACGTCAACGGTGATCTTGCGCGAAAGGTCGCCACGGGCCACCGCGGTCGCCACTTCGGCGATGTTGCGGACCTGGCCGGTGAGGTTCGAGGCCATCGAATTGACCGAGTCGGTCAAGTCCTTCCAGGTTCCGGCAACGCCACGCACCATGGCTTGCCCGCCGAGCTTGCCTTCGGTGCCAACCTCGCGCGCCACGCGCGTCACCTCGCCGGCGAAAGCGTTGAGCTGGTCCACCATGGTATTGATGGTGTCTTTCAGCTCGGCGATTTCGCCGCGCACGTCGACGGTGATCTTCTTCGACAAGTCGCCGGTGGCAATGGCGGTCGACACCTCGGCAATGTTTCGCACCTGCGCGGTCAGGTTCGACGCCATCGAATTCACTGAATCGGTCAAATCTTTCCAGGTGCCGGCGACGCCCAGCACGTTGGCTTGACCGCCGAGGCGGCCGTCGGTGCCGACCTCGCGCGCGACACGGGTGACTTCGCCCGCGAACGCATTGAGCTGATCGACCATCGTGTTGATGGTCTCCTTCAACTGCAAGATTTCCCCGCTGACGTTCACCGTGATTTTCTTCGACAGGTCGCCGCCCGCGATCGCGGTCGCCACGTCGGCGATGTTGCGAACCTGCGCCGTCAAGTTGCCGGCCATGAAGTTGACGTTGTCGGTCAAATCCTTCCAGGTGCCGGCAACACCGGGCACCTGCGCCTGACCGCCGAGTTTGCCTTCCGTGCCGACCTCGCGCGCAACGCGCGTCACTTCAGACGCAAAACCATTGAGCTGATCCACCATCGTGTTGATGGTGTCTTTCAGCTCCAGAATTTCGCCGCGCACATCGACCGTAATTTTGCGCGACAAGTCACCGCGCGCCACCGCCGTGGTCACGTGCGCGATATTTCGGACCTGGTCGGTAAGATTGCCGCACATGGCGTTGACCGAGTCGGTCAAGTCCTTCCACGTACCGGCAACACCGGGCACGATGGCCTGGCCGCCGAGCTTGCCGTCGGTGCCGACTTCGCGGGCGACGCGCGTCACTTCGGAGGCAAACGAGCGCAATTGATCGACCATCGTGTTGATGGCTTCTTTCAACTGCAGGATTTCTCCGCGCACGTCGACGGTAATCTTCTTCGACAAATCGCCGTTGGCGACCGCTATCGTCACATCGGCGATGTTGCGCACTTGGGCAGTCAAGTTCGATGCCATCGAATTGACGCTCTCGGTGAGATCTTTCCACACCCCGGTCACGCCGCCGACTTGTGCCTGGCCGCCAAGTTTGCCTTCGGTGCCGACCTCTCGGGCGACGCGGGTCACCTCGGAGGTGAACACGTTAAGCTGTTTGATCATCGTATTGACGATTTCCGCGGAGCGCAGGAACTCGCCCTTGAGCGGCCGACCGTCCACGTCGAGCTGGACGGTTTGCAACAGATCGCCCTGCGCCACCGCAGCGATGGCGCGCGTCACTTCCGTCGTTGGCCATAGCAAATCGTCGATCAGCGAATTGACCGAGGTTTCCATCTCGCCCCAGGCACCGTCGGACAGACCAAATCGGACGCGTTGGCGCGTTCGTCCGTCGCGCCCGACGACCTGACCGATGCTTTCGAGCTGCTTTGCCATCCGCTGGTTGGTGGCGACGATTTCGTTGAAGGCATCGGCGATCTTGCCAATGATCCCAACTCGGTCGCGGGCCATACGAACGGAAAAATCACCGACCCGCATGGTCTGGAGCGCATTCAGCAACTCCGCCAAGCCTTGAGCGTCCAAGTTTTGAGCGTCCAGGCCTTGAGCGTCCGGGTCTTGAACGCCCTCGTCAACACTGCGCGCTGCCGCCTCAGGAATGATCTCGGCCATAACGGAACCGTTGGCGGTCGAGGAGCCAACTACGTCTTCACGGGTCTGCATGAAACACTCCAAATCCCCTTAAGGGGCGGACCGTATTTTGGAGGCGCTCGTCGACCGAGGAACCGCAGTTATCCAGCCGTTGAGGGCGCGACAGAGCCGGGCGCGGGGGGATCCGCACATCACGGCGCGACGCGCGCGGTGGGTTGCCGTCCCACCACCACGACGTGTTCCTAGGTGAACTTCGATTCCCCCTCAAATTCGGGCCTCACCCGCGCTTTCCAATGACGCCAAACGCGACGCAAGGCCGGAAGTTCCGCCCGAAAACCCATTTGATAAAGAAAAAATGAATCGGTTTGGCCACCTCCGCTTCGCAGACCCCGCGCCGCGCCATCCATGGGAATTTGATCCTCTAATCGGCCCGTTTTCGGAACCCGATCGGGCCCAGCCAAGTTACTCAGGGGCTACGCGTAACAATGCGTGCGCCACAGCGACAATAAGAGGCATTCCCTCCAGGGACCGCCCCTTCAGAGGGTATGGACCGTCTGGAGACAAACAATCTCCCTCCTTTGAAATGTCTCCTCTCACTGGTGGGGCCGGTGGTTATCTGGTCACTTAGGCGCCTGGATTGCTCAGAGGTCGCAATGACGCCCCATCCCGTCGTTTTCCTGATCGACGTCGACAACACACTGCTGGATAACGACAGAATCCAACAGGACCTGAAGGCTCATCTCGAACGGGCGTATGGCAGGGCCGCCCGCGAACGCTACTGGCGAATCCTCGAAGACCTTTTCGCCGAACTCGGATATCGCGACTATCTCGGGGCGTTGCAGCGCTATCGGAGCGAGCATCCCCGCGAGGTCGAATTGCTCGCCATGTCCGGCTACCTGATCGACTATCCTTTTGCGGATCGACTGTTCCCCACCGCCCTCGATGTATTGAAACGGCTGGCGAATTTTGGTCCCGCAGTCATCTTGTCGGATGGCGACGTCGTCTTTCAGCCTCACAAGGTTGAGCGCGCCGGTCTGGCCGCCGCGGTAGCGGGACACGTGCTGATCTACGTTCATAAGGAAACAGCCCTCGATGACGTCGAGCGGCGTTATCCAGCCGAGCGTTACATTATTGTTGACGACAAGCGGCGCATCTTGGCGGCGGTCAAGCAATTCTGGGGCGAACGCGTTACGACGGTATTTGCACGACAAGGAAGTTATGCGCACGATCCGAGCATGGACTGCATTATGACGGCGGATCGGACGATCGACCATATCGCCGAACTGCTCGATGACGGGATGGTGGAGTCGTTACTGACACCACCGAAACTTGAGTCCAGGCTGGAGCCGGTCCGATGAATCCCACGAAGAAAATCCACGACCTTGGCCAGAGCTTATGGCTCGATAACATCACGCGCGACTTGGTCAACAGCGGCACGTTGCAACGTTACATCGATGAATTTTCGGTGACTGGACTGACCTCGAATCCGACCATTTTCGATCATGCCATCAGGAACAGCACCGATTACGACAACGACATTTCGCAAGACGCCGCCGGAGCAAAATCTCGCGAAGACCTGTTTTTCAATCTCGCCGTAACCGATCTGGCGCGGGCCGCCGATCTGTTCCGGCCGGTCTACGACCGTACCGACGGGGTTGATGGCTGGGTATCGTTGGAGGTGTCGCCGTCACTCGCCTACGACACCGAAGCATCGCTCGCCGCAGCGCGCGATCTGCACGGGCGGGCCGGCAAACCAAATCTCTTCATCAAGATTCCGGGCACGGCCGAAGGTTTGCCGGCGATCGAGGCTGCGATTTTCGCCGGCATCCCCATCAACGTCACGCTGTTGTTCTCGCGCGAGCAATACGTCGCCGCCGCCGAGGCCTATCTGCGCGGCGTCGAGCGGCGCATCGAGGCGGGCCTTAATCCCGCCGTCGCCTCAGTCGCTTCGCTGTTCGTCAGCCGCTGGGATGTGGCGGTGGCCGGAAAAATACCGGCGGAACTCACCAATCGGCTCGGCATCGCGATCGCTCAGCGCACTTACAAGGCCTATGACGAAGTGCTCGCTTCGGAGCGCTTCCGTCGCGTGGCAAATTCGGGTGGACGCGCACAGCGCTTGCTGTGGGCCAGCACCGGTACCAAAGACCCGAAAGCGTCCGATATCCTTTATGTGAAGGCTCTGGCGGCGCCTTTCACCATCAACACCCTGCCCGACAACACCCTGAAGGCGGTTGCCGATCACGGCGAGGTCGATGAAATCCTCCGGCGCGACAGCGGCGAATGCGAGAAAATTCTTGCCGCTTTCGCCAAAGCCGGTGTCGATGCTGATGCGCTGGCGGCGCGTCTGCAACAGGAAGGTGCCGCCTCCTTCGTCAAATCCTGGAACGATCTGATGGCTTGCGTCGAGTCAAAGAGCGCCGCAATCCGAAAGGCGAGTTGACCGATGACTCTCGCACCTCCTCGCCACCGAGGCGCAGCGCAACCGGAAAGCGCTCAACCGGGAAACCCTCCTCTTCGGAGCCGACCTGCCTGGGTGGCACTCGCGCAGCACTATCAAAAGCTGAAAGACGTCCATTTGCGGCAGCTTTTTGCCGAGGACCCTGCCCGCGGCGAACGGTTCACCGTCGAAGCGGCCGGCCTTTATCTCGACTATTCCAAGAACCGCATCACCGACGAAACGCTAACGCTGTTGCAGCAACTCGCTCGTGAATGTGGCGTCAAGGAGCGCATCGACGCCATGTTCCGCGGTGACAAAATCAACGTCTCGGAAAACCGCGCGGTGCTGCACGTCGCGCTCCGCGCGCCACGCGGCGCATGCATCATGCACGATGGGCGAAACGTCGTGCCCGACGTGCATGCCGTTCTCGACAAGATGGCCGATTTTTCCGCGCGGGTGCGCGGCGGAGAGTGGAAAGGTCACACCGGAAAGCGCATCCGTAACGTCATCAATATTGGTATCGGCGGCTCCGATCTTGGCCCCGTTATGGCTTACGGAGCACTGCGGTATTACAGCGACCGCGCCATGACGGTCCGCTTCGTCTCCAATGTCGATGGCACGGATTTCGCCGAAGCGGTGCGTGATCTTGATGCCGGCGAGACATTATTCATTGTCTCCTCAAAGACCTTCACAACTCTGGAAACAATGAGCAACGCGCATACGGCGCGGTCGTGGCTGCTGGCGGCCCTCAAGGACGAGAGCGCCATCGCCAAGCACTTTGTCGCTGTGTCGACCAACGCGCCGGAGGTTGCGCAGTTCGGCATCGATACCGCTAACATGTTCGAGTTCTGGGATTGGGTCGGCGGCCGTTATTCGATGGACTCGGCGATCGGTCTCTCGACCATGCTGGCGATCGGTCCCGACAATTTCCGCGCCATGCTCGACGGCTTCCACGCCATGGACGAACATTTCCGCTCAGCGCCCCTCGAACGCAATCTGCCAGTGCTGATGGGCCTGCTCGGCGTGTGGTACAGCGACTTTTTCGGCGCCCAGACCGTGGCCATACTGCCTTACGAACAGTATCTCAAGCGCTTTCCCGCTTATCTCCAGCAGCTCACAATGGAGAGCAACGGCAAGCACGTGACGATCGACGGCGTTCGCGTCGACTATGACACCGGTCCGATCTACTGGGGCGAGCCGGGCACCAACGGCCAGCATTCATTCTATCAGCTCATCCATCAGGGAACGCGCTTCATTCCCTGCGACTTCATCGCATTCTCGCGCGCGCTTAATCCGGTCGGACGGCACCACGACATACTATTGGCCAATGTTTTTGCGCAGACGGAGGCACTGGCCTTCGGCAAGACCGCCGCGGAGGTCAAGGCTGAGGGCACACCGGACTGGCTGGTGCCGCATCGGTTATTCGAAGGAAATCGTCCCTCCAATACGCTTCTGCTCGATACTCTGACTCCCGCGGCCCTTGGCAAGCTCGTCGCGCTCTACGAGCATAGCGTGTTCACCCAGGGTACGATCTGGCAGATTGACTCGTTCGATCAGTGGGGCGTGGAACTGGGCAAGGCACTCGCGCAGAAGATCATTCCGCAACTGGATGGTTCGAGTGAGCCGAAGCTCGAACATGACAGCTCGACCAACGCGCTGATCCGGCGCTATCGCAAGACCAAGGAACCGTGACGCCGCGGCGCAGGTACCGGGGGGCGCTCCGCTTTGACCGCTCGTTGATGGAGGTTAGTTCGTGCAGCTAGGAATGATCGGGCTCGGCCGGATGGGAGCCAATATGGTGCGGCGCCTGCTCAAGGGCGGCCACCAATGCGTGGTGTTCGACCGATCAGCAAACGCTGTCGCCGACCTGGTCAAGGACAACGCGCTCGGTACGTCGTCGCTTGCCGAGTTTGTCAAATCTCTGACCAAGCCACGCGCGCTCTGGTTGATGGTTCCGGTTGGCGCCGTCGACGCCACCGTCGCCGACCTGCTGCCCTTGCTCGACCGCGGCGACATCCTGATCGACGGCGGCAATTCCTACTACGTCGATGACATAAAACGCGCCAAAGAACTCGATGCCAACGGCATCCACTACGTCGACGTCGGCACCAGTGGAGGCATTTGGGGGCTGGAGCGCGGTTATTGCATGATGATCGGCGGCGAAAAAGAGATCGTCAAACACCTCGACCCGATCTTCCGGTCGCTTGCGCCTGGCCGCGGCGATATTCCGCGCACGCCTGGACGCGACAAGACCGACGGCACCGCCGAACAGGGGTACCTCTACTGCGGCCCCAACGGCGCCGGTCATTTCGTCAAAATGGTCCACAACGGGATCGAATACGGCATGATGGCAGCCTATGCCGAAGGCTTCGCCGTTCTCAATGCGGCGAATATCGGCAAAAGGCCGGGCGCAACCGACGCCGAAACCACACCGCTGCGCGATCCCGACCATTATCGTTACGATCTCAATCTGCCCGACGTCGCCGAAGTGTGGCGCCGCGGCAGCGTTATCGCGTCTTGGCTGCTCGATCTTTCCGCGACAGCCTTATTGCAGGACCCCGCACTGAACAATTTCGCTGGACGCGTGTCGGATTCCGGTGAGGGCCGTTGGACGATCAAGGCCGCCATCGACGAAGGCGTGCCCGCACACGTGCTGTCTTCGGCGCTCTATGAGCGGTTCAGCTCGCGCGGCGAAGCCGATTTTGCGGACAAGCTCCTCTCGGCCATGCGCTATCAATTCGGGGGACACCTTGAAAAGCCCGCCGCCAAACAAGCCGGGTGACGACGGAGCAAAACGCGGATGCAGCAGGCCAAATCGAAGGCAATGAGCGGCGCCGAGCTCGACACGCTCGCGATCAACACCATCCGCACACTATCGATCGATGCGGTCCAGCAAGCGCAATCGGGACATCCCGGCACGCCGATGGCGTTGGCGCCGCTGGTCTATGTGCTGTGGAACGAAGTCATGCGCTTCGATCCGCAGGATCCGATCTGGCCCAACCGCGACCGCTTCGTGCTGTCGAACGGGCACGCTTCGATGCTGCTGTGGTCGGTGTTGTACCTGACCGGCACGCGTGCCGTGAATGCGGACTATGAGCGGCTCGGCCATCCGGCAGTCACCCTTGAGGACATCAAACGTTTCCGTCAACTCGGCAGCAAGGCGCCGGGTCATCCCGAATATCACTGGGTTTCGGGCGTCGAGGCGACGACCGGTCCCCTCGGGCAAGGCATCGCCGATACCGTCGGCATGGCGATGGCGCGCAAATGGCTGGCCACCCGTTACAACAAGCCGAACTTCGAGATTTTCGACTACAACGTTTATGCAATTTGCGGCGATGGCGATTTGATGGAGGGCATTGGCTCGGAAGCAGCGTCGCTGGCGGGGCATCTCGCCCTCGACGATCTCTGCTGGATCTACGACAACAATCACATCACCATCGAAGGCAAGACGCGCATCACCTTCACCGAAGATGTCGCGACCCGATTTCTCGCCTATCAATGGAACGTGCTGCGCGTTGGTGACGCCAATGATTTGCAGCGGATCGAGGACGCACTCGCGGTTTTCCGCAAGACCAAAGACCGGCCGACTCTGATCATTCTCGACAGCCATATCGGCTATGGCGCGCCGCACAAGGTCGACACCGCCGCCGCCCATGGCGAGCCTTTGGGCGATGACGAGGTGCGGCTAGCCAAACGCGCCTATGGTTGGCCGGAGAATGCCCAATTTCTCGGGCCCGATGGCGTGGTGGAGCACTTTGCCGAAGGCATCGGCAGACGCGGCGCCGAGGCACGCAGCGGTTGGGAAGCACTCTTCGCCGACTACCGTGCGCATTTTCCCGACCTCGCTGTTGAGATCGAGCAGATGCAGCGGCGCGAACTGCCCGCAGGATGGGATCGCAATTTGCCGAATTTTCCGGCGGATCGAAAAGGCATCGCCGGGCGCGACGCGTCGGGCCAAGTGCTCAACGTGTTGGCCCAGAACATTCCCTGGCTGATCGGCGGCGCGGCCGATCTTGGACCATCGACCAAGACGGCGCTCAAATTTGCGGGCGCCGGCGACTTCGAGCCTGGATCGTCGAGCGGGCGCAATCTGCATTTCGGCATTCGCGAGCACGCAATGGCCGCCATCGTCAACGGCCTGTCGCTGTCGAAACTGCGAGCGTTCGGCGCGACATTCACGATCTTCAGCGATTACGCCCGGCCCGCCATTCGGCTCTCCGCGATGATGGAGCTTCCGGCCATCTTCGTTCTCACCCACGATGCCATGGGTGATGGCGAAGATGGACCAACGCACCAGCCAGTCGAACAACTCGTTTCGCTGCGCGCCATGCCTGGTCTGACCGTGCTGCGGCCGGCGGATGCCAACGAAGTCGTCGAGGCATATCGCTACATTATGAAGCTGCGGCACAAGCCGGCGGTGATTGTTTTGTCGCGCCAGCCGCTGCCGACCTTCGATCGGAGCCGATATGCGTCGGCGAGCGGAGTAGCACACGGCGCTTATGTTATGGCCGACGCACCCGGTGGCGCTCCTGAGATCATTCTCATCGCTTCGGGCAGCGAGGTATCGTTGGTGATCGAAGCCCATAAGGTTTTAGTGTCGCGCGGCATGCGCCCGCGCGTCGTTTCGATGCCGTCGTGGGACATTTTCGAAGATCAGCCGCAATCCTATCGGGACCAAGTGTTGCCGCCGGCGGTAACGACACGCGTCGCCGTCGAGCAGGGCTCCGTTCTCGGTTGGGACCGCTATGTGGGGGTCGCAGGCCGCATCATCGGCATGAAGACGTTCGGCGCCTCGGCTCCGCTTAAGGAACTACAGCGCAAGTTCGGTTTCGAGCCGGATCGGGTAGTTGCCGTCGCTATGGAAGCGCTCGGGCGCAGTTGACCGCAGGGCGGCCGCGAGACGAAGGACTGGACCGACAATGTTGCACAGGCACGGCCAAGCCGTCGAAGCCGAGAAGACACCGGACACGGCGCACCTGCGCGAAGCCGGGAGCCCGCCGCCCGCCCCGCCATGCGCGATGGTGATCTTTGGCGCCGCCGGCGATCTTACCAAACGCCTGGTCGTACCGGCGCTCTGCAATCTGGCCCAGGCCGGCCAGCTCTCCGGTCAATTCCGGCTGGTTGGCGTCGATCACAACACCGGCAGCGCCGAGAAGTGGCGCGAGAAGCTCGCCGCAGCGATGCATGATTTCGTCGTTCAAGGCGGCGAATCCAACGTCAATGCCGTCGATCAGTCGGCATGGCGTTGGCTCAGCGAACGCATGAGCTACCTTCAAGGCGACGTCAACGATCCCGGCACCTACACGCGGTTGCGCGACCATCTGGCCGGCTTGGACAAGACCGCGACGACGGCCGGAAATTATCTTTTCTATCTTGCGGTTGCCGACCGCTTTTTCGCACCCGCCGTCGCTCAGCTTGGCGCTGCCGGGCTCGCGACTGAAACGGAACGCCAGTGGCGCCGGGTAGTGATTGAAAAGCCCTTTGGCCACGGCCTGCTCTCGGCCAAAGCACTCAATGCCGAAATCCTGAAGACGCTCAAAGAACATCAGATCTTTCGCATCGATCATTTCCTCGGCAAGGAAACGGTGCAAAACATCATGGCGCTGCGTTTTGCCAACGGCCTGTTCGAGCCGCTCTGGAACCGGCAGCAGATCGATCATGTTCAGGTCACGGTGGCTGAGACCATCGGCGTCGAGCATCGCGGCAAATTCTACGAAAAGACCGGCGCGCTTCGCGACATGGTGCCCAACCATGTCTTGCAACTTGTCGCCATGACGGCCATGGAGCCGCCAATTTCCTTCGATGCGGACGCGGTCCGATCCAAAAAGACCGAAGTCCTCCAGGCAATAAAGCCGATGGATCAAGCGCAAGCGTTGCGCGACGCGGTACGCGGCCAATACGGCGGCGGCACGGTAGTGAGCCAAAACTTGCCGCCCTATCGGCAGGAACCGTACGTAGAGCCAAACTCGACGACCGAGACCTTCGTCGCATGGAGGTTCAGCATTGACAACTGGCGGTGGGCCGGTGTGCCGTTTTTTATCCGCACCGGCAAACGACTGCGCCGCCGCTCGACCGAAATTGCGATCCGCTTTCGCCAAGCGCCCTTCGCTCTGTTTCGCGGCACGCAGGTGGGGCAGATGAACCCCAATTGGATGATCCTGCGCATCCAGCCGGATGAGGGAATAGCGCTCGAATTCGCGGCCAAGCGCCCGGGCCCGGTCGTCACGCTCAGCAACGTCAGCATGGATTTCGCATACAAGAACTATTTCAAAGCTGCACCCAATACCGGCTATGAGACGCTGATCTACGATTGCATGATTGGCGACGCGACGCTGTTTCAGCGCGCCGACACCGTGGAAGCCGGCTGGCAAGCGGTGCAGCCTATTCTCGACGCCTGGACCGACAATTCGCCGTCGGATTTTCCCAATTATGCGGCCGGGAGCGACGGCCCTGCGGCGGCCGACGAACTCATGGCGCGCATGGGGCGGATGTGGCGGCCGCTGGCTTGACCGGCGTCGGAGAGCATCGATGGCGGCGAAGAAAAAAATCTCTCTGGTCCTGGCGGACGTCGATGGCACACTCGTCAATGAAGCAAAAGTATTGACGCCGCGCGCGCAGCGAGCCGTCAGGGCGTTGCACGAAGCCAACATCCACTTTGCCATTACCAGCGGGCGGCCGCCGCGCGGCATGGCCATGCTGTTCGATGCGCTGAACCTCGACACGCCGATTGCCGGCTTCAACGGCGGGCTGTTTGTCGCGCGCGATCTGACGATACTCGAGGAAAGGATCGTACCGGTCGAGGTTGCGCGCGAGGCCGTCGCACTTATTCGCGACCGTGGCCTCGATGCGTGGGTCTATCGCGGCAACGAATGGCTGATCGCCAAGCCCGATGCGCCGCATGTCGCCCGGGAAGCCTGGACGGTCAAATTCGAACCGAAAGTCGTCACCGACGTCGCTGAAAACCTGCAGCGCGTCGCCAAGATCGTCGGCGTCAGCGACGACACCAAAAAGATGCGGCGTTGCGAAGCAGACGCGCAAACTGCATTCGGATCGCGCGCCTCGGCGACCCGATCGCAGTCTTATTATCTTGATGTCACCAATAAGGATGCAAACAAGGGCGCCGTCGTCGAATATCTGGCACAGCATCTCGGCGTGAAGGCCGAAGAAATCGCCACCATCGGCGATCAACCCAACGACGTGCTCATGTTCGAGCGCTCGGGTTTCAGCATCGCGATGGGAAACGCCTCCGATGAGGTCAAGGCCCAGGCTTCCGCCGTCACCGATTCCTACAACGACGAAGGCTTCGCCAAGGCGATGGAGCGTTTCATCCTCGATACGGTTTAAAGCAATGGCGAACGTCGGGCGCATCGAAATATTTCCCGACCCGGCCGCGCTCGCCGAGCATACGGCGGTGTGGATGACGACAGCGGCGCGCGCAGCCGACGGCCTATGCCGCGTCTCGCTTTCCGGCGGGTCTACCCCGAAGGCGCTTTACGCACTGCTCGCTTCAGAGCGGTTCCGCAACGGCTTTCCATGGCCGCGCGTGCACTGGTACTGGGGCGACGAGCGCTTCGTTCCCTACGACCATGCCGAAAGTAATTATCGAATGACGCGCGAGGCGATGCTCGCCAAAGTGCCGGTGCCGCCGGAGAACATTCATCCCATTCCGACCGACGGCGATCCTGACGATGCTGCACGACGGTACGAGCGGGCGCTGCAAGAGGCTTACGGCAGCGCGAGCTTCGATCCCAGCCGCCCGCTCTTCGATGTGACGTTGCTCGGCCTCGGCACCGACGGGCATACGGCATCGCTGTTGCCCGGCGAACCGGTACTCGGGGAACGCAACCGCTGGGTGGCCGCCGTTTCGCACGGACGCCCGGAAGTTCGCATCACCATGACCTATCCGGCGATCGAGAGCAGCCGCCGTGTTGCATTCCTGGTCGCCGGAAAAGAAAAAGCCGAAATCTTTGACGCGATCCGCGCCGGAAGCAGCCGCGTGCCGGCGGCGCGGGTACGGCCGATCGGCGAACTTTTCTGGTTCGTCGACCGTGCAGCGGCTGGCGAGCAGACAATGTCGCATCACACGGGACCGAAATCCTCATGATTTCTCAACGCGTCCGCACCGCCGAGGCCGGCATGCGCCCGGCCGGAGCGCCGCCCATTCTGATCGCACCGTCCATTCTGTCGGCCGATTTCGCGCGGTTAGGCGAAGAGGTTCGCGCGGTCGACGCCGCCGGCGCGGACTGGATTCACGTCGACATCATGGACGGCCATTTTGTACCGAACATCACGATCGGCCCACTCGTCGTAGAAGCGGTGCGGCGCTCGACCTCTCGGCCAATCAACGTGCATCTGATGATCGTCGAGCCAGTGCGCTATCTGGAGGCGTTCGCCAAGGCCGGAGCCGATCATCTAGTCGTTCACGCAGAGCCAAGCTCCACCATCCATCTGCACCGAACGCTTACTCGGATCCGCACGCTGGGAAGGAAAGCGGGTGTGGCGTTGGACCCGGCGACGTCGCCGGAATTCATCGACTATGTTCTGCCTCTCTGCGATGTCATTCTGGTGATGACGGTGAATCCGGGTTTTGGCGGCCAAACCTTCATCCCTGAGATGCTGCCCAAAATCCGCCGATTGCGCGCGATGTGCGCCGAGCGCGGGTTGCAACCGACCATCGAAGCGGACGGCGGCGAGAACCCGATCACCGCGGGCCAGACGGCCGCCGCAGGCGCCACCGCGATCGTTGCGGGCTCGGCGATTTTCGGTACCGCCGACTACGCCGCGGCGATTGCGGCCATTCGCGCCAGCGCCACTGCCGCGGCAGCCAACCCATGAATACCGTGCCGCCGACCGACCCGAACGACCGCGACGTGTTCAAGCGCGCCGCGGCGGAAGCTGCGGCCAAACTTGTCGAAAATGACATGGTCGTCGGACTCGGCAGCGGCTCGACCGCGGCCTTCGCCGTCGCGGCGCTCGCCCGCCGGCTACGCGAGGGATTGCGCTTTGTCGGCATTCCCACCTCGCACCAGGTCGCCGACCTGGCGGGTGCAAATGGCATTGCGTTGACGTCGTTCCGCGAGCATCGCCAGATCGATCTCACGATCGATGGCGCCGACGAAGTGGAGCGCGGCACACTCAATTTGATCAAGGGTCGCGGCGGCGCGCTGCTGCATGCGAAGATCGTCGCTGCTGCCACGCGGCAACTGGTCATCGTCGTCGATTCGACCAAATTGGTGGATCGGCTCGGCACCCGCATGCCGGTACCGGTTGAAGCCGCCGCCTTTGGGCTGGAAGCAACCTTGGCGGCGCTGGAAGTACTCGGCGCCAGCGTGCAACCCCGCCAATCGGCGCCGGATCGGCCCTTCGTGACCGACGGCGGCAACCGCATCATCGATTGCAAATTCGACGGCATTACCGATCCGGCGCGACTGGAACAACGCATCCGGCAAGTTGTAGGCGTCATCGACTGCGGACTCTTCATCAGCCGCGCCGATCCGGTCTTCGTTGCCGATGCGTCCGGAGTTCGCCGGCTCAACAGCGCGCGCTCGCATCGCGGCACGCCCCCCATTCTGGTGATGATGGGCGTGTCGGGTTCAGGAAAGACGACGGTCGCGAAAGAGCTTGCCGCGCGTCTGGGCTGGGCTTTCGAAGAAGGCGACTCGCTGCATCCGGCGGTCAACATCGCCAAAATGCATGCCGGCATTCCGCTGACCGATGAAGACCGCCTACCATGGCTCAAGAACGTCGCGGCATGGATCGATGCCCAGCGCGCCAAGAAGCAGCCGGGCATCATCACTTGCTCCGCACTCAAGCGTTCTTATCGCCAGATCATCATCGGTGACCGCCGCGAGGTCCGCCTCGTCTACCTGCGCGGCGGCAAGGACCTCATCGCCGAACACCTGGCCGGCCGCAAGGGGCACTTCATGCCGGCAAGCCTGCTGGCAAGCCAGATCGACGCCCTCGAAGAGCCGGCCCCGGACGAGGACCCGCTGATCGTCGACGAAGGGGAGCCTGCGGGACGGACCCCCGGCCAAATCGCTGAAGAGATCATTCGTTTGCTCGGTGCTTCAGCGACGGTCAAGTCCGATGTGATCCCCACGCATGAAAGCGCTCCGTAGATTGCCGATCTGCGGCCGCCGCCGAAACGCATTGTGCATTGTCCGGCGGAGAAAAATATATGCGTTCTTGCCACACCAAAGCCAGGCTGCTTTACGTCACAAGCGAATGAGACACAGCCGCCACTACATCACGCGAAACCTGTCGTAAATCACCCGATGACGGAGACCGCGCCGGAATGTCGCCGGTCAAAGACAAACAATTCGTTCAAGTGATCGGCCAATTGCGTCGGCTGCTGCCCGGCGTTCTGCTCTGCATCGCGATCACCGGCGCTGCCATTTTGCTGCAGTCGGCGGAGGAGCGCCTTTTCGGCCAAGCCTATCTGGAAGCGTTGGTGCTCGCGATTCTGATAGGGGTTGCCGTGCGTACGGCATGGATACCGGAGCCGCGCTTTATTCCCGGAATCGCATTCAGTGCGAAATTTCTGCTCGAGTGCGCGGTCGTCATGTTGGGCGCGTCGGTAAGTATCGCAACGGTTCTCGCGCTGGGCTCGTTCCTTCTGGTCGGCATCGCTTCGGTGGTGGCGATGGCACTCGGCATCACCTTTGCCATCAGCCGTGCGATCCGCCTGCCGGTACGCATGGCGATACTGATCGCGTGTGGCAATTCGATTTGCGGTAATTCGGCGATCGCGGCGGCGGCGCCCGCGATCGGCGCGGACGGCGATGAAATTGCGGCGTCGATCTCGTTCACGGCCGTGCTTGGCGTCGTCGTGGTGCTGACGCTGCCGTTATTGGTTCCGGTCCTGCGACTATCGCTAACGCAATACGGTGTGCTGGCCGGGCTGACCGTCTACGCCGTGCCCCAGGTACTGGCAGCGACATTACCTATTGGCGCATTGAGCAATCAGGTAGGCACTATCGTCAAGCTCGTGCGCGTCTTGATGCTCGGTCCCGTGGTGCTTGGGCTGTCGCTGTTGGCGCGCGAGCTGCGCGCCGAACGAATCGGCGTCCGTGCCGGCAAAAGCAGGCTCGATTGGCGGGAGGCGGTGCCCTGGTTTATCATCGGCTTTCTCATCGTCCTGATCGTCCGTTCGCTCGGCTTGGTCCCGCAAGTCGCGTTGCCGCCAATCACCCAC
The DNA here is from genome assembly GCA_019075925.1 of Hyphomicrobiales bacterium. Lineage (GTDB taxonomy): Bacteria > Pseudomonadota > Alphaproteobacteria > Rhizobiales > Xanthobacteraceae > BOG-931. Next base: position 7,344 of record JAGXAC010000038.1, on the reverse strand, counting down.
ATCGCGGCGGTGCTGACGACAATCGCGATGGCCGCGCTCGGTCTCGGCGTCGACATTCGCGTCGTGGCGAAAAGCGGCCCGCGCGTGATATTGGCGGTAACAGCGTCGTTGATCGTTCTCGGCTTCATCAGCTACGCACTCATCCGCATCGCCGGCATACCCTAGATTTGGCACCGGCACATTCGTCGTGCCTCGTGTCGCCGGGACGGCGCCCGCGCGTTATTGTAATGGCCCGTAAAAGCCTTAAGCTGCTTGGGGCGGGTTCGCGTCAGCCCGTCAGTCATCACAACGCCCTTGCCGCCGTTGGCAACTCCGACAATAATTTTCAGCTGCAGAATTTGTGCGACACCATTTCAAACCACTCAGGATATCGACGGAGCGGCACAATGCGAGATGATACAACCGTGAACTCCATTAAAACGGCATTGATGCAACGGTTCGGCGAGGAATTCACGGTGGACCCCGATCTTCAGGGCTTGAATGCACTGAAAAGAATGGCGGGCCAACGTTCGCAAAGGCGCTTCTCGCCGAGACCCGTTGAAGGCGGTCTGCTGCGGCTGCTGTGTGCCTGTGCGCTCTCTGCACCATCGAAAAGCGACCTGCAGCAATGCGACATCGTCATCGTCGGCGACGCGGCCATCCGCAAAGGTATAATCGCAACGATACCTGACATGCCTTGGATCGCAGATGCCCCGACATTTCTGGTGTTCGTCGGCAACGGCCAGCGTTTGCCTACGGTATCGCAACTTCGCGATAAGCCGTTTCCGAACGATCACCTCGATGCTTTCTTCAATGCCACCGTAGACGCCGCAATCGTGCTCGCCACCTTCATGTGCGCAGCGACAGCCGTCGGTCTCGGCTGTTGTCCTATCAGCGCGATCCGCGACCGTCCCGATGTCGTGAGCGAATTGCTGCGGCTGCCGAAGCGCAGCGTTCCGGTCGCCGGCCTCTGCGTAGGATGGCCTATCCATGAAGGCGAAATCACGCCGCGTCTGTCGCTCCAAACGACCTTGATCGAAAATAGATATGGCGAGCGCGATCTCGCCGGCGAAATCGATACTTACGATCGGCGTCGGTCGGCGTTACGGCCCTATCAACGTCAACGCAATGTGGAGCGTTGGGGAGCGTCGCCGTCATACGGATGGTCGGAGGATAAGGCGCGGCAATATGCGGAACCGACACGCTGTGACTTCGGCCGCTTCGTGCGCGGCATGGGCTTTTGTCTTGATTAGGGCGCCGATATTCCGGCCGCACCGCTTGCAAGGCAAATTGTCGCCGGGCGGCAAACGAATCCGAAGTTCTGACTCTGGACTCGGCGACGAAAGAACCGGAGTCGCCGGCCGAGGTCGCGGCTTCGGCACTGGACGCGGTGGAAAATGCCCGGGATGAAGTGTGGCTGCACGACTTCTCCCACGAGATCGAACGCCGCTTGCGCGACGCACCTGAAGAATTGGAACTCGAGCTCGGCGCCAGCTTCAGATTCGCGTCCTAACACGAAACATCAATCGCCATTAAGGAGCATGTCGCAAACGGCCTCAATCGTCGCGTCCGAGCAGACACTCTTTCGGTTGAGGTGATAATTCAGCACAAATCCATCCTGAGCCATCATGAAAAGATGACCAAGCCCGCGCTTGTTTAGCTTCTTTCTGCGTGGCGCTGGCAAACAATCGAGAACCAGCTTGTCAACACGGCCTCCGATCCAGTGCAGCAAGTCCGGCCGATAACCTTCGCGGCGCGCCGTGGTGGCAAGCGCCTGCATCAGGTTGTTGGGAAAGCCATTATCCTCGGACGGTATTTCCTGCCAAAGCACGGTAAGGATAATTGAAAGGCGCCGCTTGCGGTCCGGCTCCTGCGCCACCCTTGTTTCCAGATTTTCAACACGCTCACGCATCCAAGGATCGCAGACGGCGAACAGGATCTCGAACTTCGATCCGAAATAGATGTAGAGATTTGATTCCGAAATCTTCGCGCCGGCCGCAATTTGGGCGGTCGTCGTGATGCTATAACCCTTGGTTTTGAAAAGCCGGAAAGCACTCTTGAGAATAGCGTCCCGGACCTCGGTCTTCTTGACTTGAACCACGGCATCCCTCGATTTTTTGAAAAGCGAGTGTCCCGCGCTATTGACGGCGTGCGGTTACGCCAGCTGCCTTTGACCCCGAACGGATTCTAAAAGGGCTGCTCGAAATCGGCAATTCCTGAAGCGCGCCGCGCCTGGTGTACCGAGCGGTGGGATCCGCGGCCGGTTTCGAGATTGACCGGCTTACCGCGGCTCGCGCGGCAAGATCATCTTCGGATCGACCAGCTTGCCCTTTTCGATGATGACCTGATTGTCGAGCGTAACCGAGCAGTCGCGCAGCGGCACGTCGTAGTGACCGCGCGTCGAGCGTTTTCCACCGCCCTGGGTGTTGGGACCGGTCGAGAACAGGAAGTTGCCCGGAAAAACTCGCGCCGCCGCGCGATTACGTTCGGGGTCATCGCCGTTTAGCGCCATGCCGTACCATCGCGCTTGCGGATTCATTCCCCAGCCAAGATGTGACACTGCGTAGGGATCGCGATCGTCGCTGCTTGTTTTGCCGTCTTCAAGCCAGTCCTTCATAAGCTTGGCATCGAGACCGCCCTCAATGCTGACAATGTGGCCTTCGCGGATTTGCAGCGTCACCGTGTCATTCACATAACGGCAATACGGGAGAATGATGATGTCGCCTGGCGCGAATACGACCTTGCCGCTGGCGCTTCCTTCATTGGGAAACGTATGAATATGACCGGCGCCCCAATGGTCGAAATGCCCCTTTTCGTCGGCAAAGCCCCATTGCGTCATGACCGGATACTCGCCGCATTCGTAGGTAAAGTCGGTGCCGGCTTCGCTGGTTACCCGCACCTTTCGCGTCCGCTTGTATAGGCCCTCCGCATACCTCATCGCCTCTTTGAGGCCCTTGGGCGACATGAGCTGGTCAAGATCGTCGGGCGCATCGATAATCATCAAGACGCGTGTGCCGCCTTCCGTGACTTCCTTGAGCCACTTGGTAAACAGCGGCACGTGGAATATCACGATCAGATCGGCGGCCTTGACCGCGGCGAGAGTGCCTTTGCACTGCCCGATCGTCGGCACGCCCACCTTGGTCCAGCCGGGAATTGAATTGACGCACATCTCGTAGATGTCGGCGCCAAGCTCGTCGGCGGCGGCGAACGCCGCTTCGATATATTCGCGGCGCGTGCCGAGATCGCTGACGATTGCAATCGTCTCCCCGCGCTGTACCTTCGAAAGTTCGAATTGCTTGCGATACAGAAAGCCGAGGCGGCCCGGATTGAGTTCCTGAACGCGGATTGCTGCTTGCTGCATGGCCATAGGCCTCTCATATTGGCAATGACATCAATAGTGAATATCATTCTGTTTTGAAAGTAAAGTCGTTCCGATTGCTTAGACGCCGTACAGGTATCTGAACGCGGCAATGTTATCGCAAAGAAACGGGAACTGCCATGGACAGCCGGGATTACCCGCCGCAAGAGCCATTCTCTGAAGCGGCCAAGACGTATCACGCGGAAGTTTTGCGCCGCGGCAAGGATGTCGGCGGCGAGGACGTCCGATACGGAGATGATCCGTACCAGAGTATCTTGATTGTCCGCCCCGCCGCGCCAAACGGCACGATTCTGGCCTTCCTCCACGGCGGCGGCTGGACGAACGGGTACAAGGAATGGATGGCGTTCATGGCGCCGGCATTCACGTCCGCAGGTATCACGTTTGCGAGCGTGGGTTATCGGCTTGCTCCCGGCGTTGTCTTCCCAGTTGGCTTTCAAGACACCTGCGCCGGGATCGAATGGCTCGCACGCAACGCCGCCAGACTTGATATCGATCCAGAGCGGGTGTTTGTCGGCGGACATTCCGCCGGCGGTCACTATGCTGCGCTCCTGGCGCTGACCAGCCTGTCGAATGTCGTTCGCGGATGTCTTCCTCTGTCCGGCGTCTACGATTTCGGGCCGGACTCCGGCCTGACCGCGCGGCCGCGCTTTTTAGGAGCACTGCAGTCCGGAAGTGAAACCCTGGCAAGTCCCATTCTGCATGTCGGGGCTGACGCCTGTCCTTTTCTGATTGCGCATGGCAGCGAGGATTTTCTGCATTTGATACGGCACGCGGAACGCATGGAACGGGCGCTTGCGGCCAAAAACGCCGATGTGCGGCGGATCGTTCTGCAAGGCTGCAACCATTTTTCGGCGAGTTACGCCGGCGGCGACCGCGAAGGTCCTTGGGTACCGCCGGCGCTTGAGTGGATTGCCGCTCATTGATCGGCCTCGGCCGGTCGGCAAAACTCTCGCGCAAAAACATTCATCGATTCGCCGGGCAGCGCTGGATTTGATCGGTCCGAAAGTGATCGGGCGATCGGCTTCACGGCACAACTCGACATCGCTGTAAACGAAATGCTGGCTGTCGGAGCGACCGCAGCTTTCGCATGCGTCTCTAAAGTTCAAGGTACCCCGGACCAATCCACGCGGTGTTTTCTCCCGGATATCCGGGCTGCGCCGAGAACAGGCGTACTCCGGCTACTTCGACCGCGTGGCTCCAATGGTGATGTCCAAAAATCCACGCATTCACGCCGGCCAAGGATGCCGCCGCGATCAGATCATCGCAATCCGAGCAGAATGCAGGTCCCAGCTCGTTCAAGCCGTGGGTCGGGTGACAGGCGGCCGAGTGCGGCACATGGTGCGTGACGACAAGGGTAGGCCCATCGTGCGCCTCAGCCAATTTGCTGGCCAGCCATGCCCGCGAGAGCTGATGCTCAGCCAGAGCATCCTTTGGAAGGAAGGGACGGGAGCCGCTGCGCTGAATGAGCCGATGATCGTGAAGCTGGCGTTCGGCTACCACCATGGCCTGCTCGCGGGCGCCGGTGACGGCGTAGTCTGTCCATAAGGTGGCGCCCAGGATCCGCAGCGCGCGCGAGGACCTTCGAACCACCACTTCACCCCTATCGAGCACCACCACTCCAGGATTCGTCGCTGTCAGCAGCGCGGCGCGATCCTCGTCAAAGGAACCGCGATAGTATTCGTGATTTCCCGGCACGAGGATCACCTGGCTGCCGAGGAAGGCAGCGGCTTGTTCCGCATAGGAAAGTGGCGATACGTTGCGGGTCGAATGGATGCGGCCAATGTCGCCGGCCAAGACCAAGAGATCTACCGTACCGACGAACGGCCGTAGGTCAGGTCCGAAACCGAGGGGACGGGTTTCGCTCCAGGGGTGCGACTCGTCGCTTTGCCGGATTTCGATATGGGCGTCGCTGAAATACAGTACTCGTATCATTGTCTTTGACCGGCTTAGGATTCTAAACAGCCAATTTTGGCGGAAAGAGCCGGTAAATCTGTCTCATGATCAGGGGACACCCGAGCCCCTCCCCTTTCCCTTTTCATGCCCCTTGTTGGCGTGAAGCGAACATTGCGCAAATTCACGAATACGCTTGCCAACAGCCCGTTCGTTGCTAATCCGGCGCGCGCAGCCGATAGCCGATGCCGGTCTCGGTGAGGACGTATTGCGGCCGTTCCGGATCGGCTTCGATCTTCTGCCGGAGCTGGCGGACATAGACCCGCAGGTACTGTGCATCAGTCGAACTATCCCACAACTCTCCGAGCAAGAATTTGTGCGTCAACACCTTGCCGGCATGCTGCACCAGGACGCGGAGCAGGTCATATTCCTTGGGCGAAACCTTCACCTCCTTGTCGCCGACCTTGACGATGCGGCGGACGAGGTCGACCGAAAGTTCGCCGACGCGGAAGATCGGCCGCTCGCCATGAATTTGCAATTGGTGGCGCAGCGCGGCCCGCATGCGGGCAAGCAGCTCAGCCATGCCGAAAGGCTTGGTCACATAGTCGTCGGCGCCGAGGTCGAGTGCTTGCACCTTGCTGGCCTCGTCGCTGCGGCTGGAGAGGACGACGATCGGCACGCGCTCATTGCGTGCGCGGATCGTGCGCAAGAGATCATGACCGTCGGTGTCGGGCAAGCCGAGATCGAGAATGACCAGGTCGGGTCTTTCGCCAAGAAATTCGAGCGCCGTTTTGCCATTCGGGGCCTCAAGCGTATGGTAGCCGTGGGCGGAAAGGCCCATGCGCAGAAGCTTGCGGATCGGCGGTTCGTCATCGATGACGAGCACACGAAGCGGGGCGGCGTTCATGCGGCGGCGTCCAGGTTTTGCCGCTGGCGCGGGATCGGCAGCGTGACGGTGAACGCGGCGCCGCTGCGATCGGTACGATTGGCCGCAACAATGGTGCCGTGCATTGCCTCGACGAAGCCGCGCGAAATCGCGAGGCCTAGGCCGGTGCCGGCACGAACGCGGTCGGTTTTCTGCGCTCGATAGAATTTGTCGAAGATGTGATCGAGTTCGCTGGCTGGAATACCACCGCCCTCATCGAGCACGCGTAACGAAACCGCGTCGACGTTGCGGCAGGTCTGGATACGGATAGTCGTATCAGGCGGAGCATACTTAGCGGCGTTATCGAGCAGATTGAACAAAACCTGCTCGAACAACACAGCGTCGAGCTCCAGCATTGGAAGATCGGGCGCCAATTCAAGTTCGATCTGATGGTGGACAAGGATGCGGCTTGCGCGCCGCAGCGTGCTGCCGACGATCTCGCCAATATCATGTAACGCCACGTTCGGAACAATCGCACCGGATTCCAGCCTCGTCATATCCAGTAGATTGGCGATGAAGCGATTGAGCCGCTCCGATTCGTCGATGATGGTGGCCACGAGGTCCGCCTTCTCGGCGTCGTTGAGTTTGCCGCCAAGATCGCGCAAGGTGCCGGCCGCGGCCAAGACGGAGGCCAGAGGCGTTTTCAGATCGTGCGAGATCGAAGTCAGCAAAGCCGATCGCAACCGCTCGGTGTCGGCAGCGCGCTCAACGCGGTCCATGCCTTCGACCAACCGCACGCGCTCGATCGCCAGCGCCCCTTGGTCGCGCAGTGCGTCTAGCAGGCGTCGCTGGTCGGGCGTGAACAGCGGTCCAGGCTTCTCGCTATCAATCCCCATGAGGCCGACAGCACCGCGTCCGGTCCGCATCGGCAGGAACAGACGCTTGGCGCCGGGGAGAGTGTCCGAGCCACGACCGGCCGAGCGATCATGCTCCCAAGCCCATTTGGCAGCGGCGAGATCGGCGTCGTCGAGGATATCCTCCGGCGGATAGCCGGCTTTCACGGCGATCTTACCGTTCTCCGGCAAGAGCAGAACGACACGGACTTTGAGCATCAGCGCGGTCTGATAGGCGGTGGCCCACAGCACGTCATCAAGCGTTCCAGCGCCGGCAAGTTTGCGACTGAACGAATACAGCGTCTCGGTCGCGCGGGCGCGATCCGTTATCGCGACAG
>JAGXAC010000037.1 GCA_019075925.1 Hyphomicrobiales bacterium | reverse complement strand
CGGTTTACGCGTCCATGATCGTATCCTCGCTGTCAGACAGACTTCACAGTGCGGTGCACGCGGCACTAGGCGGTAAAACGCTGGTGCACACTGCCGGTCCGGCTTCGCTGCCGTAGCGCAACGTTGTGTGCACCGCAAGAAATAAGCTGTTATGGGGGGCTACGCCAGCCCGGTCTGATCGGCGATGCGCCGCAGGCTTTCATCCTTGCCGAGCAGCACCATCACCTCGAAAATTCCGGGCGAGGTAATGCGACCGGTCAACGCGGCTCGCAGCGGTTGCGCCGCCGCACCGAGCTTAAGCCCCTTATGCTCGGCGAAATTTCGAACCGCACGCTCGGTTCCATCCGCCGTCCAGGGCTCGACCGCGGCAAGTTGGCTGGAGATGTCCTGCAAAAGTGTCCGGGCGTCGGGGGTAAGCAATGCGGTGGCTTTTTGATCCAGCATAAGCGGCCGGTCGGCGAATAAAAACTTAGCCCCGTCAATAAGCTCCAGCAGGGTCTTGGCGCGTTCCTTCAAGCTAGGCATGGCCGCCAGCAACCCGGCGCGCACGTGCGGCGTTAGCTTCGCGGCGATGGCCGGCCCGTCGGCAATATGCGGCAGGAGTTGGTCGATGGCGGCCAGCAACTCCGAATCGGGGCTATTGCGGATATAGTGACCGTTGAGGTTTTCGAGCTTGGCAAAATCAAATCGCGCCGGCGAGCGGCCGATTTGCGGCAGGTCGAAAGCGGCGATCATTTCCCCGGTCGAAAAAATCTCCTGGTCGCCGTGGCTCCAGCCGAGCCGCACCAGGTAATTGCGCAAGGCCGCCGGCAGGTAACCCATGGCCCGATACGCATCGACTCCGAGCGCGCCGTGCCGTTTCGACAGTTTCGAACCATCCGGGCCGTGGATCAGCGGAATGTGCGCCATGACCGGCGCCGGCCAGCCGAGTGCGTCGTAAATCTGCTTCTGCCGTGCGGCATTGGTCAGATGATCGTCGCCGCGAATGACATGCGTTACCGCCATGTCATGATCGTCGACGACGACGGCAAGCATGTAGGTCGGCGTGCCGTCGGAGCGTAGGAGAACGAGGTCGTCGAGATTTTCGTTCTGCCACACCACGCGGCCCTGGACTTGGTCGTCGATGACGGTCTCGCCGGTCAGCGGCGCCTTCAGCCGGATGACCGACGGCGCGCCGGGTGCCGCAGTAGAGGGATCACGTTCGCGGCAGCGGCCGTCGTAGAGCCGGGTGCGGCCTTCGGCGCGCGCCTTCTCGCGCATCGCCGCAAGCTCGTCCTGGGTGCAGTAGCAGCGATATGCATTGCCGCTTGCCAGCATCCGCTCCGCCGCCTCGCGATGCCGCGCGGCGCGCGAGAACTGATAGACGGCCTCGCCGTCCCACGCGATGCCGAGCCATGACAGGCCATCGAGGATGGCGTCGATCGCGGCTTGGGTCGAGCGCTGGCGGTCGGTATCCTCGATCCGCAGCAACATCTTGCCGCCGCGCCCGCGGGCATAGAGCCAATTGAACAGCGCGGTCCGCGCACCGCCGATATGCAGGAATCCGGTGGGCGAGGGGGCGAAGCGGGTGACGACGCTCATTGCCGATCTTAAAGGACTCGCGGAATGATGCTCATCTAGCACAGCGCATGGCAACTCAATAACCCTCTCCCCTTGCCGGATAGGGAAGCGACTTGACCCGGCGGAGCAATTTGTCCAATCCGGGCGCGCCGCGGACTTGAGCCGCGGCGCCGAGAAATGACGCAGTCATGGCGACGACGCAAGCAACCGTACGCGAAGCCGGTCAGGATTTCATCCGTGACATCGTGCGCGTCGACCTTGCGTCGGGCCGCGTCAAGGCGGTCGCGACCCGATTCCCGCCCGAGCCGAACGGTTACCTCCATATCGGCCACGCTAAATCGATCTGTCTGAATTTCGGCGTTGCTGAGGAATTCGGCGGCCATTGTAACCTTCGTTACGACGACACCAATCCGGCCCGGGAGTCGCAGGAATATATCGACGCGATCGAGCGTGACGTACGCTGGCTCGGCTTCGACTGGGGCAAAAACCTCTTTCACGCCTCGGATTATTTCGAACAGCTATACGAATGGGCGGAGCATCTCACCCGCGCCGGCAAGGCCTATGTCGACGATCAGACGCAGGAGGAGATGCGGCTTACCCGTGGCACGTTGACCGAGGCAGGGACCGAAAGCCCGCATCGCAACCGCAGCGTCGAGGAAAACCTCAATCTGCTGCGCCGCATGCGCGCCGGCGAATTCCCCAACGGGGCGCACACATTGCGCGCCAAGATCGACATGGGATCGGGCAACATCAACCTGCGCGACCCGGTGCTCTACCGCATCCTGCATGCCGAGCATCCGCGCACCGGCAAGGCGTGGTGCATCTATCCGAGCTACGACTTCGCCCACGGCCAGTCGGACGCCATCGAAGGCATCACCCATTCGGTGTGTACGCTCGAATTCGAAGACCACCGGCCGCTCTACGATTGGTTCCTCGCCAATCTGCCGGTGCCGTCTCACCCGCATCAATACGAATTCGCGCGACTGAACCTCACCTACACCATCCTGTCGAAGCGGGTGCTGACCGAACTCGTCCGCGGCGGGCATGTCGGCGGCTGGGACGATCCGCGCATGCCGACGCTTGCCGGTTTGCGCCGGCGCGGCGTGCCGCCGGAATCGATCCGCGATTTCGTCAGGCGGATCGGCGTGGCGAAGGCCAACAGCGTCGTCGATATGGGTATGCTCGACTTTTGCATCCGCGAGCACCTCAACAAGCACGCGCAACGGCGCATGGCCGTGCTGCGCCCGCTGAAAGTGGTGATCGAAAATTATCCCGAAGAAGCGCACGAAGACCTGGAAGCGGCCAATCATCCCGAGGATGCCGGCGCCGGCACCCGCCGCATCCGCTTCGGCCGCGAGTTGTTTATCGAGCGCGACGACTTCATGGAGAATCCGCCGAAAAAGTTTTTCCGCCTGTCGCCGGGCGCCGAGGTGCGGTTGCGCTACGCCTATTTCATCACCTGCCGCGAGGTGGTCAAAGACGCGGCCGGCGCGGTGACCGAGCTTCGCTGCAGCTACGATCCCGCTACCAAAGGCGGTAATGCGCCGGACGGCCGCAAGGTCAAGGCGACGATGCATTGGGTGTCCGCATCGGATGCGGTGCGCGCCGAAGTGCGGCTTTATAATCCGCTGTTCACCCGGCCCGATCCGAACGCCGCCGACTTTGCCGCCGACCTCAACCCGCAGTCGCTGGAAATCCTTGCCGACGCCCGCATCGAGCCGGCGCTGGCGGCGGATAACGCCGATGGTGCGGTGCAATTCGAGCGGCAGGGCTATTTCTGCCGCGACCCGTATTCGAAACCCGGCCGGCTGGTCTTCAACCGCACGGTCGGCCTGCGCGACAGCTACGCCAAGATTGCCGGTACCTCCTGATCTGCGGCTCGGAAGCCGCCGGCGCGATTTGCCGAAGGGAAAAACGGCGGACGCACCTCGCCATGCCTCGATCCTCCCGGTAGCATGAGGCGATTTTTCGCGCGCTGGGGCGCGTGGTGGCGCAAGTCGGTCAACGAGACGACAACGTTGCAAGCCGGGCACGAACGGGCGCGGCGACGTGGCCGCTCGGTCGCGTGCGAGCCGCGTGGGGCGCCGCTTGGCCGCACGCCGAATTTGCGATCCCCGCCCGGCTCCGCGAATGGGCCGCCGTCGAAGTCGGCGCCGGGCGATTGTTGCCGTGGTTTGCGGTGGCATTCGGCGCAGGAATCGTTCTCTACTTCACCGCCGAGCATGAGCCGGCGGTCTGGGCGGCGTCAGGCTTGGCGATTGTCGCAATCGTCGCCGCGGCGCTGTCGCGCCGCCGGCCTGTAGGCTTCGTGCTCGCGCTCGGCTTTCTCGGCATTGCCGCGGGCTTTGCGACCGCGACACTCAAGACTGCGCTGATCGACCACCCGATTTTACGCTATCCGGCCTACAGCGTTTCGCTCGCGGGTTTTGTCGAGTTGCGCGAGGAAAGCCAAAAGACCGATCGTTTTATCCTGCGGGTCGACCGCATCGAAGGGGCGCGGATCAGCGACAAGCCGCGACGCGTGCGGCTGTCGGTCAAGCGCGGCACCGCGCCGCCGGCCGGAGCCTTCGTCGAAGTCAAGGCGCAGCTGCAACCGCCGCTGCAGCCGTTGCGGCCGGGCAGCTACGATTTCGCCCGCGATTTGTATTTTCAGCGCCTCGGCGCTTCCGGCTTCGTGCATGGCGCCGTCAGGATTGTCACGCCGCCGGCTGCGGCCGGCCTGCGGCTGCGGGCCGATGCCGCCATTCAAAATCTGCGCGACGCGATCGATTTCCGCATCCGCTCGGTGCTCAAGGGCGACGTCGGCTCTATCGCCTCGGCGCTAATTACCGGCAAGCGCGACGCGATCTCGCGGGATCTTTACGATGCGATGTTCGTATCCGGCATCGGCCACGTTTTGTCGATCTCCGGTTATCATATGGCGGTGGTGGCCGGCGTCGTGTTTTTCGTGCTGCGCGCGCTGCTGGCGCTCATTCCCGGATTGGCCGACCGCGCGCCGGTTAAGAAATGGTCGGCCTTTGCCGCCTTGCTGGTGACCGCTTTTTATCTCGTCCTCTCCGGTGCCGAGGTGGCGACGCAGCGCTCTTTCATCATGATAGCGATCGTGCTGATCGGGACAATGCTCGACCGGCCGATCCTGACCTTGCGCACGGTCACCTTCGCCGCGCTGGCGGTGCTCCTGTTTGCGCCGGAAGCGGTTGTGCATCCGAGTTTCCAGATGTCGTTTGCCGCGACACTGGCGCTGATCGCCGCCTACTCGCACGGCCTGCCGTTAATGCGGGCGGGCACGGATTCACCGTTGCACGCGCGCGCCGCATTGTGGGGCGCCAACGAGGTGATCGGCCTGGTGCTGGCTTCGCTGATCGCCGGCCTCGCTACCACGCCTTACGCGGCCTACCACTTCCACCGTCTTGCTCCATACGGCGTCCTCGCAAACCTGCTCGCCATGCCGGTCGTTTCCGCCTGGGTGATGCCGATGGGCATCCTCGGCGTGCTCGCCATTCCGTTCGGTTTCGACGCCGAATTCTGGCGGCAGATGGGATACGGCATCGAATGGATGGATGCGGTGGCGCTTTGGGTGGCCGGCCTGCCCGGCGCGTTCGGGCGCGTGACATCGTTCGGCACCGGGCCGCTGTTGCTCGCAACTATGGGGTTATTGCTGATCGGGCTGCTCAAGACGCCGCTGCGCTGGAGCGGCACGCTGTTCATCGCGTTGGCGATCGTTATGGCGGCGGGCACGCCGCGCCCTGACATCCTGGTCGCGAGCGATGGACGCGCTTTCGCGGTGCGCGGTGCTGACGGCCGGCTCGCGTTTCACCGCAACGGCGGAGATGCCTTCGCCATCAAGGAATGGCTCGCGGCCGACGCCGACGGCCGCAACGAGCGGGACCCAAAGCTCGGCGCCGGAATTGCCTGCGATCCCTCCGGGTGCATCGGTAAGCTCGCCGACGGGCGGTTGGTGTCCTACGCGCTTTCGCCGGAGGCTTTCGCGGAAGATTACCGGCGCGCGGCAGTGGTGGTGACAACGCGCGATCCACCGCCCGACTGCGCCGCCTTGGTGATTGGGCGGAAGATTTGGCGCCGGCGCGGCGCGCTCATATTGCGCGCGGATGGCAAAGGCTTCGTTCTGCAATCCGCACACCCTGCGAATTTTGACCGGCCGTGGGCGCGCGGGGTCCCGATAAGCGCGGCGGCGGACAGTGCATCGGGGTCTGCTGGGGCGGCGCGCAATGGGCCGCGCGATGCCACGCCACGCGCCGAAGATTTGCAGGCGGGCGATTAGAATTGATACGTCATGCCGCGCTTGTCCCGGCCATCCACGTCTTGCACGCAGGAAGTCATGGATGGCCCGGTCAAGCCCGGCCATGACTGTTCTCGGTGCGGATCAATATCGCCGGAACAATCCGACCAGCTTGCCCTGAATGCGCACGCGGTTGGGCGGCAGGATGCGAACTTCGTAAGCAGTGTTGGCCGGTTCGAGCGCAATCGAAGCGCCACGGCGTCGGAACCGCTTCAAAGTCGCTTCCTCATCGTCGATCAGTGCGACCACGATGTCGCCGGTATCGGCGGCGTCGCTGCGCTTGAGGAGCGCCACATCGCCGTCGAGGATACCGGCCTCGATCATCGAATCGCCGCGCACTTCAAGCGCAAAATGCTCGCCGGTACCCAGCATGTCCGGCGGCATGTTGATGGTGTGGCTGCGAGTCTGGATCGCGTCGATCGGCGTACCGGCGGCGATGCGGCCCATGACCGGCACGGCGACCGGGCGCCCGCCGTCGTCCTCCGAAGTCGTACGTACGCGGCCGAGATTGCCTTCGATCACGCTCGGCGTGAATCCGCGCCGGCCACCGGCGGCGATGCCGTGGGCGACCGACTCAGGCAGCTTGATCACCTCGATGGCGCGGGCGCGGTTCGGCAGGCGGCGGATGAAGCCGCGCTCTTCCAGCGCGGTAATCAGCCGATGGATGCCGGACTTGGAGCGCAGATCGAGCGCGTCCTTCATCTCGTCGAAGGAGGGTGGAACTCCGGCCTCTTTCAGCCGCTCATGGATAAAACGCAGCAGTTCGGCTTGCTTGCGCGTGAGCATCGACGCTTCCCCCTTTGGCCCCCGAGTGGCCGAAACAAATCATGAACGGACACTATCCGTTCCATATGTGTTCCGCAACCGTTTAATTTGAAGTGAACAAAGCGAGGTGCGCGCAAAAGGGCGGCTTAACGCTGGAATTTAACGGGTTTTGGCCCGTCCGGGCAACGCGCTTTTGCTGATCGTAGCGGCGCGCCGATCTCTCGCCAGACCGCTTGGACGAGAAGACTCAGTTCCCCGAATCGATTTTTCACCACACTATTTCCCGGAGTGTGCTTTTTGCACAACGCTGTTTTAGGGGTCGGTTGAGTTACAATATGGATCATTGCGTTTCGCGGTGGGTTCAACGCAATTCGTTTAAAGCAAAGGGTGGTGTCATGAAGCGAACGTTGTTGGCTTGCTTCGGTGTGGTGGCTTTGGCGTCATCGGCGCTGGCTGCTGACCTGCCGCCGCCGGGAGCGCCGCAGAATTATTACAAAGCTCCCCCACCGCCCGCGCCGTCCTGGACCGGCTGCTACATCGGCGGCGGCGGCGGCGCAGGCTTGATGACCAGCAACCAGAGTTTGGCAGGGGCGGCGACGGTCGACGTCGGCGGTCAGGGTTGGATGGGAGTCGCCGGCGGCGGTTGCGATTACCAGATGCACATCTGGAAGTGGGACACCGTGATTGGCGCATTCGGCGATTACGACTTCATGAACTTTAGAGGCACGGCGTCGTCACCGGGCGGCTTCACCGGCAACATGAACGAAACCAGTGCATGGTCCGGCGGTCTGCGCGCGGGCATTTTGCTGTCGCCAAATGTGCTCCTCTACACGGATGGTGGTTATACGGGGGCGCACCTTAACGCGATAAACTTCGTGCCCGCCGGCCCCGCTATTCCAGCGCAAGATTACAATGGCTGGTTTCTTGGCGGCGGCACCGATACTTCGCTGGGCTGGGTGCTGCCGGGTCTTTTCCTGCGCACCGAGTATCGCTACTCGAACTACCAAAGTAACAACGTTGGCGGATTGCGCTCTAATCTCGCGACGCAGACGGTCTTCACCGAGCTGGTGTGGCGGTTCAACTTTAGCGGCCTGCGCTAAGCCCACGCCGCCGGAAATTTGCGTCCAGGGCCCGGGCACAGTCCCGGGCCTTGTGCTTATCGGTCAAGGCGCATGATCGTGCAGGCGCTGCCGGCATTTGCCGCAGCCTCAAACGGTTCGCGCACGAGCAAACAATCGGCTTTCGCCAGTGGCACCATCATCGAGGAGTCCTGAATCGGGAACGGGGTTACGACCGGACCCTGCGGTGTGTTTTTGAGCGTCGCGCGCATATAATCGGCCCGCTCGTTGTTTGCCGGCAGGTCGCAGCCGAGGATCGCCGATTCGACCGGCGGCATGAGATCGTTGCGGCCGGCCAGCCGGCGGATGAGCGGCGCGAGAAACAAAAAGCCACACACGAAAGCCGAGACCGGATTGCCGGGGAGACCGAGCACGTCCATGCCGCCGAGCCGGCCGTGCATCAGCGGCCGGCCGGGGCGCAGCGCCAGACGCCAGAACGAGAGCGTCATGCCTTCCGCGGCGAACGCCTTCTGCACCAGATCGTGGTCGCCGACCGAGGCGCCGCCGGTGGTGACGAGAATGTCGGCGCCGCCTTGGCGCGCCCGCTGCACGGCTGCGATCGTGTCATCGAGCCGGTCACCGACAATGCCAAGGTCCTCGACGGTGGCGCCTTCGCCGCGGGCGAGCGCCGCCAGCGCAAAAGGGTTGGACGAAACGATCTGACCGGGGCCGGGCTCGGTGCCCGGCGGCACCAATTCGTCGCCGGTGGCAAACAGCACAATCTTTGGCCGCCGGTGCACCGGCACGAACGGATGGTTCATCCCGGCCGCCAGCGTCAGATCGCGTCCGGTGAGCCGATGGCCGGCGGCGATCAGCGTTTCGCCCGCCTTGAAGTCGAGCCCTTGCAGGCGGACGTGGCGGCCCTTCGACGTCGCCTCGTTGATCTCCACCTGGTCGCCGTCACGGCTGACATTTTCCTGGACGACGACCGTATCGCTGCCGGGGGGCATTACGCCGCCAGTAAAGATCCGCGCCGCTTCACCTGGGCCGATGGCGCGTGAAAACGGCCGCCCGGCGGCAACTTCGCCGACAACCTTCAATCGTGCCGGCCGGTTTGCCACGTCGGCCGATCGCACCGCGTAGCCGTCCATGGCGGAAACGTCGGCCGGTGGCTGGGTACGGCGCGCTTTGAGCGCATAGGCAAGCACGCGGCCAACGGCGTCGGCCAGCGGCGCTTCCTCGGCCGGCAACGGCCGTGCATGTTCGAGCACGCGCGTGAGCGCATCTGCGACCGATAGCAACGCCGCCACGGCTTACTCCTTCGCGCGATAGTGGCCGCTTCGTCCGCCGGCTTTTTCGATCAGACGGATGTCTACGATCCGCATGCCACGGTCGACGGCCTTCACCATGTCGTAGATGGTAAGGCAGGCGATCGAAACCGCGGTCAAGGCCTCCATTTCGACGCCGGTCTGGCCGGCAACCTTGACCCGCGCGGTGACCTTTATTCCGGGCAACGCGGCGTCTGGCACGGCATCGACTTCGATCTGCGAAATGGCAAGCGGATGACAAAGCGGGATCAAATCATGCGTATGCTTGGCGGCCATGATGCCGGCGATGCGCGCGGCGGCGAACACATCGCCCTTCTTCGCGTTGCCGCTGCGCACGATGTCGAGGGTCGCCGGCAGCATCCGCACAAAGCCTTCGGCGACGGCTTGCCGCTCGGTTTTCGGCTTGCCGGACACATCCACCATGTGTGCGGCACCGCCGCGCGTCAGGTGCGTGAGTTTTTTCGCCCTTGCCACGGCGTCACCGGGCCGGCGCAAACGCCGCGCTACGCGCGAGCAGCGCGCGCGTGGCGGCGGCGACGTCGTCTTGGCGCATCAGGCTTTCGCCGACCAGAAAGGTTACGATGCCGGATTGGGCGAGCCGCGTGAGATCGCCGGACAAGTAGATGCCGCTCTCGCCGACTACGACGTAGCCGGGGGGAACGAGCTTCGCCAAACGCTCGCAGGTCGTAAGCGACGTAGCGAACGTCTTCAGGTCGCGGTTATTGATGCCGATCAGCCGTGACTTCAGGCGCAGCGCTCGGGCGAGCTCGGTTTCGTCGTGCACTTCGATCAGCACGTCCATGCCGAGCTGGAAAGCTGCGGCTTCCAACTCGGCGGCGGCCGCATCGCTGACCGCGGCCATGATGATGAGGATGCAATCGGCCCCGGCGGCGCGCGCCTCGGCCACCTGATAGGCTTCATACATGAAGTCCTTGCGCAGCACCGGCAGCGGGCAGGCGGCCCGGGCGACGCGCAGGTGATCGAGCGAGCCCTGAAACGAAGGCGCGTCGGTCAAGACCGACAGACACGTTGCGCCGGCGGACGCATAGGCCGCCGCCAGCGAGGCCGGATCGAACTTCTCGCGGATGAGCCCTTTTGACGGGCTTGCCTTCTTGATCTCGGCGATCAATGCGTAATCGCCGGCGGCGTGTCGCCGCTCGATGGCGGTTAAAAAACCGCGCGGCGTCTCGGCCGCTTTGGCTGCAGCTTCGAGCGCGGCCAGCGGTCGCGCGCGCTTGGCGGCGGCGATTTCGGCGCGCTTGTAGGCGGCGATCTCGGCAAGAATGTCAGCCATTATCGGCTACCGCGTTGGAAACCGCGATCAGGCGATCGAGCCGGCCTTCGGCTTCGCCGGAGTCGATCGCATGGGCGGCGGCATGCAGGCCGTCCGTGAGGTCTTTGGCTTTGCCGGCAACGACCAGCGCTGCGGCGGCGTTCAGCATCGCCACATCGCGAAACGCCGATGGCTTGCCTTCGAGCACGTTCATGACTGCGGCGGCATTCGCCGCCGCATCGCCGCCACGTAACGCTTCCGGCTTGACCTTGCGCAGGCCCAGCTGCTCCGGCGAGATCTCGAAGTTCTTTACCTCGCCGTCCTGCAGGGCACTGACCGCCGTCGGGCCGGAGGTGGTGATTTCGTCCAGTCCGTCGGAGCCGTGCACCACCCAAACGCATTCAGAGCCGAGATTCTTAAGCACCTGTGCCAGCGGTTGCGTCCATTGCCTGGAGAACACGCCGATCATCTGCCGCTTGACGCCGGCGGGATTGGATAATGGGCCGAGCAGGTTGAAAATCGTGCGCGTGCCCATTTCGACGCGGGTGGCAGCGACATTTTTCATGGCCGGATGATGTGCCGGCGCGAACATGAAGCCGATACCGGCTTCGGCGATGCAGCGCGCGATCGCGTCGGGCGCGAGATCGATTTTGACGCCGAGCGCACTGAGAACGTCGGCGGCGCCCGAGCGCGAGGACAGCGCCCGGTTGCCGTGCTTGGCGACCGGCACGCCGGCGCCGGCGACAATGAGCGCGGCGCAGGTGGAGATATTGAACGAGCCCGATGCGTCGCCGCCGGTGCCGACTACGTCGATGGAGTTGGGCGGCGCTGCTACGCGCAGCATTTTGGAACGCATGACGGCTACCGCACCGGCGATCTCGTCAACGGTTTCGCCGCGCACGCGCATTCCCATCAGCAGCGCGCCCATCTGCGAGGGCGTAGCCTCACCCGAAAACATCTGATCAAACGCGCTTGCCGATTCTTCGCGCGTGAGAGTCGCGCCGGTAGCCACCTTGCCGATGAGTCCCTTGAATGCCTCGGTCACGGCCGTGCCCTCACTGCGCCGACACGCGCCGGCGCGGCGCCTCGGCCGATTGCGTCGCCCGGCGCCCCTTGGCGGAATTCCAGGCAGCGGCGATATCGAGAAAATTCTTCAGCATCAGGTGGCCGTGCTCGGAAGCAATGCTCTCGGGGTGGAATTGTACCCCATGCAGCGGCAGTTCTTTGTGCGCCAGTCCCATGACAAGGCCATCGTCGGTTTCCGCGGTCACGCTCAGCGCCGCCGGCAGGCTCGCGCGATCGACGACCAGCGAGTGATAGCGTGTCGCCTGGAACGGCGCGTTGATGCCGCGGAAAACGCCGGTGCCATTGTGGCGGATGGCCGAAAGCTTGCCATGTACGGGCACCGGCGCGCGGACGATGGTGCCGCCGAAGGCATCGCCAATCGCCTGATGGCCGAGGCAGACCCCGAGGACCGGGATTTTGCCGCCAACAGCCCGGATCAGGTCGAGGCAGATGCCGGCGTCCTTGGGTGTGCAAGGCCCGGGCGAAAGCACGATGGCGTCGGGATCGGCGGCCATGACGGCGGGGCTGGTGATCTTGTCGTTGCGGTGCACGCGCACCTTCGCCCCGAGGTCCCCCAGAAAATGGACCAGGTTGAAGGTGAAACTGTCGTAATTGTCGATCAGGACAATCATCAAGAGCCCGGCAACGGTTGTGCTGTCGGGCTCTTAGCGCAAATTGAAGGCAGAATCGACCTTGGCGGCGTTTTCGGCTCGGTCGAGCCTTAATGCGCGGCGTTGGCCGTCAGACGGTCGGTCGAGACCAGGCGCACCTCGCGGGCCTGCCCGAACGGATTGCGGACATCGCGCAGGCAGGAGGCCTCGAAATAAGGCCACGAATTCCGCGAACAATCGCCGGCCAGCGGCCGTGCATCGGCGCGGTCCGTCTTGGCATCCGGCGCCGAGCCACGGGCGTCCACGACGTCGGCGACGCTGAGGGCAGTCATAAACGCGGCAGCGATGATTGCGGCCGCGCCAACGGCGTAAAAGGTTTTCAACATGACACTTATCCCTGCCTCTATCCGCTTCGCGCCCTCTGGCCGGCTTGGCGCCGGTGCGTTTTTGCTCGGGTCGCGGTTTGACTGGGACGCGTACTGGCGCTCGATAGCGAGGTCTTCCTTGACGGAAATCACATTTTTCGCGATTTCCCCACCGCGCTGAAAACGCTCGGAAATCGCCAAAGTTTCCGTCCGAGCAACGATTATTTGGCGATGGCCGGTCGGCGGCCTTCCGCCTTGCGATTAACCCGAGCGCGGGCTAGACCCGCGGCCATGACGCGCGTCGCGCTTTTCGCGGGGTCGTTCGACCCGATCACCAATGGCCATCTCGATGTGATGGCGAGTGCCGTGCGGCTCGTCGACAAGCTGATACTTGCGGTTGGCATTCATCCCGGCAAGGCGCCGTTGTTCTCGCCCGAGGAACGCGTGGCCATGCTCCAGGAAATCTGTACGCCGATCGGCCGCAAGGGCGGCTGTGAGATCGCCTGCACCACCTTCGGAGATCTCGTCGTCGCGGCGGCGCGGCGGGCTGGCGCTACCGTTTTGATCCGCGGCCTGCGCGATGCCGGCGATTTCGATTACGAGATGCAAATGGCCGGCATGAACGCGGCGATGGCAGGCGAAGTGCAGACGGTGTTCGTACCGGCTTCACCCGAAGTCCGTCCGATCACCGCCACGCTGGTGCGCCAGATTGCCCGCATGGGCGGCGACGTTTCCGCTTTTGTTCCACCGGCCGTTGCGGTGCAGCTCAAGAAGAAATTCGCCAAAAGCTGACCAAGTGCGTTCTCGGAGATGACATGACCCGCATTCTTGCACTAGTGTTCATTATCATGTGTGCAGCTCCAGCGTCTGCCGGTCCGTTGCCCGCCGGTCTCGATCCGCAAAATACTCTTTACCTCGATACTACTTACGGCCGGGTCGTCATCAAACTCCTCAACGACGTCGCACCTCATCACGCCGAGCGGATGAAGCTGCTTGCGCGCGAGCACTTCTACGACAACGTTCCGTTCCATCGCGTCATCGACGGCTTCATGGCGCAAACCGGCGACGGGCAATACGGCAACGGCACCGGCGGCTCGAAACATCCGGACCTCAAGGCCGAATTTTCTAACGTGCCGTTCAAGCGCGGCACGGTCGGGATGGCGCGGACCAGCGATCCCAACTCGGCCAACAGCCAATTCTTCATCATGTTTGCCGACGGCTCGTTCCTCAACGGCCAGTACACCGTGGTCGGCGAAGTCGTCAGCGGCATGGAATTCATCGACAAGCTCAAACGCGGCGAGCCGCCGAGCAACCCCGACCGCATCATCCGCATGCAGGTGGCTGCCGACGTGAAGTGACGCGAATTACGCGCGGCGGTCCGGTCGCCGATGGACTGCCCGTCACTGCGAGCCAACGGGTCCGGCCGCAAGTGGCCGGCCCGATGACAAAAGCTCCACGAAGCAATCCAAGCCATTCATGGCGCTGCCGGACCGCGTCGTTGCTTTTTCGCTCTTCGCGGTGACGACCGGTATAATCGTGACATGCGCACCGATTTGTTCGATTTCGACCTGCCGGAAGACCGCATCGCGTTGCGGCCAGCTTCGCCGCGCGATGCCGCGCGGCTCCTGGTGGTTCGCCCGGCGGGATCGCCTGCGCTCGAGGACCGCACCATCGGCGACTTGCCGGACTTATTGCGGGCCGGCGACGCGCTCGTGGTCAACGACACCAAAGTCATCGCGACGAGCCTGCATGGCCGCCGGATCGGTCGTGGCGAGCACGAACCGGCGATTGTCGCGACGCTGGTGAAACGGCTCGACGGTTCGCGCTGGAATGCCTTGGTGAAACCGGGCAAGCGGCTCGCGGTCGGTGACGTCGTGCGCTTCGGCAGCGAAGGCCGTGTATGTTTCCTCGACCAGCTTGACGCCACGGTGGAGGCCAAAGCCGACAGCGGCGAGGTTACGCTGTCATTTGCGTTTCACGGTGCCGTGCTCGATCAAGCCTTGGCCGAGCGGGGCGACATGCCGTTACCGCCGTATATCGCCGGGCGGCGGCCCGCCGACGAGCAGGACCGCACCGACTATCAGACCATATTCGCGCGTGAGGAGGGTTCGGTCGCCGCTCCGACCGCAGGTTTGCACTTCACCGAGGCGATCGTCGAACGCCTGCACCAGCGCGGCATCGCATTGCATCGCGTGACGTTGCATGTCGGGCCGGGCACTTTCCTGCCGGTCAAGGCGGAGGACACGTCCGATCACCGCCTGCAGCCGGAGTGGGGAACTGTAAGCGCCGAAACGGCCGCTGCTCTTAATGTAACGCGGGGCGCCGGCGGGCGGATCGCCGCGGTCGGTTCGACGGCGCTGCGGCTTCTGGAAAGCGCCGCCGCCGCCGAGGGCACGCTCGCCGAATTCTCCGGCGAGACCGCGCTATTCATCACGCCGGGTTACCGGTTCCGCGCCGTCGATGCCATGCTGACCAATTTCCATCTGCCGCGCTCGACTTTGTTCATGCTGGTCAGCGCCTTTTGCGGGCTCGATGTGATGCAGCATGCCTATGCGCACGCGATAGCGGCAGGGTATCGCTTTTATTCCTACGGCGACGCGTGTTTCCTGTTCCGGAGGTGACTTGGCCGCCCTTTGGCGGCCGCGCGTCTCCTGGCGGATCGGTATGTCATCGAGTGGCGGATGGAATTCAATCGCAAAGGTCGGCGAGGCCTTTGATCTCCTCGCGTGTCCAAGTATGCTCGGAAAAACGGCGATAATATCCGCCTAATTCTCGCAAATCCTCCGACAGCGCTCGATGTCGATCTTCTCCGATCTGGTTTTCGTCAACTTCGAGCGCCGCGGCGTCGATCGCAGCGAAGCGCCAAAAGCGCGTATAACCACGTGGCTACAGCGATGAAACTCATTATTCTAGCGGGTGGCCGTGGCACGCGGATAAGCGAGGAATCTCACCTCCGCCCCAAGCCGATGATCGAAATCGGTGGCCGCCCCATTCTTTGGCACATCATGAAAATCTACAGCCATCACGGCATCAATGACTTCGTTATTTGCTGTGGGTACAAAGGGTATTTGATCAAGGAATATTTCGCGAATTACTTCCTCCATATGTCGGATGTCACTATCGATCTTTCGGCCAACAGCCTTGAGGTGCACGATCGACGCGCCGAACCGTGGCGCATCACCCTTTTGGATACCGGCGATCTGACTGAGACAGGCGGCCGCATCAAACGGGCACGCCAGCACATCGATGGAACGTTCTGTCTGACTTACGGCGATGGAGTCGGTAATGTGGACATTTCGAGGCTGCTGGCATTTCACAAGCAGCAAAAAACGATCGCAACCGTGACCGCGATGCAGCCGGCCGGACGCTACGGGTCCATCCAGATCGAAGAACAGCGAGTAACCAGCTTTCTCGAGAAGCCGCGAGGCGATCGGCAGTGGGTAAGCGGTGGCTTCTTCGTTTGCGAACCGGAACTGGTTGACCGGATCGAAGGCGACGAAACTGTTCTTGAGCGCGCCCCATTGGAGCAACTCGCCCGCGAGCGGCAGCTTTCAGTTTGGAAGCACGAGGGCTTCTGGGCCGCGATGGATACGCTTCGCGACAAGAATTACCTTGAAGAGCTTTGGAGCAGCGACCGTGCCCCATGGAAAGTCTGGACGTGACCGGCTTCTGGAAGGGTAAGCATGTCCTTTTGACGGGACACACAGGTTTCAAGGGAAGCTGGCTCTCAATTTGGTTGACGCAGCTCGGCGCATCAGTCCATGGGTTTGCGCTCGAGCCTGACACCGAACCGGCGCTCTTCAAACAACTTGAGCTTGCCGGCCTGGTCGATCATCAAATTGCCGACATTCGCGACCCTGTGGCAATAGCGCGGTGCGTGACCAGGACGCGCCCGGATGTGGTCTTTCATATCGCCGCTCAGCCTCTGGTTCTGCGCTCGTATCGCGAGCCGGTGCTGACTTGGCAAACCAACGTCATTGGCACGATAAATCTGCTTGAGGCCCTGCGTGGCGCGAGTCATCGCTGCGCCGTGGTCGTTGCCACGACGGACAAGGTCTATGAAAATCGTGAATGGAACTTGCCTTACACGGAAACGGATCGGCTTGGCGGGTACGATCCTTACAGTGCGAGCAAGGCCGCAGCGGAGCTGGCGATAGAATGCTGGCGCCGCTCTTTCCTTGGCGATGAACTTGTTCAAAGCAAGTCGGCGGTTGTGGTTGCGAGCGCACGGGCTGGAAACGCGATCGGAGGCGGGGATTGGGCGGAAAACCGTATTGTTCCAGATATCGCGCGTTCGCTCTCTGCGGGAAAACCCGTCGATGTTCGCAATCCTGCCGCAGTGCGCCCCTGGCAGCACGTGCTCGAGCCGCTCTCCGGTTACCTTCGACTCGCGCAGCGCCTCTACGAAGAGCCGCAGCCGACGTTTCAGTCCGCATTCAATTTCGGACCTGAAATGTCGGACTTCCGAACGGTCCGCGAACTGGTCGAAGCCGTGCTGCAGATTTGGAGCGGAACGTGGCGAGATGTATCGTCGGCAAACGCGCCGCATGAGGCCGGATATTTGAAATTGAATATTGAAAAAGCGCGGACCGACTTGGGTTGGCGGCCACGATGGGATTTTGGTACGACCATCAAAAATACGGTAGAGTGGTACCGTGATTTCTTTTCCGGCAAATCGGTTCGAGACGTCACTCTCCGTCAAATCGAGGCGTATGGCGCGCTATGATCTATACTCCGTTGCCGCTGAGTGGCGCCTACCGCATTGATCTCGAGCGCAGGGAAGACAGCCGAGGGTTCTTTGCTCGCTGCTTTTGCGAGGACGAATTTTCTCGGCACGGCTTAAAGGCACGCTGGATTCAGATCAATATGTCTTACAACAGATCTCGCGGAACTCTTCGCGGCATGCATTTCCAGCGGCCTCCCGAGGCCGACGCGAAAGTCGTGTCCTGCGTACGCGGCGCGGCGCATGACGTTATAGTTGATTTGCGAGCAGGCTCGCCAACTTACGGCAAGTGGTGCGCGGTCGATATTGATGAGACCAACAAGTCGATGATTTACGTTCCGGAGGGTTTTGCTCACGGGTTTCAAACGACGCGAGCCGATACCGAACTCGTCTATTTTCATTCAACGGCTTATGCGCCGGCTTATGAGGGCGGAATTCGTTACGACGATCCTACGCTCTCCATCGACTGGCCCATCCCGGTGACTAACGTTTCCGAGCGGGATCTTGCGCATCCGCTGATCGGAGACATTGAGCCTTTTCGGCTATGAAATGTCGTCATTGTCATGCGCCGCTCGCGCACCAGTTCCTAGATCTTGGGTACGCACCGGCATCAAACGCCTATTTGAGCGAAGACGACTTGTCACGGCCGGAGTCCTACTTTCCGCTGCGGGTTTACGTGTGTGCATTCTGCCGCCTCGTCCAGACCGAGGACTGCGTTTCGGCCGCAAATCTTTTTCAGGAAAATTACGCCTATTTTTCTTCGACCTCCAACACGTGGCTGAAGCATGCTGCGAGATACAGCGCCGCCATCACGCGGCGTCTTTCCTTGGATAAAAACGCCTTCGTGGTAGAGGTTGCATCGAACGACGGATACCTTCTGCGAAATTTTGTTGAGGCGGCAATTCCCTGTCTTGGAATTGAGCCAACAACAAGCACCGCCGAAGCCGCCGAGCGGCTCGGCATTCCCGTTCTACGCGAGTTTTTTGGTGAAACGCTGGCTACTAAGCTCGCCGAGCAAGGAAGATGCGCGGATTTGATTATTGGCAATAACGTTTACGCGCACGTTCCGGACATAAATGATTTCACGCGTGGATTACGCATTCTTCTGAAGCCGGGAGGCGTCGTCACGCTCGAATTTCCGCATTTGATGCGTTTAGTCGAAAACAGGCAGTTCGACACCGTCTACCACGAGCATTTTTCGTATCTTTCGCTGATAGCCGCCGCTCGAATATTCGCGGCGGCAAAACTGCGTATTTTTGATGTGGAAGAATTGCCGACACATGGCGGTAGTCTGCGCATCTACGGGTGTCGCGCGGAAGCTCAATACCGCGAAGAAACGTCGGTCTTTCGCGTGCTCGAAGAGGAACGCGCGCGAGGTATGGAAACTGACGTTTGGTACGATAGCTTTCAGGAGCAAGTGAACACCATCAAAGATTGTTTCCTTGAATTCCTTCTTGCGCAGAAGCGAGCCGGTAAGACCGTCGCTGGCTATGGCGCGGCGGCGAAGGGAAATACCCTGTTGAACTACGCGGGCGTCAAACAAGATCTGCTGCCTTACATCTGCGACGCGTCCCCGGCCAAGGTCGGCAAGTTCATGCCGGGTAGCCACATTCCGATTCTGCATCACGCGGTGCTCGCCAAGCGCAAGCCCGATTTTGTCTTGATTTTGCCGTGGAATATCGCCAGCGAAGTGATGGCGCAAAATGCCGACCTCGCCCGCTTCGGCACCAGATTTGTTACCGCCGTACCGAGATTGGAGATCGTATGAATTTGAGGGCTCTGGTTACCGGCGGGACCGGGTTCGTCGGCCGGCAGATCATAGGCAAACTGAGCGAACGCAACATAAGTGTTCGTGCGGTCGTTCGGCCGCAGAGTGAGGAAAAGCTGCCGGTCGCTCAGGCGTACGAGCGGATTATTCGTTCAGCAAAGCCGTTCGACGAAGATGCGGAGTGGTGGACAGCCGCATGTCGCGGCGTTGATCTTGTCATTCATTGCGCCTGGTACAGCGAGCCGGAATTGTATCTTCAGTCGGCCGTAAACATCGATTGTTTGCGTGGGACATTGGCGGTGGCAAGAGGCGCGCAAGCGGCGAGGGTGTCTCGGTTCGTGGGGATCGGGACGTGCTTCGAATACGACCTCGATGGTGGCGTGGTTTCAGTCGATACGCCCCTTCGTCCGCTGACGCCATATGCGGGCGCAAAGGCTGCAGCTTATCTCGCGCTTTCTCAATTCTTGCCGGCGTCCGGCGTCAGCTTCCTCTGGTGCCGCCTCTTTTATCTCTATGGTGAAAACGAGCACGAGCGCCGGCTTGTTCCTTATTTGCGCCGACAGCTCTCGGCCGGATTGCCGGCCGCACTGACGAGCGGCGCCCAAGTCCGCGACTATCTTGATGTTCGTGAAGCGGCGCGACAGATTGTAGACGCTTCGGTGAGCGAGTCGTGCGGTACCGAAAATATCTGCTCAGAAAAGCCGATCACCGTCCGCCAGATGGCAGAGCGGATTGCCGACGAATACGGGCGGCGCGATCTTCTACATTTCGGCGCGCGTCCTGACAACCCGATGGATCCGGCCTGCGTCGTCGGAAAGCGTTGCGTTAAGAGGAGTACGGTCGATGCTGGCTGACGATCAGCGGCTTCTCTACGGCCAAGACGCATTTCCCATCCTCCAGAATCGCACTTACGAAACGGTAGACGGCGCTCGCGCCTGTCCGCGCGGCGATATCCGTTTGGTCGAGAATTTGACAACCGGCCTGGTTTACAACGCCGCGTTTCGGCCCGAGCTCGTAGTTTACGATCGAAAGTACCAGAATGAGCAATCGGGCAGCGCAAGATATCGCAATCATCTTGAAACGGTATCAACGTTGGTCCTAAAGCATCTTGGACGCACCAACCTTATCGAAATCGGCTGCGGTAAAGGATTTTTTCTGGAGATGTTGCTTCAGAAAGCTGCGTCGATCACGGGCTTCGATCCCGCCTACGAAGGCAATAATCCTCATATCCGACCGGAATATTTTCGAGGGTTCATCGATGACCGTGCCGACGGCATCATCCTTCGTCATGTGCTTGAGCATATTCAAAATCCCTATGAATTCTTGTGCACTCTCCGCGACGAAAATGGTGGAGGACGGATATATATCGAGGTTCCTTGTTTCGATTGGATTTGTCGCCAGCGTGCCTGGTTCGATGTTTTTTACGAGCACGTCAATTACTTTCGAATGGTGGATTTTCACAGAATGTTCGAAGACGTCATCGCCGGCGGTCATCTTTTTTCGGGACAATATCTTTATGTCGTCGCAGACCTCGCCGGCTTGCGGGCGCCGCAGGCCACCCCCGGCCAGCGGCTGGAATTTCCCGGCGACTTTGCGGCCCGGCTGGACACGGTCGTGCACGATCGGGCGTCTGGCGGCGTAGTGTGGGGAGGCGCCTCGAGAGGCGTTATTTTTTCGCTTCTTTGCGAACGCGCGGGTCGACCGGTCGATCGCGTTATCGACATCAATCCGGCCAAACAAGGCAATTACCTCCCCGCAACAGGTTTGGCTGTTCGATCCCCCGCGGAGGGTCTGAAAGACCTTCCCCGCGGCGCCGATATCTATGTGATGAACATGAACTACATCGACGAAATCAGGGAGGCGTCGAGCAATCTCTTCAATTATGTTGGGTTTGAATATGACTGAATTTCGCAAGGAGGTCCGCGAGCGCATCGATTCGATGCGGATCAATCAACGCTTGCGCGAAACAGCGTCCGCGTTCTTACGCGAATCGGTTGGGCCAAAGTACTCCTACAATTTCTTTTGGCTTGAGCGGCCGATCATTCAGTATCCGCAAGATATCGTCGCCATGCAGGAGGTGATCTGGTCGGTGCGGCCTGATTTGATCATCGAGACCGGCATCGCCCACGGCGGGTCCCTGATCTTCAACGCCTCGATGCTTGCGCTTCTGGACATGTGCGATGTCATTCGGACCGGAGGCCGGTTTGAGCCGACTAGGCCAACTCGAAAGGTGCTCGGCGTTGATAATGATATTCGCGTACACAATCGCCAAGCTATCGAGGCTCACCCTCTGGCCTCGTACATTCAAATGATCGATGGATCGAGCATCGAAAGCACGGTGATTGCGCAGGTGCGCGCCGTCGCAGAACAATTTTCACGCATTCTCGTCTGCCTTGACAGTAACCACACGCACGATCACGTGCTTGCGGAATTGCAGGCTTATGCGCCTTTGACATCCGTTGGCAGCTACTGCGTTGTGTTCGATACGCTGATCGAGGATATGCCTGACACGCAACATTCCGATCGCCCCTGGGGCCGCGGAAACAATCCGATGACCGCGGTGAGATTATTTTTGGAAGGGCATTCGGAGTTTGCGGCAGACGAGGAAATCGACAACAAGTTGCTTATCTCGGTTGCACCAAATGGATTTCTGAAGCGCCGCTTCTAGTTTATTTGCACGGAGTTGCAATGAATTCAGGTCGCCCCAAGATCACAATTGCTATTCCGACGCGCGAGCGCGCCAAATATCTCCGCTATTCTCTTCAAACAGCGCTCCAAGTGGAAGACGATGACCTTGAAATCGTTGTGAGCGACAACGCAAGCTCTGATGAAACCGAGAAAGTCGTAGGGGAATTTAACGACCGGCGCCTTAAATACGTCAACACCGGCCGCCGGGTATCCATGCGTCAGAATTTTGAATTCGCCCTAAGTACGAGCACGGGCGATTACGTTATGTTTATCGGCGACGATGACGGCGTGATCCCGCAGCAGTTTCGTGCTCTTCGGCAAATTCTGACCCACGAACGGCCGGACGGATTAAGTTGGCCGCTTATCAATTACGGTTGGCGTAGCCCGGACAACAATGCTCGCGGCGGGTTTCGACTTATCAACAACAACCTTTTTGGAACGATCACCAAATTCGATAACGTCGGCAATACACGAAAGCTTCTTGCCGGCCCGTCGGGAGAACTCCCCCCACTTCCACGTATTTATCACGGATGCGCCTCGAGGGCTTTTCTGGACAGGGCACGCACGCCCGACGGCGAATACTTCGGCGGCGCAATACCGGATGTCTATTTCTCATTTCAAGCGACGATGGAGGGCGGCACTTTTCTCTATGTGCAGCACCCTTTTTCGGTGAACGGATCCAGTGCAGCGACCACAGGCGGGGCGCATAAAGGCCGGGTCGGGAGCGATACCGGCGACAGTGCCGGTCGGGCGTTTACCTCAGAAATTGCTCAGGACCATAAGCAGGATGTTGTTGACCATGCGTTCTCCCTCCCGCTTGTCCTTTTCTCGACCCTTGAAACGGTCAGACGCCAGAAAGGTATCGATGTGCCGAACCCGGATTATCTTGCGTGGTACAGGTACATTCTCAGTTCTACCAGCCGAGAGAATACCGCTCTTCGGAACCAAGTTAACAAGGTTCTCTCGCATTACTCCGAAAAGACGAACAGTCAAAAGGAGTGGGCTGTCGCAAAAATGACCGCGAGCCGGCTCAGGTGGCGGCTTAATAGGCTTGTTATGCGGCTAAATGGAATCGGACCGAAGCTAAAAAGCGTCAGGCTTGATGCGACCGTCGGCGGGGAAAATACGATTTTGAGTGCGGTCAATCTTATCGATGCGGTGCTTGATGACGATTTTCATCAGATATTGCAGGGCTTCCAGACAAAGGACTCAGCGTGGAAAAACGTCGTACGCCGCGCCAGGCCGTTTCCGAGACAGCTTTAGTGATCGCTTCAAAACGCCGGACGTGTTGATTAAAATTCCAAATTAATAATGCGTGTTTATTATTCCGCGCGGTACGACAACGACTTCACGTCTGAAGGGTGATCTCGCAGATAAGACCTTCTTTGCGCCAGTGCAGAAAAGTCTTGCCCTTTCGCTGGGCGATGACTTGTTCGATGATTTTTCCGCCAAAGCCTTGGCGGGTCGGCGCCGATACCGGCGGACCGCCAATCTCGATCCAGCGCAATTCTAATTGTCCGTCCGCTTCGTGCGACCATTTAAGGTCGACTTGACCGCTTGAAACGGACAGGGCGCCATATTTGGCGGCGTTGGTCGCGAGCTCGTGCAAGGTAATGGCGACAGCCTGGGCAGCGTCGGGTTCCAACAAAACCGGCGGGCCCGCTATACGGATGCGGTTTTCGTTATTTTCCGAATAAGGGGCGAGTTCCTGCGAGGCGATTGCCGACAACTCTGCGCCGATCCATCGGCTGTCGGCAAATAACGAATGGACGTTGGCGAGCGCCCGGATGCGCCCTTCGATCGCCCGCTTCAAGCCGTCCGTAGTATCGGATCGGGAAAGATTGACCGCGGCCTGTACGTTGGCGAGCAGATTTTTGCTGCGGTGCTCGGCTTCGCGCGCCAGGGTTTCAATCAGCTCCTGATTGCGCTTTTGCTCGGTAATGTCTCTAGCCACCTTCGAGGCGCCGACGATCTTGCCGTCGGCGTCTTTCACCGGTGAAACGGTCAGCGAAACGGCGATCAGGCTGCCGTGCTTGCGCTGGCGGATGGTTTCAAAATGCTCGATGCGCTGCCCGCGCCTGATGCGCGTTAAAATTTCACGCTCTTCACCTTGGCGATTCTCCGGAATGACTATCGTAATCGGACTACCAATCGCCTCCTCGGCGGTGTAGCCGAACACGCGTTCTGCGCCGCTG
>JAGXAC010000215.1 GCA_019075925.1 Hyphomicrobiales bacterium | reverse complement strand
CGTGTTCACCGATACGCGCGGCTCCTATGTCGCCAGCGAAAAGCAATTGGTGGCGCTGCTCGGGGTCGACAATGTGGTGGTGGTGACAACCGACGACGCCGTGCTGGTGGCGCGGCGCGAGGACGCCGACGGTTTGCGCCGCGTCGTCAAGAAGCTCAAGGAAGTGGCGCCGGCGCTGACCGAAGATCACCTCAAGGTGCACCGTCCGTGGGGCTCCTACCAGTCGCTCGATCAGGGCGATCGCTATCAGGTCAAGCGGATCGTGGTGAAGCAGGGCGGCCGGCTGTCGCTGCAGCTGCATCATCATCGCGCCGAGCATTGGGTGGTGGTGCGCGGCACCGCGCGGGTGACCATCGGCGACAAAGTGCAGATGCTGACCGAGAATGAATCGGTCTATGTGCCGAGCGGCGCCCGGCACCGGCTGGAAAACCCCGGCAAGATCGATCTGGAATTGATCGAGGTGCAGACCGGCAGTTATCTCGGCGAAGACGATATCGTGCGGATCGAGGACGATTATCACCGGTCGTGATCGTGGACCTCCCCCGCTAGCCGAAATCGTCGCCGGCGCTAAAGTCGCTCAAATTGCTTGAAACCGGGAGGGGATGCATGGGTGCCAAAATGACGCGCGAGCGGGCAGCCGAGTTTGGCGCCGCGTGGAACAGCCACGATGCGGATCTGGTCGCCAGTTTCTTTGCCGACGATGGTGTCTATCACGCTTCCGTCGGCCCCGATCTGCTCGGCAAGAGCTACTCCGGCCGGGACGAGGTTCGTCGCGGCGTGCAGGCCTTCTTCGACCGCTTTCCCAATGGCCAATTCGAAAATCTCAAGGTCCAAGTGGCCGGCGACATCGGCACGTTCGAGTGGGATTTTGTTGCCACCGATCCAAGCGGCCAGCGTATGCGGGTTGCGGGCTGCGATCTCCTGGAGTTCGTCGGCGACAAAGTGGCCAAGAAAAACGCCTTCCGCAAAGTACGCGGGTAACAACCGAAACGGCTTGATGACCGTCGTGCCAGGGGAGGGGTTTGGCTGGGACGAAGCGCTCAAGATCGTGCAGCGGGCGGAAGACACCTTCAACCGCGGTGATATTGATGCGTCCTCGGCCGCTACGCCGACGGTGTCGTGATCCGCTTTGCCGGTATCCCGGAAATAAAAGGAAAGGCCGCGGCGGAGAAATTCCTGCGCGCCCGCTTTGCCCGGCAGAAAAATTACCGGCTCAAAAAGACGTTGTTCATGGTCGACGGGTTCAAGATCGGCGCCACCTACACCACATCCTGGGAAGACGTTAAGACCGGTAAGCGGATGCACGGCCATGGCGCCGAGTTCTGGCAATACCGCGACGGCAAGCTGGCTTTGTGGGAAGCCGCGCTCCATATCCGGGAAACAGGCACCGACCCTTCGACGATGTTATTGTGAGGCGCTGCGGCGGCAATCAAGCTTTCCCGATCTGCCTAAGTGACGTCATGACGAACGACGTTCTTGATCAATTCGGTCGGGCGCCCTGCAAGACCAAGCCCGAGCGGATGTGATTCGAGCCATAGGGCGCGCGCGGTCACGGTCGGATCGATTCCACTTTTACTCCACCAAACGGCTTCATCGCCGCAACGGTGGAGCTCACGGTGGTGACCTCGACACAACGGCACAGTGAACTCATCGCTGACCTTGCGCCCAAGCGCGCGATGTTGCGCGAAACGCAGATGGTGGGCGTCGGAGGGTTGCCGGCCGCAAATCAGGCAAGCCTGTTTGGCGACGGATCTGACGTGATCCCGGTCACGAATTCGCCGCTGCTCCGGCAAAGCCAACGCGCTCTTATCGAGCTCCGCTGGTTGCGCTTGTCCCTTTGGCTTATTTGTATTCAAACCCTTTAGCTCGATGGCTTGCTCGGCCGACTCCTGCGGCCCCTCGTTGGCATCGACCGCAAACGTCCTTACTCGTGCTCGGAACGTTTCTTCAACCTGATGAGCGTCAGCGTCCGTCAGTTTATTCTTTTCGGTCAGCCGCCGGTGCGCCCAGAGGGCAGCGTCGTCGCCTGAAGTCAGTTCGTTAAGCTCGGCAACAAGTTGATCACGCAATGTAGCGGATGCCTCCGCCTCCAACTTCGGCGCAGTGTTCTTTTGGCGTTGGCGAGGGGCGACCGTTGGAGCAGTGCCGCTCAACCTGCCACCATTGAGCTTTTCCCGATTGAATTTCGGTCTTTTCGGCTCGGATTGGCTCGTCGGCGGCACGAGGTCCGGCGCATCAAGGTCATCCTCACCGGCAATTCCGACAAGGGTGAAAAGGGCGTAACGCCGGGCATAAGTCAGTGCCGCTCCCATCCGATGCGGGGTGGCGGTCTCGCTGATGGGGCAGACCGGCCAATCCGAGGCAATCCACTCTCCCGAGGCATGCGCCAGTACCGTAGTCAGATTGATGATGCCGGCAGTTTGATCCAGAGACGTCGTTTGGATGGTGGCGATTTCGTGCTGGCCCAAGGTCTTGCGTACAATATCGAGCCCGCCCGACAACGGTGCATAACGAAACGTCCTATCGCCACCACCTCGGTTGTCAGTCCGGATCGTCGCGACCAGTGACTTTTCTGGATTGACCAGTTCACCTTGGGCCTTGGCGAGAGCGGCGGCCAAAGTACCGATTGAATCACTAGACCGCTGCATGACTATCCTCCACCTCGAGGAGGTCGACACTAATGGCGCCCGATTTCGAGCGCCGGCCGCGGACGCCATGACCAATCGCCTGTTGCGCATCTTCTGGCATCAGCCGTTTGAGTTCAGCCTTGGCCTCCTCGTGGTCGAGATGCGCGGTCTGAGTCCGCGAAAAGATCGCGGCGAATTCCGCCCACGCATTGGATGAGCTCATGTCGGCGATCCGTACCGCTTCGACCCGCGGCTTCGGCGGTTCGATACCAAACAGCGCCGGCGGCTCGCCGCTCTCAACACCGCGCCAGAATTTGCGCTCAGCCGTGAGGAGGAGATGTTGATAGAGCGGATCGGCGTGGACCTTGATCTCGACCCATTTGCCGCCGCCAGTGATTACCGAGAGGACCGCGTTACGTGCCGCAACGATCCACATATTATGCTGCAGCTGCGGCATGTATTTTTCCGCCGCCGCTTCCTCTGTGAATTGCCACGGCAACATGAACTTTGATTCGAAGACGTCGTCGCCTTCGACCCGCCCGTCGAGCGTCGCCGCCATCCATTTGAGTGTCGGATGACGCCGCCACATTTGGACGTCGGTGACCACCCGCCCGGTCCGGGCTTGGTACCAATGGCGGTTAAGTTTCTCGGTGGCGCGGCCGAGCTGCACAATCAGATTGCCGGACAGCTCCTCCGGCTCAATCTCGCCCCGCTTCTCCTGCCACAGCCGGATGAGGGCCGCTTGATCGTCCCCCATAATGATCCGGGCGTCCGAGCCACCAATGAAATAGCGGCGATCGGCCTGTCGTTTCTGTTGAGAAGCTACTAAGACCATGTTCGTTCTCCGTTCCGATTCTTGCCTTTTCGTGGTACACGCGACGTTCGCAAGAAGGGAGGTTGCAACCCTCCCACAAAGAGCGATTGATAGATTTTCTATTAGTTCGGTTTCGCGCCGCAGTCAATAGAAATCCTATCAATTCGATAGGGTCGTATCTTGGTCACGACGCGTCAGGTGAAGGCAGCGCGGGCGTTACTTGGCTGGTCTCAGGGAGATTTGGCGAGGCGGTCCGGTATTTCAGAGCCGACCATCGCACGACTTGAGTCGGCCGAAGGCGAGCTTGGCGGTCGTGAAGACACAGGGGGAAAAATCAAAAAAGCGATCGTGAACGCAGGCATCGAGTTCATCGACGAGAATGGTGGAGGACCGGGCGTACGGTTGCGAAAGCGCCCGCAGAAAAAGGGCTAGGCCAAAATCACGGTGCCGTTTGTAACTTGCGCTGCGATCAGGATATGCGGGTCTGATCATGCGCAAGGTGCAGTTGAAGGACGTCAAGGCCAACCTATCGGCGGTGGTCGATCAGGCCATCCGCGGCAAGCCGTCCCTCATCACCCGGCACGGCAAACCGGAAGCGGTGGTCCTTGGCCTTGATGGCCGCATGCCGATCCAGATTGACGCTGGTAGCAAACGTGGCTCTGGCGCTGGAGTACGAAGCGATCTGCCTGATGCCCGAACACCGCATGGCCGCCAGGCTTTCAGAGCAGCAGGTCGGCGTCTTTCTCAATGCCGTACTCGCAATGGTCGACCCCGTAGAAACGCATTTCATGTGGCGACCTCAGCTCCGCGATCCGGCGGACGAGTTTGTGCTCGAAGCGGCAGTGAACGGCCAAGCAGAGGTGATTGTCACATTCAATCAACCGGATTTCGGCGAGACGCCCGACCCTTTGGAATTGAAGTGATGTCGCCGGCCCAATTGCTCAGGAGGGTGATGAAGAACCGTCAAAGTACCTACCCGCTGCGCCTTCCCCGCTCAGTGAAAGCGGAAGCGCCGCGCCAAGGCCGATGGCATCAGCGTCAATCAGTTCGTGGCAACCGCAGTTACCGAAAAGCTGGCGGCCATGAACACGGCAACATTCTTCGCCGAGCGCCGCGAGCGCGCGGATTTTTCCGGGTTTGATCGGCTGATGCGTCGAAAAAGCTGGTGAAGCGCCACGACCAGAGGATAAAATTATCTGGGGCGACAGACGCGGAGTAATTTTCAAGTGGATAAATCGCAAGCCCATGATGTTCGGATCGGAGATTACCATTGAGGAGAGACATGATGGGTCAGAACGAGTTTGCGCCGGTCACGCCCGGCGAAATGCTGAAGCACGAGTTTTTGGTAGAGTATGCCTCGCGCAGAATCAGTTGGCGAAGGCTGTGGGGATTTCGCCGAATCAGATTGCCGAGATCATCAACAATCGGCGTCGCATTACCGCCGACAACCGCGCTGCCACTGAGTTTGTATTTTGGCAGAAGCGCAG
>JAGXAC010000214.1 GCA_019075925.1 Hyphomicrobiales bacterium | reverse complement strand
CGTGAGCGAAGCGCCCGGCGCGCCGTCGGAACCAAAGGTGAGCTTATGGAAAAGCCGCACCGGCAGGGTTCCGCCACTGCGGGTCTTCAAGTCAAGGTCGAGAATTTCGGTCTTA
Organism: Hyphomicrobiales bacterium; assembly: GCA_019075925.1. Lineage (GTDB taxonomy): Bacteria > Pseudomonadota > Alphaproteobacteria > Rhizobiales > Xanthobacteraceae > BOG-931. The sequence goes on along the minus strand of JAGXAC010000214.1, from coordinate 4,835 downwards.
AGCTGCCCCGGCGCGGCGCGGAGCGTGGTCAGTAATGCGGCGCCGTCACCGGCGACCAGATCGGTTAGCTTCAGGCCACCCGATCCCACCTGGGCGAGGTCCTGGTCGAGCCAGTTGGCCAACGTCGCGTTCAGATAGATCACGTCGCCTTCGTGATTGACGGAAAAGAAACCGGCCGGCGCTTGATCGAGATAGTCGACAGCGTGCTGCAGCTTCCGAAATACGTTCTCCTGCCTTTCACGCTCGTGCGTCACGTCGGACAACGACCAGGCCGTGAGGTGGCGCGCCGGTCCGCTTTCGCCAAGCGGCCGCACCCGCAAGCGCAACCAGCGCGCCGGCCGGGTTTTGGTTGCCGCAACCCGCACCTCCTCTTGCAGGCGCTCGCCCTCGCGCGCCGCTTTCAACAGCCGATAGATCGCTTCCGATGCTTCGGCGTCGCCGATGAACACGCGTTCAACCGGCCGCATATCGTTGACATCGGCGGCGTCGGTCAGATCGAGGTAAGCGGAGTTGGCATAGATGACGCGCCCGTCGGCATCGGTCACCAGCACGGCGTCGAATGCATCATCGACCAGCGCTTTGATCAGCGGGTTGGCGGCTTGGGTGCTTGACAGCCGCAAGATGCCGGAGGCGAGCGCGAACAGCGAGAATACGCCGACGGTGGCAAGCACCGCGAGAAAACTCAGGATATACGGCTCGGAATTGCCGTGGCGAAGCAGCATAAAGATTGCCGCGGCTGCAACCAGAACGCCGGCAACCAGAAGCACCAGCACGGTGCTACCCGCGCCGGCGGAGGCGGCGCTGCGGTCGACGGCCCGGCGCGCGGGACCGGCGGACTTTTCGGTGATGCCGTGTGTCGTCATCCCTGCCTTAACGTCGTTGCCGGCACGCCCTCAGTGCCTCTTGGCCGCCGGCCGCGCAAGAGGTTTTGCGCCGCATTTCACAATGGCCGTGGGGCGGGAACCAGCCCGCGCAACCGCATGATGTAACCGATGATTTCGGCGACGGCCCGATAGTGTTCGGAAGGGATCTCCTGGTCGATGTCCACCGTGCCATGCAGCGCCCGCGCCAACGGCGGGTTCTCGACTACGGGAATGTCATGCGCCTCGGCGATTTCGCGGATTTTGCGGGCGATCAGGTCGACGCCCTTGGCGACGCAGACCGGCGCGTTCATGCCGCGCTCGTATCTGAGCGCGACCGCGAAATGGATCGGGTTGACAATCACCACCGACGCCTTCGGCACCGCCGCCATGATCCGCTTGCGCATGCGAGTATTGCGCAACTGCCGGAGCTTGCCCTTGACCGCGGGATCGCCTTCGCTCTGGCGGAATTCCTCTTTCAATTCCCGCAGCGACATTTTCTGCCGCTCGAACCACTGCCGGTACTGGAACAGATAATCGGCGGCGGCGACGACCGCGAGAATCGCGACCACGGCGCCAAGCATCCGCATCATGAGCGACTCGGTGAACGGCAGAATGGTGGCGGGGTCGGTGGCGACAAGACCGCGCAGAAGAAATCGTTGCGGCCACAGCAGCGCGCCGATGACCGCGCCGAACAGGCACAGTTTGACCAGACCCTTGGCAAAGTTGGCGAGCGCCTGGCGCGAGAACAGCCGCGCGGCACCGGCCGCCGGCGATATTCGGGACAGTTGCGGCTTGATCGGCTCGGCCGAGAACACCATCCGGTGCTGGAGGACGTTGCCGGCAAACGCCGAAACCGTGAGCAGGACCAGCGGAATGCCGAATGCCCCGACAACATCGAGGGCGAGTGTTTTGGCCAACGTTACCAGCGCCGGTCCGTCGGTATGGATTTCGTAGGACTGGGCCAGCAACGCGCGAAAAGTGGATTGCAAGCTAGACGCCATCGGCGCCGCGAACACCATGATCATCAGCGTGGCGCCGGCGAGCAAAAACCAGGTGTTGACCTCGACGCTTTTGACGACATCGCCGCGGCGGATCGCTTCGTCCAGCCGTTTGGGAGATGGGTCTTGTGTATGCTCGCTGTCGTCGCGTTCCTCGGCCATCGTTCGCGCCTAGCCGGTCGGAACGAGCGCATGCAGCACACCGCCTGCGTAATCGAGGAACAATCCCATCATCGCGCCGAGGACCAGAATTAGCAGCAGAAAGCCGAGCAGGATCGACAACGGCAGCGCCACGAAAAATACCTGCATTTGCGGCATCAGCCGCGAAAGTACGCCGAGCCCGACGTTGAACAGGAGGCCGAACGCCAGAAACGGCGCCGCGAGCTGGATACCGATGCGGAATGCGCCGGAAACGGTTTTGGTGATCAGCGCGGCGGCGTCGCCGGATAGCGGCACCTCACCGGGCTTAAACACATTATAGCTGTCGCTGAGGGCCGCGATGACCAGGTGATGCATGTTGGTGGCAAAAAACAGCGTGATGCCGAGAAGCGTCAGGAAATTGCCGATAATCGCGCCCTGCTCGCCCTGCGTCGGATCGACCGCGGTGACAAAGCCGAGGCCGAGTTGGGCGGCGATCACCGAGCCCGCGACTTCCAGCGCCGAAATCGTCAGCCGCGCCGTGACGCCGAGCACCGCGCCGACCAAAATCTCCTCGATCAGCATCACCAGATCCGGCCCGAGCGCGCCGGTGTCGATATGATAGGCGCTGCGATGCATCGGCAGCAGCAAACCGGTCAGGATCAGCGCGAAGGTAAGCCGCATGCGCGCCGAGATGTTCTGCTCGCCGAGCCCGGGCAGCAACATCAGCATGGTGCCGGTGCGCGCGAAAACCAGCATGAAAGCCGCGCCGAGCGCCGGCAAAAAAGACAGGTCGAAATGCACGCCGCCAACCCACTTAGCCGTTGGTGATATGCGAAGCGATCCGCAGGAAGTTCGAATGCAGCGCGTCGGCCATAAACGGCAATGCCACCAGCAACGCGAGGAAGATCGCGAGAATCTTCGGCACAAACACCAGGGTGCTTTCCTGGATTTGCGTGAGCGCTTGCAGGAGCGACACCGCTACGCCGACAACCAAGCCGACCAGCATCAGCGGGGCGGCGACCAACAAAAGCGTCACGATGGCATCGCGCGCCACGTCCATCACTTCCGGTCCGGTCATCGTACCCCCTGCACGCTCAATCGGCGGCAACGACTCATATCGGCATCTTGAGAATGTCTTCGTAAGCCGCGATCACACGGTCGCGCACGGAGACGAGCGCCTGCACCGCAGTTTCGCTTTCCGCCACCGCGGTCACCACGTCGATCATGTTTGCCTTGCCGACCGCCACCGCCTGCGCCTGCGCATCCGATTTGCGCCCGGCGGTGGTGACGGCGGCCATCACGTCCTTGAGGACCGAACCGAAGCTGAGCCCGTCTTCCGGCGGCTTGGTATCGACGCCGAGCTTGCCGGCCTGGTCGCCCAGGCGCGACAGCGCGGCGTAAGCGTTGGCGGCGACGGACGGCAGCGCCATGATTCACCTTCAAGCCTTGAGGATATCGAGCGTGCGCTGCAGCATGCGGCGCGTCGCGGTGATAACGTTGATATTGGCTTCGTATGACCGCTGCGCATCGCGAAAATCGCTCATCTCAATCAGCGGATTCACATTGGGATATTTGACGTCGCCTTTGGCGTTGGCCATCGGGTTGTCGGGTTCGTGACGGATGCGAAAATCCGAAGCGTCACTGGCGACTCGGCCGACCTCGACCATGTTGGCGTTGAGTTCGCGATCGAGGACGGAGTGAAACGTCACGATGCGCCGCCGGTAGGGATCGCCGCCGGGAGTTGTCGCGGTGGAATCGGCATTGGCGACATTCTCGGAGATGATTCGCATGCGGCCGGATTGCGCCCGCATTCCGCTGGCGGCCACCGCAATCGATTTGATGAAGTCCATCATCGGCCGTCTCCCGCAGCGCCAGACTTAAGCTTTTCCGAAAGCGGTTTTGATCAACGCCAGGCTGTGCGTATAGACCGAGGCGGCTGCGTCGTAGTCCATCTGGTTGCTGGCGAGTTTGAGCATTTCATCTTCGTGGCTGACCGTGTTGCCGCGCGGCCGCGCCTCGTAACGAGGATCATTGTCTTCGCCGAACTGCGCACCACCACCGGCGGCGATATGCGCGGGATTGGTCGTCGCAAGCGTCACCGACGCGGCTTGCAACATGCGTTCGAAATTCGGCGGCGCCAGGTCGCGGGCGCGATAGCCCGGCGTGTCGGCATTGGCGACATTCTCGGCAAGCACGCGCTGGCGCTGCTGGTGCCATTGCATGCGGGTGCGAAGCATTGAGAGGATCGGAATATCGGAAATCGGCATCGGGCTACCCTTCCGCGCTGGGCAGACTTTGCCGGGAGGATGGTTAACGATGGGTTAAACCCGATCTGAACCCGCTTTTGCCATTAAACCGCCGTTTACCATAGAAATGCTGCGGTCTTGGGGATCGGGCCGTAAATCGCCCACAGACTTTAAATGTTTGTTAGTATTCGCGGCGGCAAATGTTACCGGCGCCGTTAACCATTGGGAATCCAGCGGTTCACCGGCGTGGAAGGGAGTAAGGCGAAATGTTCGACTTGTTCGGCACAGAAATGCCCCTCGCCGTGCGTTTCTTTTTGGCATTCCTGATCGTTTTGGGATTGATCGGCGCGGCCGCTTGGGCGGTGCGACGGTTCGGCAGCACGCGGATCGGCGGTACGGCACGCGGACGCCAGCCGCGGCTTGCGGTCATCGACTATGCGAGCGTCGACGCGCGGCGCCGACTCATTCTGGTGCGCCGCGACAATGTCGAGCATCTGATGATGATCGGCGGACCAACCGACGTCGTCGTCGAGTCCAATATCGTGCGTGCAGTTGCCGCCGCACGCGACGTTCCGGCGGCACGGCCG
>JAGXAC010000213.1 GCA_019075925.1 Hyphomicrobiales bacterium | reverse complement strand
TCCGTTTTTATTCGCTAACCGATCTGTTTAACTCGGCATCCCATCGGAGGTTGTGGATGGCCGCACGAACCGGAGCGAAAAGGAAAACGTGCTTATAAGGAAAATAAGAAAAATCGATGTCGAGCAGACAGGCTCTTTATAAGAAGAAAATAAAAATAGTGGACGGCGCGCTCAGTACCAGACGGCGAGCGCGCAGATGACCGCAAATGGTATTGCCGCACAGCCGAGATAAACCCAGGTCCGATAGCCGCCCACATCGCGCGGTACCCGGAACAACTGGATGACAATCCAGATGCTCACGCCAGTTCCGAGCGCGAGGCGCACCAGATCGGCGGGCGTGTCGTAGACAGTCCAGATCGTTTCGTTCTGCGGGAGGCTGACGAGAATTGTTATCAACAGCAACGCGGCGATGAATATCGTGCGCGAAGCAAGGCCTGCAATCCGCAGGCCCGCCGGTATTTCGGCATTCGGCCGATTGGATTCAGAGGCATGTGGCGCCCCGAAAATGGGGAGGCCCGACATTATTTCCTCCGATACAACCGAGATTTTGCTCCGACTCGATTGGACGACTGCGAGTCGTCTCGGCATTGCGACAAGCATACGCCCGGTCGGGTTAAAGATATAGAATTTATATCGTTTCTAAACTGGAAGAATACCGTCAAATATCGCAGTGCGAAAACCCCTTCCAAATGCAACGGAATCGCAAGCGTATAGTCGGCAGCACGCTCCTATGAACAGGAACGCCGAGACAACTCAGGGCCGGGCCGCGTGCTTGGAACGGAATGAACTTCCGCTGATTCCGCCGATTGCGGATACCGGTCCCCCGATGACCGGCGCCGAGGCATGATGGACCAACCCGCTCCCATTGATCGCGCCTTTACTGATTGTAACCGGCTTGATGCTCACAGGCGCGACGCGCCGGCCGAATTTCGGCGGCGTGACCGCGCCGGGAGTGATGATGCCGGCGACGTCGTGATGAACGGTAACGCCGATGGTGTTGCGAATCGCAGGATGACGCGCGCCGACGACCGGCATCCGACGTCTCAACATGTTGCGTGGTGAAGGCACGTTGATCGGCCGCACGCGCAATGCGGGATTTTGTCCGCGATGGGTCGGCGCCGGCGCGATCCGGGCGTCGATGACATCGTTGCCGGCGTTTTTGGATGCTGTGGCGCGGCTGTCTTTTTCGGTCTCGCCGGACGCGTCCGCGGCGTGCGCCGATTGCGAACCGGCTTTGCCGACGACGCCGTTGTGGTCGCCCACCACCGTGGACGTTCGGGTCGCCTCGGAATGATTTTCCTGCGCGACACATGGCACGACGGCCACCATGGCCAGCATCGCGATCGCCGGCAGGGATGGTTTAAATCGCATCGGCCGGATCATGAGTGGCTGAATCAATGTTCGGTTTGCGCGGGATTCGTTTGCGGTCGCTGACCGCTATCCGGCTGCGCGCGCAGGAACAGCGTCTGCAGCGCCGGCACGATTACCAGCAGCATAATCGGCCCAATCAGCATGCCACCGACGATCACGGCCGCCAGCGGCCGCTGTACCTGGCTGCCTATGCCGGTCGAAATCGCCGCGGGCAACAAACCGATGCAGGCCGAAAGCGTCATCATCAGGATCGGCCGCATCTGTTCCTCGACGGCACGGAACATGGCTTCAATCCGATCGGTGACGCCTTCCGCCGTAACCCGGTAATAGCCGTTGAGGATCAGGATGCCGCTCATGACCGATACGCCGAACAGCGAGATGAAGCCGATCGCGGCGGAAATGCTGAAATCGATCCCGGTGACGTAAAGCGCCACCAAGCCGCCGGAAACCGCGAATGGCAGACCGAACAACGCCAGCAAACTATCGCGCCACGAATTGAATAGTCCGTAGAGCAGCACGATGACCATCAAAAATGTTATCGGAATGATGATCGCCAAGCGCTTCTTCGCCTGTTGCAGCCATTCGAACTCACCGGCCCACTCGATCCGATAGCCGTTCGGCAATTTGACGTTGCGGCTGATGCGTTCCCGCGCCTCCGCCACGGCCCCGGACAAGTCGCGGCCGCGCACGCTGAATTTGATCGGCACGAAGCGCTGGTTGCGCTCGCGAAAGATGTACGAGGCCCCAGTGTCGAGCGTGATCGAAGCTAGCTCGCTGAGCGGAATGTAGGCGTTGCCATTGGCGGTCTGCACCCCAATTTTCAGGTTCCGCACGTCCTCGAGATTGTCGCGATATTGCGGCGCAAGCCTCACCACGACGCCGAACTGCCGATCCGACTCGAGAAGCGTCGTCGCTGTCGTGCCGCCGAGCGCGGCCTGAATGACGTTGTTGATGTCGGAGACATTCAAGCCATAGCGGGCCGCCTTGGCGCGGTCGATCTTGATGTTCAGATTTGGCTGGCCCAGCACCCAGAACGCGCCGAGGTCGGTAATGCCCCGGACCTGCGCCATCTCGTGCAGCGCGGCGCGGGCTATTTTCTCAAGCACATGGAGATCGGGGCCGATGATCTTGACCGAGTTGGCGCCTTTGACGCCGGACAGGCCCTCCTCGACATTATCTTGTATATACTGAGAGAAGTTGAAGTCGATGCCGACGAATTGTTTGTTGAACTCCGCCTGCAAGTCGGCAATCAAATTATCCTTGGTATAGCCGCGAGGCCACTCATCGAAAGGCTTCAACGGCACAAAGAATTCGGCATTGAAGAATCCGGCGGCATCGCTGCCGTCGTCGGGCCGGCCGTGCTGCGATACGACGGTGACAACTTCCGGATGGCGGAGCAAGACTTCGCGGATTTTGGTGACGATGGGCATGCCGGCTTCGAGCGAAATCGTTGGCGGCATAGTGGCGCGAATCCACAGATTACCCTCCTCGAGGGTCGGGAGAAATTCACCGCCCAGCCGCGAGCCCAGCACGAGGCTGCCAAGCAGAAACGCGATGCCGATCGCAACGGTAATGCCACGGTTATACAGCGACCAGCGCAGCACCGGAATGTAGATCGAGCGGATCGCCCGCACGACATGTGTTTCTACTTCGTTGACGCTCTCGGGCAGAAGCAACGACGCAAGGCATGGCGTGACCGTAAACGTCGCCAGCAGCGCGCCGATCAGTGCATACGCATAGGTACGCGCCATCGGGCTGAAAATCTGGCCTTCGACACCCTGCATGGTGAACAGGGGTATGAATGCGGCGACGATAATGGCAGTTGAGAAAAAGATCGCACGATCGACCTGCAACGCACTGATCAAGATCAACCGTAACCGGTCGGTCCAGGTCGGATTGCCGGCCGATGCACCGTCATTGGTCGGATCGGCGCCCCATTTGTTTTCTGCCAGCTTTTGAAGCAGCAACTGCCGCGCCTCGGGCCGGGCCTGGAAGTTGCGGTAGACGTTCTCCACCAGGATCACCGCGGCGTCGACAATGATGCCGAAATCCACCGCCCCGACCGACAGCAGATTGGCATCCTCGCCGCGCAACACCAGGATGACGATTGAAAAGAACAAGGCAAACGGAATGTTGGCACCGACGATGATGGCGCTGCGCAGATCGCCAAGAAACAACCACTGAATGAAAAAGATAAGGAGGCAGCCGAAAACCAGATTGTGCAGCACAGTACTGGTCGTGACATTGACAAGAGTGCTCCGGTCGTAGAACGGAACTAGCTTTACGCCGGGCGGTAAAGTGCCGTCGGAATTGATCTTCTGCACCTCGGCGCGTACTCGGGCCACCACGTCGTTGGTATGCAAAGTCCGATTCATAATGACGATGGCGGCCACGATGTCGTCGTCATGGTCGCGGCCGGCCTTGCCGAGCCGTGGCACGTAACCCACGGTGACCTTGGCGACATCCTTGACGAACACCGGCACGCCGTTGAACTGACCGAGCATGACATTCTCGATATCGGCGAGTCGGTAGCCTTGAGTCAGATTGGCGTTGCCGCCTGAATCCATCAGGCCGACGCCACGGATATTCACCGACTGCTGACCCATATTGATCGTGCGGCCGCCGACGGTGACGTTGGCATTGCCTAACGCGCTGATAACCTGCGGCAGAGTGACGTTATAAGCATCGAGCTTGTGCAGATCGACGTCGACATCGTATTGCTTGGTGGTTCCTCCCCAGGTGTTGATTTGCACGACTCCGGGCACGGTCAAGAGCCGCCGCTGCACCACCCAATCCTCTACTGTACGCAAATTGGTCAAGCCGAAATGCGGCGGCCCAACCACCTGATAACGAAAGATTTCGCCCACCAGGCTCGTCGACTGGATCTGCGGCGTGACGTTATTCGGCAGGCTGACATTTTGCTGCAGATTGATGGCGGTCTGGCTCAACGCAAAGTAATAGTCGACACCGTACGCGAACGTCACCCGAACGAAGGAGAGTCCATAAAATGAGGTCGAGCGAATGACGTCGACGCCAGGCGTCGCGGCCAGTCCAACTTCGATGGGAATGGTGTAGTAGCGCTCCATCTCTTCGGCCGAGAGGCCCGGCGCTTGCGCGGTGATTTCGAGAATGACCGGAGCCGGGTTCGGATAGGCCTCGATGTTAAGCCGCGAAAACGCAAACAGGCCGGCACCGAGAAACACCAACAGCCCGAGCAGCACCAGCGGGCGGCGGGTCAGGCCGAATGTCAGCAGCCCTTTGAGCACGGCTCATATCCTCATTGCGATCGCCAACGTCCGCGCCACCGCCGTCAATGGGCAAGGACCAGTGCGTTGCTCAGAAAAATCGCGCCCTCGGTAGCGGCAAGTTCGCCGGCCCGGACGCCCTCCAGAATTTGCCGATAGCCCCCGAATTGGCCGCCGATCTTGACCGTTCTTCGGGTGAACAGGCGCCGATCGGCGGTGATCCAGACGACCATGGTGCCGTCGCCTTCGCGCACGACGCCGTCGAGCGGAATCGCCGTCGAACGGACCGGCTGTCCGACCCTGATGACAAAATTTGCAAACATTCCGGAGCGCAGCTCATGCTGCGGGT
>JAGXAC010000212.1 GCA_019075925.1 Hyphomicrobiales bacterium | reverse complement strand
GACGAGATAGGGGTCGTCACCCTCGTGCCGCACGACGTTGTCGGGCTTCACCAGCGTGCCGTCGGCGGCGAAGTTGTCGGTGATGTCCAAGAGCGTCGAGATGAACAGCTTGTAGGTGGCGACGCCTTCGGCCTGGAACTGCTCGCGGGTCGGGTTCTTCGGCATCAGCTTCGGCACGAAGCCGCCTTTGGCGCCGACCGGCACGATCACCGCGTTCTTGACCTGCTGCGCCTTCACCAGCCCGAGGATCTCGGTGCGGAAATCCTGCGGCCGGTCGGACCAGCGGATGCCGCCGCGCGCCACCTTGCCGAAGCGCAGATGCACGCCCTCGACGCGCGGCGAATAGACGAAAATCTCGTACAGCGGACGCGGCAGCGGCATGCCGTCAAGCTTGCGGCTGGCGAATTTTACCGAGATCAGCGGCTTCGGCCGGCCGTCGGCGCCATGCTGATAGAAATTGCTGCGGATTGCCGACTGCACGGCATTGACGAAGCGGCGCACGATGCGGTCCTCGTCGAGGCTGTCGACCGCCTGCAAGGCGGTTTCGATTTTGGCGGCGATCGTCTCCTGCACCGCGGCACGTTCGCCGTCCGCCGGCCCGAGCGCCGGATCGAAGCGGGCGTGAAACAATGCGACAATCTCGGCCGCGATGGCGGCGTGCTTGCGCAACGTCGTCCACATGTAGTCCTGCGAGTAGGGAACCCGCACTTGCCGCAGGAAACGCGATAATGTCCGGATCAACGCGATGTCGCGCCAGCCCAGGCCGGTGGCGAGCGTCAGCGCGTTATAGCCGTCATTTTCGGCGTATCCGCTCATCACGGCGAGGAAGCCCTCTTCGAGCTTGTCCTTGAGCGCCGGCAAATCGAACGCCTCGCCGAGCGCGCTTTCCAGCGTCATGTCGTGAAACCAGACGTCGGCCGCATCTTCCGGTTCGATGTGATAGGTCCGCTCGTCGACGACGCGGAAGCCCATATTTTCCAGAACGGGGACGCGCTCGGAGAGCGGGATTGGGCGGCGGTGGCTTAAAACCTTGAGCCCGGCGTTTGTCGCTTCGCCGCCGGTGTCGCGATAGAGCTCGACGCCGAGCGGACGCTCGGCGGTCAGCGCTTCGACGACCGCGATATCGGCGACCGCCATCGGCGGCGCATAAACTTCGCGGTAATCGACCGGAAATGCGTTGCGATAGCGCAGCGATAGCGTGTGAGCCTGCTCCGGTGCATGTTCCGCCAGTGCTTCGCCCAGGCGATCCACCCAGTTGCGCACGATATTTTCGACCGCGCGGTCGAGCACGGCGCGGTCGATATTCGGCGTTTCGCCCTCGTAACGTCCGATGATGAAGTGGACGCGCACCAGCGGGCCTTCGGGGAAAAACGGATAGAAGGCGCGCGTGCGACCCTTGTAGGCGATGGCGAGGTAGTCGCCGATCCGGGCTCGGATCCGGCTGTCGTAACGCTCGCGCGGAATGTAGACCAGGATCGACACGAAGCGGTCGAAACGGTCGCGCCGCGGCAACACGCGCACGCGCGGGCGCTGGTCGAGTTGCAGGATGGCGAGCGCGAACTGGTAAAGCGTGTCCTCGTCGATCTGGAACAATTCGTCGCGCGGATAATGCTCCAGCACGTTGACCAGCGCCTTGCCGGAATGACTCGACGGATCGAAACCGGCGCGGCTGAAGATGTGATCGACCTTGCGGCGCAGATAAGGAATCGCGCGCACCGACCGGGTATAAGCGGTCGAGGTGAACAGGCCGCAGAATCGCCGTTCGCCGACCAGGTTGCCGTCGGCGTCGAAGCGCTTGACGCCGATATAGTCGAGATGCACCCGCCGGTGGACGCGTGATCGCACTGCCGTTTTGGTGACGATCAACAGCTTCGGCTCTTTCAGGAATTCGAGGATTTCGGGCGTGATCGTCACCAGCTGGTTGCCGCGGCGAAGCAAATGCATGTCGCGCGAGCGCAGCAAGCCGAGCCCGGTTTCCGATATCGGCTCCAGGGCATGCTCGTTGTCGGTGTATGCGTAGTCGCGCGCGCCGAGCAGCGTGAAGTTGTCGGCTGCGATCCATTGCAGAAACTGCACCGCTTCGGCGGTCTCGTCGGCCGGCAGCGGCGGCGGATTGGCGCGCAACTCGGCCGTGACCTCGCTGACGCGCGCCAGCATCGCGCGCCAGTCCTGCACGCTGACGCGCACGTCGGTCAGCACGCCCTCGATCGCGCGTACGGCGTCGGCCTGCGCGCCGGCGTCTTCGATGTTGGCAACGTGGAGGTGGATGAAGCTTTCCCGCTGGCCGTCGCCGCGGCGGACGCCGCGGAACTGGACCAGCCCTCCGCCGGCGTCGCGATCGACGGTGAAAACGGGATGCGCTAGCAGCCGGACATCGAGACCGCGGTCGGTCAGTTCACCGATGACCGAATCGACCAGGAACGGCATGTCGTCATTGAGGATGTCGAGTACCGTCACGCCCGGCGTCAGCCGCGCCGGGAGAAAGGCGATCTTCGGCGCTCCGGGCGTTCGCTCAAGCAGGAACGACCAGGCGTCCTCGCCGATGGCGGCGATCTCCGCCGGCGTGTAGCGGTCGAGATCGTCGGCTGCTGCGTGGGCGTAAAGTTCGGCGATGAAATCCGGCGGCATTTCGCGCCCGCGATGCGGCGACGGCGCGGCGGCCCCGTCGAGGAGAGGTTCGCTGGCGCCTCCATCCGCCGGTCGGGGAATGTTCTGCACAGCCATGGGGTCCCCCTGTCGCTCATTCCGGCGGGATGCGTCGATATTAGCCGCGCTATATGCATATTCGCTACAGCAACAAACTATAATGTCACTCTATCCACCGCCTCCGCAGGCGACCCGACAGAGAAAGACCGGACAGATGCCAAAGCGCCGCAGCCCGACCGCCCGTAAAGAGCGTCTTCAAACCAGGCGCCCACCCGCAACCGAAGGCGACGACACCAAACTGACCGCGCTCAAGCTTCCGCCGGCGCCGTTATCGGCGGAGATGGCGGCCTATTTCGCCAAATGCGAGGAGAAGCTCGGCTTCGTGCCGAACGTGCTCCAGACCTACGCTTTCGACCCGGCCAAACTGTCCGGCTTCGTCGCAATGTATAACGACCTGATGCTGGCGCCGTCGGGCTTGAGCAAGCTTGAACGTGAGATGATCGCGGTCGCGGTCTCCTCCCACAATCGCTGTTATTATTGTCTGGTCGCGCATGGCGCCGCTGTCCGGACGCTGTCCGGCGATCCCGCGCTCGGCGAATTGATGGTGATGAACTACCGCGCGGCGCGGCTGTCGAAACGCGAGCGCGCCATGCTCGACTTTGCCGTCAAGCTCACCGCCGAGCCGTGGCAGGTCGAGGATGCGGATCGCCAGCTTTTGCGCGACGAGGGCTTCACCGACCGCGATATCTGGGACATCGCCTCGGTCGCCGGCTTCTTCAACATGTCGAACCGCGTGGCGTCGGCGACCGACATGCGGCCGAACAGCGTCTATCACCGTCAGGCGCGGTGAACGGAGGTCCTAAGACTTCAGCGGATCTTGCGCTTGCCGAAAGTCGGCTGCACCTCCGGAATCGGCGGCATCTGCCAGGTACCGACGACGGGCATCGCGGTGTCGCGATTGATGATCACGTCGAGAACGGTCGGAATATCGGAGCGGAGCGCTTCGCGATAGGCGTCGCCGAATTGGTCGGGATGCTCGATGCGGATGCCGCGCCCGCCCATGGCTTCCGTCATCTTGGCAAAGTCCGGATTCCATAGTTGTCCGGTACGCTGGTTGACGAAGCTCGTGCCGATCTCACGCCCATCGTGGTAGAACCGCTGCAGATCGCGGATGGTGCCGATAGCGTAGTTGTTTTGCAGCACCCACACGGCTGGCAGATTGTGCTCGACGGCGGTGGCGATGACGTGCGGCATCATCATGAAGCCGCCGTCGCCGCATAGCGTGACGCAGGGCGAATCCGGCCGGGCCAGGCGCGCACCCATGACGCCGGCGACGCCGAAGCCCATGGCGGCGAACCCGCCGGCGGTCAAATGCGAGCCCGGCGTCCGTGGCCGCCAATACTGCTCCGACCAGACCTGACAATTGCCGACGTCGTCGACCATCACGGTGTCGGGCGGAGAAATTTTGTTCATCTCCGCCATCATTCGGCGCGGCTCGATCGGCACCTCACTGGAGCGCTCGAACGGTTCGCAGAAATTGCGCCAATCCGTGCGCCAGGCTTCGATTTCCTTGTGCCAGGGGCTGCCATAGCCAAAACGCAGATTCTTGGCGCGCGCGATCCGGTGCGCCTGCGCCAGAAAAGCTTTGGCGTCGCCCACCATGCCGATCTCGACCGGATAGTTGCGGCCGATCTCTTCCGGGTCGATATCGACCTGAATGAGCCGCGTCGGCGGGATGTTGTAGACGTAGCCGGGCAGCCACGACCCGGTATGCAGATCGTTGAATCGGGCGCCCACTGCGAGAATGACGTCGGCGCTGCGGGCGGCTTCGGTGGCGGGATATTCGCCCCAGACGCCGGCAACGCCGAGATTGAGCCGGTGATCGAAGGGCAGCGCGCTCTTGCCCATGAAGGACGTATAGACCGGAACGTCGATCTGTTCGGCGAACGCCTTCAACTCGTCATAGGCGCGGCCGACGCGGACGCCGCCGCCGGCGAGGATCAGCGGCCGCTGCGCGCCGACCAGCATGTGAAGCGCCTTCTCGACGGTCTCGTCGGCGACGGTGGTGCGCCAGTTGAGCGGCTGTCCGTGCACCGCCGGGTCCGGGGTCGAGACCGGCGCTGTCCTCATATAGAGGTCGAACGGCATGTCGAAGTGCACAGGTCCGGGCCTGCCGGTGCGCATCATGGTGAAGGCGTCCGGCAGGGCTTTGACCAGGTCCTCGACTTTGCGCACGCGCCAGGATTTTTTGACGATCGGCGTGAACATCGACGACATGTCCCCGTGGTAACGGTAGTCGTCCTGCAGGGCGCCGCTGTCGAACTGGGTTGTCGGTACGTTGCCGGTAATGAGGAAAAAAGCGGAGCCG
>JAGXAC010000211.1 GCA_019075925.1 Hyphomicrobiales bacterium | reverse complement strand
GAGAAGCGCCAGCACCGTCAAAGCCGAAAGTAAAAGTTGGCGAGAAGGCCGCCGCGCGCAAAGGCTGGCGCCAAATGCAGCAGGTCGGCACCGCGGGGCGTTAAACGCCCGCCGCAGGCAGCGCGCGCTCAACGACCGCTAGCGGATTTCCGTCCGCTGCGCCGAACGCTTGCGTTGCGGTGTCGGCGCGGGCGGCGGCGGGTTCGATCCGCCGCCGAACAGCCGCGAGAAGAATCCGCCACTGCCAAAGCCGCCAAATCCGTTGTCGGGCATTGCCAGCGCTTCGCGGCGAATGGTGTTTTCCGGTCGGGCGATCGGGATGTCGGCGACCTTACGCTCGTCGCCCTTGAGGATCGCCAGCAGCGCCTTGTCGCGACCATAGACGTCGTCACGGAACTCAAGCTTGCCCGCTTCATCGACGAAAGCGGTTTGATAAGTCAGATGGACCGGAATGAATTGCGGAAATTGGATGTCGACCTCACTGTTGCCGAACATCCTGCGGATTTTTTCTTCCGTGTAGTTGTCGCGTGGCCGTACCAGCGACAGCAGAACTTCGGCGTATTTCACCGGATCCTGCACGCGCATGCAGCCATGGCTGAACGCTCGCCGGTCAAAGGCAAAAAGATGTTTTTCCGGCGTGTCATGCTGATAGACCAGGAACTTGTTGGGGAAATTAAAGCGCAGCCGGCCGAGCGCATTGCGGTCGCCCGGCGGTTGCGAAATATGCACGGTGCCGTCCGGGTTGGTGGTTACCGAAAGCCCCATCCGCTGCAGCACCGAAGGGTCCTGTTGCAGGACCGGCATATATTCCCTGGCGACGATCGACGGTGGCACGTTCCAGGTCGGATTGACCGTGATGTATTTCATCTCCGCACTCATGATCGGCGTCGGCATATTCGGTTTGCCGTCGACGATCTTGGTCTTCCACATCTCCTTGCCTTCATGCATCACGCGCAGCGTGAAATCCGGAAGATTGACGATCACGTAGGTCGGGCCGAGATCGTGCGGCATCCACCGCCACCGCTCCAAATTGGCGATGATGGTGTCGATCGGCCGATCCGGCTGATGGCCGTTGAGCGCTTCGATTGTCTGTGTCGACAGCGTGCCGGTGACCTTTAACGCGCGCTCTTGCTGAAATTTCTTGACCGCGGCGGATAGCGCCTTGTCGAAGGTGGTGCCGTCCCCGGCAGGCAAGCCAAGCCGCTGGCGCAGCAGCGGCACGCGATCGTCTCGCGCGCCGAGCCTCGGCGCCGGCCCGTTCGGAATCTGCGCCTTGGGCGGTTCTTGCTTGCCGGCGCGCAGCTCCGCAAGCTTTGCCTTCAGCGCTACATAGGCCGGATCGTGCGGTTCGTAGGAATCCAGCGTCTCGCCGACGTTTTTAGACTCGGCGAGCGCGGCGAGAACTTCGGCCGGCGCCGACGGCTTCCGGTCATAAAAGATGTCGCCGCTGACGCGGCTCCAGTGGACACGGCCGACTTCCGCGTGGTGCGCGTAGGCCACGACCGACGTCGTCAGCCTGATCTCCGCTTCCGCGAGCGCCGCCGGGTCTTCCAGCGAGGCAACGTTCGGCACCGGATAGTCGGCCGGATCGAGACCATCCGCGTCAACCTGTCCGAGATAGCCGATCGCCGCGGTAGCGCGCGCGTTCGGCTTGCCGTCCGTGATCCATAGCGGCGCGTAGTCGCGCGCTGAGTAAAACGCCTCGATCGCAGCGCGCTCTTTTTTGCCACCGACGATGCGATCGAATTTGCCGTTTGCGAGATCGCGCAATTGCTCGGTGACGGCCGCGGGAGTGGCGGCGACCGCCGATGCGGCAGCCGGGACTTCGTCGCCACCGGTGGCAGCGGTCGGTAGCGGCGGCGCGGTTTCGGTAGCGGCGGCCGGCGCCGGTTGCGGAGCGGCGGCCGGCGCTTCAGCAGTCGCCGGCGTTGCCGCAGGCGGTTGGGCCGAATCGACTTGCGGGGTGCTCGGAGCACTGGCGGGCTGGTCCGCGGCGGCTTCAGGCTTGGTCGGAGCCGCAGACGGCGTGCTTTCGGTCTTGGGTGCCGGAGTCGTCGCCGCCGGTTGGGCTTCGCTTGCCGGGCCCGAGGGTGCCGCCACCGTCGGCATCGCCATGGCGGTGGCTGCGGTCGAACCGGCTATCGGTTCGGCGTACGCGCCAATTGAAACGCCGGACAGCAGAAGCGCGACAGCAGTCGAGGTCACAAACCGGTCGAGACGGACGCCGGACATTGCGAAAATCTCCTTTGGTGCGGCCAACAGCCGGCCGGCACGACTTTCAACCCGGACAGGGAATAGCTTCCCCGACCGCGTCAATTTTACGGACCTAAGTCCCTGGTTTCAGGGTTCACCTTACGTCAGGGGAGTCGGCTTTGTCCCGATATCGGAAGGCTTGCGCGCCGAAATCACGCAATTTTCCGGGCATGTCGCTCTGCGGCCACGCTTTCGGGTTCGCCCCCTTCGCCGGCGCCGATACCGAGCGTTTCTAGCTTGCGATAGAGCGTCGAGCGGCCGATCCGCAGACGTCGCGCCACTTCGGACATTTGTCCCTGGTAATGGGTAATTGCATACCTGATAAGGTCGGCCTCGATCTCATCAAGCGGCCGCACGTCGCCGTCCAGGTTAAAGAGCGGCACGGTCTCTGGCGGCTGGACAGCGCTGGTTTGCGACGGCAACGGTGTGGGCTCTTCCGAGATTGCTTCCGAGATTTCTCTCGACTGGGCGACGTATTCCGGTGGTTCTTCAACCTGTCCTAGAATTAAGGCGGGTGCCGGCGTCGCGATGTTGGCGGTTACCTGCGGAAATTCGCTGACGCCGATGGTGTCGCCCTCCGCCAGCACGACGGCGCGAAATACCGCGTTCTCAAGCTGGCGGATATTACCCGGCCAGCGATACGACGACAGCAACTGGAGCGCCTCCGGGGCGATCTGACGGATGCGCTTGCCTTCCTCGGCCGCAAACAGCGCCAAAAAATGCCGGGCGAGGGCGGGGATGTCGGCCGGCCGGCTGCGCAATGGCGGGACCGTAATCGGAAAGACGTGCAGCCGGTAAAACAGGTCTTCGCGGAAACGCCCGTCTTTGACGTCCGCGATCAGGTCGCGGTTGGTGGCCGATATGATCCTGACATTGACTTTCGAGGGCTTGCGCGCGCCGACCGGTTCGACTTCGCCTTCCTGAATGGCGCGCAGCAGCTTGACCTGGGCCGCAAGCGGCAATTCGCCAACCTCATCGAGAAACAGTGTGCCGCCGGACGCTTCGACAAATTTGCCGACGTGACGCTCGGTCGCGCCGGTAAACGAGCCTTTCTCGTGGCCGAACAGGATCGACTCGACGAGATTTTCGGGCATCGCTCCGCAATTCACCGCGACGAAAGGTTTGCTCGCCCGTTCGCCGGAGCCGTGGATCGCGCGCGCAATCAGCTCCTTGCCGACGCCGGATTCCCCGGCGACCAGTACCGGGATGTTTGAAGCCGCCGCCTTCTCCGCGATCCGCAGAACGGACTGCATGGCGGGACTTCGGGTGATAATGTCTTTGAAACCGAGCGTGCCGGATCGGCTGTGTTTGATGCGATTGAGTTCACCTTCCAGCGCGCTGGTGGTGAGTGCGTTTCGCAAGCTCACCTGCATACGCTCGGCGCCGACCGGTTTGACGACGAAATCAACGGCGCCCGCGCGCATCGCTGACACGACGTTGTCGATGCCGCCATGTGCGGTCTGTACAATCACCGGAACGTTGATTGCGGCTTGGCGCAATCTGGCCAATACGCCGAGACCATCGAGATTGGGCATCACCAGATCGAGGATCACACAGTCGATGCGGCCTCCGTCGGCTCCGGTCAGCAACGCCAGCGCCCCATCGCCGTTGTCGATCGCCGTGGTTTCATAGCCGAACTTCTGCAGCATGCCTTCGAGCAGCCGGCATTGCACGGGATCGTCATCGACGATGAGAATAGCCATCGACTCCTCGGCGGTTTGACGCGGCAACTGTGCCGTTTCGGGTCACTCTGGCCGAGGAGATTTAAGAGAATGTTAACTCGGCTGCGGAGCCGGGCGCTGGTCGTCATTTCCGCGTTCGATCGAAATTCTTGGCCGCAATCGCCAGGATCAGCAACCCGAAGGCGGCGATCCGCGGCAAGAAGATCCAACTGAATGCCGCCGCCGCGCTGCCCGGCACGTTGGGTACCTTCAAGAGCGTCAACAAGGCTTGGTTCAGCGCGAACAGCCAAAATGCGGCAGCGAACACCGCGAACAGAACATCTCCGGTCCGCCGCCAGAAGCGCAAAAAGAACAAGCCGGCGACAAGGAACCCCATCGTAATCATGCCGCCTAAAAATGCATCCATGGATTTTTCCTAATCGACTTCCCAAACAAAGCCGAACAGCAATGTTGCGACGGCGGCGAGCGCGGTGCCGAGGCGAAACGGATTAAGATCGATCGAAGGCAGAATGATCAAATCGGTTACGACCAGCAGGTTGTTGACGGCAAGCAAAACGAAGCACGCCGCACTCCACAGCAGCAGACGCGTGCGGTTGCGCGCGAAACTTCGAACCAGAAGCCATCCGCACACGGCGCTGGTGAGGAAACAAAGCAAATAGACGGTCGGTGCAAGGATTGTCATCGGAGGGGTGTCTTCAGAAGAGCATCATGGCGCGAGTTATTCCTTGAATTTAAATGCCCGGGCGAATGTCCTGAGCTGGTCGTTCGGAGTGTCGAAGATCGCCGAGATTACCGTAGAAGGCTTGGTCGAATAGATTTTCTGCACCAAATCACCGATCGCATCGAGCGCGGGCGTCGTCGGCTGATACAGGTATTCGCGCGGCGCGGTCTTGACCACCAAACCTGCATTTTCCAGCACTTGAATCGCGTGGCTAACGGCAACGACGCTGCTGCGCGCCTCATAGATCATCAGGTCGAGCGGCCACGACCGTACCGGTTCCCTTCGCAGCAGCACGAGCAGCTCCAAGGCCCAAACCGAGCCGATGGAGGTTCGCACGAAATCGAGGGCGTCGTTCTCAGTCACGGAGCTCCCGCA
>JAGXAC010000210.1 GCA_019075925.1 Hyphomicrobiales bacterium | reverse complement strand
ACCGCCTGCAATGCGAGCAGTGGCGGTTGGGCGAATTGCTCTATGCGCAAATCAAAGAAAACCCGCTCGCTGTCGTACGCCTCGGCACCACTGCGACGGCGGTTCGGCAAACCAACGACGGCGTCGAAATCGACGTCACGCTCGCGAACGGCGAAACGGATACCGTCGCCGGCTCCTTCGTGGTCGGCGCGGACGGCATTGGCAGCGTCGTACGCAGTGCCATGGATGTCGCGTTTGACGGCATCACGATTCCCGAATTGTTTCTGAGCATTTCAACGACGTACGACTACCGTCGGGCGTGGCCGGACGTCGCCAACATCGCCTACTTTTCGGATCCGGATGAATGGCTGGTGCTGATCCGCACCGCACGCGTCTGGCGCGTGCTGTTCCCGGTCGATGCGGCGTTGAGCGACGCTGAAGTGACGTCGGCGGAGCGCGCCGAGAATCTGCTGCAAGGTGCCGTGCCGCGCAACGAGCCGTACGAGGTGGTCCATCGTACCGCTTACCGGGTCCATGAACGGGTCGCCTCGAGCTATGTTCAGGGGCGCATGCTGATTGCCGGCGATGCCGGTCACGTCAACAATCCGCTCGGCGGAATGGGGCTAAACGGCGGCATCCACGATGCGTTCAACCTTGGCCGCACGCTCACCGAGGTCATTCGCGGTGCGCCAATCAACACATTGAAGCGCTACAGCCGGCAGCGCCGGAAGGTCGCTCTCGATGTGGTGCAACAGACCGCCTTACGCAATCGTTCCATCCTCAATGCTCGCGAACCGTCGGCCCGGCAGGCTTACTACGATGAGTTGCGCCGCATCGTCGACGATCCAGTCCGGCACCGCGACTATCTCTTGCGCACGGCGATGATCCAGTCGTTGCGGGACGCCGAAAAGGTCGCCTAAGCGCATCGCTTACCCTTCGACGACCGGCTGAAAATTTCCGCTCTTCTCGGCGATCCGCATCGCTTCCGCGCGAAGATGGCCCGGGATCAGCTTTAGACCCTCTCCAGCCGCGCGCTCAAGGAGCTTGCGCCGCGTTCGCGCCGCTTGCGCGGGATCGAAGCAGAATTTGCTCGACCAATCCGGCTTGAGCACCTGCAACGGACTATGGATAGCATCACCGCAGAAAAGTACAGGCGGCCGCGCGCCGAAAGAAACCTCAAGCCCGATCTGGCCCGGTCCATGGCCCGCCAGATCGACGATCGATGCCCCGTCGGCGAGCACGTCGCCTGGTCCCGCGAGCTGCACAAGCCCGGCCTCGATAATCGGCAGAACGCTGTCCTGATAGCTTCCGTGATTGGCGGTGGCGGATTGCGCCGCATCGTGCGCCCGCTGGTCGATCTCGCGCTGGCTCATGGCGTAGCGCGCGCGAGAAAACGTCGGCACCCAGCGCCCGGACTGAAGCCGCGTATTCCAGCCAACGTGATCGGCATGCAGATGCGTGCACATCACGATGTCGATCTGTTCGGGTGCCCATCCGGCCGCGGCCAGATTGGCGAGGTAACGCGTGCCGGTGCGCTCGTTCCATTCTGCTCGCAAAGGCCGCGGCTTATGCTCGCCGACGCAGGTGTCGATCAAGATCGTCTTTCCGGCGAAACGGAACACGTGGCTCTGAATAGCGAGCAAAACTTCGCCGGTAGCGAAGTCAACGTGGCGGTCCGCCAATGAAAGCATGGCGGCGTCCGGATTTTCCAGAGACGCACCGGGAAACAGCACGTCGACCGGAAGCGCAAAGCGATCGAGGTCGATGATGCGACGGACGATGAGATGATCTTTCGCGGCCGGCATGCGATTGCTGACTTGCGGCTTGCTTTTAGAATTCGGCCAGGAGGCGTCCGAAACCCTCCATCCGATCCTCTATGCCGTTCGCGCGCAGCGCATGCCAGTAGGTGGCCGTATTGATAGCGATCACCGGCTTGCCGAGCCACATTTCCGCCGCGGCGGCAAGGCGAACCATCGACAGATTGGTTCCGACCTGGACGATCGCGTCAAGGTCGTCGCCGTCGAGTTTGCGCAAGGCGTTGCGCAGCGTTTCCGTCGTCTGCTCGGCAATCAGCGTCCACGACCGGCATTGCAGGCAAATATCGCGCACGACCTGGAACCCCATATCGACGAAATAACGCGTGACCTCGGTGTTCATCACCGGCCAGTACGGCGAGAGCACCGCAATGCGGCGAACGCCGCCATAGCGACGCAAGGCGGCAGTAGTGGCGTGGCTGCCGATGCTGAGTTTAACTCCGGAAGTCTCTTCGACTTGCCGCTGGAACGTGTCAGCTCCCTTTTCGCCGTTGATGAAGGTGACGGCGGACATGCCCATCACCAGGTACTGCGGCGCGCATGTCATGACGCTGCGAACTGCGTCGATCACATTGCCAGCGATGACCTCCGTCGCCGCCCTGAAGCTGTCGTTGCTGACCGCGTCGGCATTCGGGGTAAAGATACCTCGATAATGATTGGTCACGCCTGCAGGCCGCATCGCATCGAAATCGGGCTGCACAACTGTGTTGGTCGAAGGTCCGATAACGCCGAATTTGCGCCGCCAGCCGAGAACGTCGGTCATACCTATCCCTTCCGTGCATGGGCCTCCCCGCACATGTCTGTACACATTCCCGCAGCCCTGAGGCAATATGTCCGTACAAAGTTAGAGGCTGTGCCGCGCGCGTCGCGGCGCGGGAGGCATGGAGGCAATGGCGATCGAAGAGCCGCGCTACCGGCAAATCTTGAATGTGCTCAGTCATCGCGTTGAGACCGGCCAGTATCCGCTCGAAGAGCGCCTGCCGACCGAAAGCGATCTGTGCGGTGAGTTCGGTGCCAGTCGTTTTACGGTGCGTGAAGCGCTACGCCGTCTGGTCGACGATGGAATGGTGCAGCGACGTAAAGGCGCCGGCAGCATTGTAGTCGCGACCAAGCCGGCAACGCGCTATGTACATTCGCTGTCGTCACTCGCCGACCTGTCCCAGTTCGCTCTCAATACCCACTATGACCTGGTCAAGCGCGAGCGGGTGCGGATCGACGCCGATCGGGCCGGGGCGATCCGGGCCAAGCCCGGTTCGACATGGTGGCGCGTGCGTGGCCTTCGGCGCGGCCGCCCGGGCGGCAGCGTGCTTTGTTATGTCCACTCCTACATTCCGCTGCGATTGTCACGCTTTGTGGGCCAACTCGACGCCGACATCGTCCCCTTCCACGCGTATTTGTCCAGACGAGCGGATGAGGCGATCGTCGAAGTCGAGCAGGAGCTGTACGGCGAGCCGATGAACAAAGACGTCGCCGCGCATCTCCGGCAAAAAACTGGCACGATCAGTCTGTGTGCACTGCGCCGTTATACTGGCCGAAAAGGCACGATCATCGCCTCGTACAACTGGCACGTCGCTCAGGACTTCCACTATCGGATGAAGCTCTCGCGAAATAGTTAGGGCCAAGACTCAATAATTCCACCATACGATAGCGGCGACTAGGTGTTCAGTCCCGGAGTGTGGGGGAATCAGTCAAGCTGATCCCACATTCCGGGAGGCATTATGGGCCAGATACTACACGGCAGCGCCACGACCACGCACGCCATTCGAACTGCGATACAGCGATCGCAGGCTCCGCTCAAAGAGCTCGCCGCGCAATACGGGCTGAACCACAAGACCGTCGCCAAGTGGCGCAAACGGGCCTTTGTCAACGATGCCCAGATGGGACCGAAGACCCCCCGCTCGACCGTCCTGTTACCCGAGGAAGAGGCCATCGTCGTCGCGTTCCGCAGGCACACCCTCCTGCCGCTCGATGACTGTCTCTATGCCCTGCAGGCGACCGTCCCGCACCTGACACGGTCGTCGCTGCACCGCTGCCTTAAGCGTCATGGCATCAACCGGCTGCCGGAGATCGCCGGTGACAAGACCTCCAAGAAGCCCTTCAAACGTTATCCGATCGGCTACTTCCACATCGACATTGCCGAAGTCCGCACCGGCGAGGGAAAGCTCTACCTCTTCGTGGCGATCGATCGCACATCGAAGTTTGCCTTTGCCCAACTCCACCTGACCGCCAATGTTAAGACTGCAGCCAACTTCCTGGCAGGGCTGATAAAGGCTGTCCCTTACAGGATACACACCGTCCTCACCGATAATGGCGTCCAGTTCGGCGACAGCATTCAGCATCGATCCGGCCCGACCGCTCGCTACCGGTTGCACATGTTCGATCGTATCTGCCGCGAGCACGACATCGATCATCGCTTCACCAAGCCCAACCATCCGTGGACCAACGGTCAGGTCGAGCGGATGAACCGGTCGCTCAAAGAGGCAACCGTCCGGCGCTATCACTACGACACCCATCGCCAACTCCGGCAGCACCTGGCCGCGTTCCTTGACGCGTACAACTTCGCAAAGCGATTGAAGACCTTGCACGGCCTCACGCCCTACGAGGCTATCTGCAAGGCATGGGCAGACGAGCCAGAGCGATTCAAGTACGATCCAACCCACCTCACTTCGGGACTGAACAACTAAGATCAATCGTCCGCCTTGATTGAAGCGACTGAAATACGGCGCGGCCCGGGCTTCAAGCGCCGATATGGTGTCGCATCACTTGGGCAGGGATAGACTAAGCTAAGGAAAGGACCCGAGACAGTCGCACAACTGCTGATCGGGCGGCAACGTCGTCGACCCACACCCTGGAAACCGTCTAACAGGAGCGCCGATCTATCTCTACCAGCGCTATTCAATTGTATTGATCTCGGCTTGTTTCGCGTCGACCTGTCCTGGACAGGCGCCGCGATGGCTGGCCTTGAGATGAAATGTCCTTTGGACGGACGGCAGGAAAGGTAAGGTGGCGGTGGCCCAACGCGGCTGAAGGTTCATTTGTCATGACCGTCGCGGAAGACGGAAGCGTCGAATCTGGACACTACCTCCTGTTACGGTGATTGGGATGACCGGCTTGGTTCCGCGCAGTTCCAGTTTCTCACGCCACTCAGCGCTGTCGTAGGCCTTATCGCCGAGCGTGCGTGCCGACGCCGTTACTCCGCGGATAAGACGCTTCGCGACCGAAGGTAAGACGCGGCTCCT
>JAGXAC010000209.1 GCA_019075925.1 Hyphomicrobiales bacterium | reverse complement strand
CGGTTAAGAATCACCAGTTGGCTGAGGCTGACGCTGCACAGCGCCACGACACCGACGAGAGTCGCGGTTACCGCATGGGTCGGAAGACCGATCAGGTAAGCGAGGCCCATCAGGGCGAGCAGCACGAGCTGGCGTTGCACATAATTCGGCGTCAGCCCGAGATTGACCCAATTGAACGAGCGCGCGATGCCGCTCTGCACGCTCCACATCCCAAACATCGGCAAAGCGGCACACGAGCAATAAAGTGGGACGATCGTCGTCGGATCGATATGCGGTGAAAGCAGCGTCACGGCGATGGCGCCGATGCCGGCGATCACGCTTGCGCTCAGCAGCGCGATCCAGCGGCTGCCGAACAGAAAACCGCGCAACAGCGCGAATTGTTTGTGTTCGGTATACTCCGGAATGAAGCGTTGGGCGGCCGAGCCGAGGCCGAGATCGACCATGCCGCCGATCAGCAGCACCCAGGTCCAGGCATAGACGTAGATGCCGAACTCAAAACCGCCCATCCAGCGCGCCAAGAGGATTTGCGCGACGAAGGCGATGGCGGCGCTGATCACCCGGATCAGGAAGGCGGCGCCCGCGAGCCGGCGCAACAGGGAGGTGTCGGTGTCGCCCGCGAACAGCGCATAGAAGCGCACGACGGCCTTGCTTACTTCCGCGCCCAGAAAGGCAGGCGGCGACGGGCGCCAATACGAACGCGGCGCGTGCTCGGTACCGATCGATGCCACAAATACCTCTGCGCCGCCAAAACGCAGACGCGAGGCGGCACCGGCATTGTTAGCAAGGAAGCGTTAACATTCGGTTCGGGGATATTAACGAATGCCGCCGATACCGCTCATAAACGATCCAACCCGGGAACTTTCCACGTTCGCCCTTAATCGTCCTTGAGCAACCGCTCGATGTAATCGAGCTCTTCCTGCGGACGCATTACGTCGCCGAAACGCCGGCGCAACTCTTCGATGATGCGGCGGGCGCGTTGCACGTCGATCTCGCCGGGAACCTTAACGGTGACATCATCGCCAAAGTCGCGCCCGTGCAACGGCCGGCCAAGCGGATCGGTGTCGCGGTCGGAGCGCGGCCGGCCGAGGCGACCGTCACGGCCGGGACCTCGTCCCTGCCCAAATTGCTGCTGCATCGACTGCGCCAAGCCCTGCGCGCCCTTGCGCAAAGCCTCGAGCGCACGACCTTGCGAATCCACCGCACTGTCGGTGTCGCCCTCACCGAGCCGGCCCTCCGCCTCGCCCATGGCCTGATCGGCATCGCCAAGCTGGTCCATTCCGGCCTGCCCCTGTCCGGGCTGGCCTTTCTGGTTCTGGCCGAAGCCGTGATTTTTGAAATCCTCCAGCAGCTTCTTCAAACGATCGTGCAGCGCTTGCTGACTATCGTGCAGATCGTCGATCGATTCGTCCGGCTGGCCTTGCTGTCCCTGCTCGCCGCGCGGCCGGCGCTGATTGTGGCCTTGGCGGTAGGTGCGGTCGCGCAAATCCTGCTGCTGCTGGATTACGTCGCTCAAGTCGTCGAACTGTGACATCATATCGTCGAGGTCGTCGCCGTCCTGACTGGGCGACGCCATTTGCAAATTCTCCATCATCTGCTCAAGCTGCTGCAGGAGTTGGCGCGCGGCATCCTTGGAGCCGCTGCGGGCCAGTTTCTCCAGCCGGTCGAGCATATTCTTGAGATCGTGCTGGCTTAATGTGCGGGCGTTGCGGTCGAGCGGACGAGCGAGTTGCTGATTGTTTTTCTGCTGTTCCAACATCGACTGCACATAACGGTCCATCGCCGCGCGCAGCCGATCCATCAGCTTCTTGATTTCCTGGTCGCTGGCACCACGCTCCAGCGCTTGCCGCAACGCGTCCTCCGCGCTGCGCAAGGCCGCCTGCGCGTCGGAAATGTTGCCGTCCTCGATGCCGACCGCCATCTGCCACAGTTGCACCGTGACGTCGCGCAGATCGTCGTCGGTTTTGGCGCGCACCAGCGACCAATAGATCGTACGCAGGCCGAGATAGACCGAAGCCCCGATGTTGAACTTTTCCGGCGCCATCGCGAGTGCGTCGAGCGCGGTGGTCACAATCGGCCGCGTCGCGGCATCGAGCGCGAGATTGCGTCGCTGTTCGATCAGCGCGCGCGCGAGCGGCTTGGTAAAATTGCGCTCGGGCAGGCGGAACGAGACCGGCTCGCTCTTGCCCTCGTTGCCGCCCTCATCGTGGGCGATCAGCGTCATAGTGACTTCGGCGCCGGCCCAGGGGTGATCGGTCACGTCCTTGATGGCCTGCCCGACGCCGCTTTTGGTGCGCGCCTGCGGCAGCACCAGCGCAAAATCCGGCGGACCGAACAGCGGATGCGGCGGGCCGTTTTTCGATTGCGCGGCATCCTTGCGCGCAAATGTTGCCTTCGCCTCGGTCACCCCGTAATCGTCTTCCAATCGATACGACAACAGCAGCGAACCGCGGGCGCCCTGTTCGGGATCCTTGGCCAGCGCGATCGTAGGCGGCCGGTCTGGAATGACATTGAACGCCCAGGTCAAGGCGTCGCCCGCTCCCCGCACCGTAGCGCTGCCCGCGCCGGCGATTTTGAAACGGAATTCCTCCGTGCCGGCGGGAGCCTGCGGCCCGCCCGGGGTCGTCGTCACGCCGCCCTTGCTTGAAACGTCAAGGCTGAGCTTACCGGTGGCGCGCACCACCAAGGTGGAGCCGACCGGGACCGCGGCCGGTTCGGCCGATTCCGCCTCCTGCCGAGGCGGCCCGCCCGGATGGATGCCGGCGAGAGCAATCGGGGGCCGTCCGGTATAGGCCGGCGGCGTCACCCAGGCGTCGACCCGGAAATTCGCCGGCAGCACTACGCCCTGCCAATCGAACGCCGCGGCGATCCGCTTCCAGTGCTCGCCGCCAGCGGCAACGAACGTTGCGACGACCGCGACCAGGATGAAACCGCGCAGCGCATAAGGATCGCGCAACGCTACACGCGGCGACGGCCAGCCGGCCTTGAAGGCGTGCGCGGCGCGCAGCGCCTGCGCGACATGGGCCTGCCAGAGCGCGTGCGACACCTCATCAGCCGGACTAACCGCCAGCTTGTCGACGATGGCGGTGGCCGGCCGGTGCGAAGCGCCGCTGCCGCGATCGAGCCGGCGCAACGCATCGGCTACCGTCGGTAAACGCAACGCGGCGAACGGCGCAAGCGCGGCCAGCATAAGCACCGCGAACAGCGCCAGTCCGATCGCCCGCGCCAGCGGCGGCAGCCACAGCCATAACCCGAGCCATGAGACCACCAGGAAAAGACCGCCGACGGTTACGACTCCGGCCAGCGCCGGCCAAATCCGTTCCCAAAAAATCGTCAAGCGGGCGCGGCGCAGCGCGCTGCCAAGTTGCGATCGCACAACTGGCTCGGCTGGCGCACGGGCGGCACCGGATGGGCTTGGCGAGTTATCGGTCACTCGTGTCTCCGCGGCGTTAGCGTGGCACGACAACACGTGAGCATCGCGGCAGGTTCAAGGCGCCAAATGGCGGCGAGCCGCGCCAGCTTAGGCGTCACAAGTAATATCAGAGCCAGATCATAGCCAGGGCGGCATACGGTCAAGCGCGATCAGTTCCGCGGTCTCGACTCGCGGCCGGACCAGCGCCCATTCGCCTGCCCGCACAAGGACTTCCGGAACGAGCGCCCGGGTATTGTAAGTACTCGCTTCGACCGCGCCATAGGCGCCGGCGGTCATGACAACGAGGAGGTCGCCCGCTCGCGGCTCGACCAGCGAGCGGCCGCAGGCGAGGAAATCGCCTGATTCGCAGACCGGCCCGACCACGTCGGCAATGATTCTTTGCGCGCCGGCTGCCGTCTCGCGCACCGGCCGAATGTCGTGGTGCGCATCGTAGAGTGTCGGCCGGACCAGATCGTTCATGCCGGCATCGACAATGACGAAATTCCTGGTGTCGCCGCGCTTCATATAGAGCACGCGGGTGACCAGGATGCCGGCATTGCCGACGATCAAACGCCCGGGCTCGAAGATCAGCCGACATTCAAGACCGCGAGTCGTTCGCTTGACCACGCTGGCATAAGCGGCCGGATCGGGTGGTGGTTCGTTGTCCTCCTGGTAGGGAATGCCAAGGCCGCCGCCGAGATCGATATGGCGAATGGTGTGGCCATCCGCGCGCAACGTGCGAACGAAGTCCGCCAGCAGCGCAAACGCGTCGTGGAACGGATCGAGCCCGGTGATCTGGCTGCCGATGTGCATGTCGACGCCGGCGACGCGGACGCCCTTGAGCTTGGCGGCGCGCGCGTAAACCTCGCGGGCGCGGCTGATCGGAATGCCGAATTTGTTCTCGGCCTTGCCGGTCGCGATCTTGGCGTGCGTCTTGGCATCGATGTCGGGATTGACGCGCACCGAAATCTCGGCGGTGCTGCCTTTGCCTGCGGCGATCGCCGCCAAGAGCTCGAGCTCCGGTTCGGATTCGACGTTGACGCAAAAAATGTTCTGCTCGACGGCAAGCGCGAGTTCGCGCGCCGTTTTGCCGACCCCGGAGAACATGATCTTTTCCGGCGGAATGCCGGCCGCCCGCGCGCGCGTCAGTTCGCCTTCCGACACGACGTCGGCGCCGGCGCCCAGCCGCGCCAGCGAAGCAATCACCGCCTGGTTGGAGTTCGCTTTCAGTGCGTAGCAGATCATCGCGTCGACGTCGCTGAACGCTTCGGCAAAGACGCGATAGTGCCGCTCCAGCGTCGCGGTCGAATAGCAATAGAACGGCGTGCCGACGGCGTTCGCCAGCGCGATCAAATCGACGGATTCGGCGTGCAGCACGCCGTTGCGATAGGCGAAATGGTGCATGGCAGGTGTTTAGAACAACTCTTGCGTCATTGCGAGCAACTGGTCCGGGCCGATTGACCGGCCCAATGACGGCTCCGCGAAGCAATCCAGAACGGCAACGAGGACCAGGGTCGCTCCGTCGTTACCGCCTCTCACAACGGAACGGCGCTATTGCAACAGGAAATCGAGCGGAAATGATTTCTTCTGGCCGGCCGGCGCGACCGGATTGCCGTAAGCGTCA
>JAGXAC010000208.1 GCA_019075925.1 Hyphomicrobiales bacterium | reverse complement strand
GCTGGCATTGATGCAGGAACACCATATCTCCGGCATCCCGGTGGTCGAAGGCGGCGGCAATGGGCACGCCGGCAAGCTCGTCGGCATTCTCACCAACCGCGACGTGCGTTTCGCTACCGACAAGCGGCAGGCAGTTTCCGAGTTGATGACTCGGGACTCTTTGGTCACCGTGCGCGAGAGCGTCGGACAAGACGAAGCGAAGCGGCTGCTCCATCAGCACCGCATCGAAAAGCTTCTCGTGGTCGATGGCGATTATCGCTGCGTCGGCCTGATCACCGTAAAGGACATCGAGAAGGCGGTGGCCAATCCAAACGCCTGCAAGGACGAACAGGGCCGGCTGCGCGTCGCCGCTGCGACAAGCGTCGGCGAAAGCGGGTATATGCGCAGCGAGGCATTGATCGACGCGGGCGTCGATCTCGTCGTCGTCGATACGGCGCACGGGCATTCCCAGCGCGTTCTCGATACCGTGACACGCATTAAGCGCATGTCGAACGCGGTGCAAGTCGCCGCCGGCAATATCGCCACCGCCGAGGGCGCCAAAGCGCTGATCGATGCCGGCGCCGACGCCATCAAGGTCGGCATCGGGCCTGGATCGATTTGCACGACGCGCGTTATTGCCGGAGTTGGTGTCCCGCAACTGACTGCGATCGCCGACGCGGTCGAAGCCGCCGCGCGCACCGACACGCCCGTAATCGCCGACGGCGGCATCAAATATTCCGGGGATCTTGCCAAGGCGATGGCTGCCGGCGCCGACTGTGCCATGGTCGGCTCGCTGCTTGCGGGTACCGACGAAACGCCCGGCGAAGTGTTTCTCTATCAAGGCCGCTCTTACAAAAGCTATCGCGGCATGGGATCGGTCGGCGCCATGGCGCGCGGATCGGCGGATCGTTATTTCCAGCAAGAGATCAAGGACACGCTCAAGTTGGTGCCCGAAGGCATCGAAGGTCAGGTGCCGTACAAAGGGCCGGTGGCCAATGTCTTGCATCAACTGGTCGGCGGCTTGCGCGCGGCGATGGGGTATGTCGGCGCAAGAACACTCGGCGAATTTCACGACAAGGCCGAATTCATCCGGATCTCCGGGGCCGGTCTGCGTGAAAGCCACGTGCATGACGTCACCATCACGCGCGAGAGTCCGAACTATCCAAGCCGGGAGTAATGGGGTGGCGATTAGACGTGCGTCTGGCGACCCGTTTGCGGAAATCCGTAAGGCCACCGACCGGCATCGCAGCGAGCATGGCTGCGGCGCATTTCCCTATGACAATGGTCCGCTACTCGGCACGCTTGCGGCTGCGGCGAACGCGCGACGTATCCTGGAGCTGGGTACCGCGCTCGGATATACGGCGCTGTCTTTTGCCTATGGGGCGCAAGAATCCACAATCGATACCATCGAGCGCGATCCCGAGCACGCGGCGCTCGCGCGCATGAACATCGCGGCGGCGGCGCTCGACCATCGCATTACCGTGCACGAAGGTGAATTTGCCAAGATCCTGCCCACGCTCGATCCCGGCTACGACCTCATCTTTTTCGATGGCAACGCGCCGATCCCCGCGCTGCATACGGAATTGCGCAAGTTGCTGCGCACCGGCGGCATGCTGGTGACGGCCAATCTCAATCACGGCGGCACCGCTGACGCGGTGCACAAAGCGCTGTTTACCGGCAAGTCGTGGCGCAGCGCGCTTATTGACGATTCAGGAGAGACCGCGATCAGCGTGAAGTTGTAATTGCGCATTATTATCGGTGACAGCGGAGTGCCGCTAAAACCAAGGACTAAACAATGTCGATTCAGGCTGTATTATTGCCACTGTTCGTGGAGGTCATTCTCACCTTTGTACTGATGTTGCGGATGGGGGCGCTGCGGAGCGCCGATTATCGCTCCGGCGCGGTGACTGCGGACAAGATTGCGCTGCGGCAGCCGAACTGGCCGCCGCTTACGACGCAGACGGCAAATTCGTTCTCAAATCAATTTGAACTGCCGGTCCTGTTTTATGTGCTGACCATCCTCGCCTGGGACACAAGACGTGCAGGCGTCGTCTTCGTGGTGCTCGCCTGGATCTTCGTAATTTGTCGCATCCTGCAAGCCTACGTCCATGTCACCGGCAACAACGTGACATGGCGAGCCAGATTCTATTCCGCCGGCGCCGTGGTGCTGATGGGGATGTGGGCGATATTTATCGTTGAAGCCCTGACCGGCATCATTATCTAGCGCCGGCGATGACCCCCTCCGGTCGCCTTGCCGCCGCCATCGAGGTTGTCGCCGATATTGAGGCGCGACGCCGGCCGGCGGCGGATGCGCTCAAGGATTGGGGCTTGGGGCATCGGTTCGCCGGTTCATCGGACCGCGCGGCCATCGCCGGACTGGTCTACGACACGCTTCGACGCAAATCGTCTGCGGCGTGGCTGATGGGCGATGCCACGCCGCGCGCTCTTCTTCTCGGCATGCTGCGCAACGAGCGCGGTTTGGACCTGAACGCAATTGCCGCGCTGTGCGCCGGCGAACGTTTTGCCCCACCACCGCTGACGGATGCCGAGCGCGGTGCGATCAAGGGCGATGGGCTTGCCGCCGCGCCGCCGCCGGTGCGCGGTGATTATCCGGAATGGCTCGATCCGCATTTCGCCCGGGTCTTTGGCGACGAGCGGGAGGCGGAGGGAGCGGCGTTGGCCAGCCGCGCGCCACTCGATTTGCGGGTCAATACGCTGAAGGCCGAACGCGACCCGGTCGCGGCAAAACTTGCGCATCTGGAAGTTTCGCCGACGCGATGGTCGCCGGTCGGTCTGCGTATTCGGCTTGCGGCCGATGCCAGGAGTCCGGCAATCCATGCCGAGCCTTTGTTCATCAAAGGCATGATCGAGGTGCAGGACGAAGGTTCGCAACTTGCGGCCCTGCTTGCGCAAGTGAAGCCGGGCGAGCAGGTGGTGGATCTTGCTGCCGGCGCCGGCGGCAAGACGCTTGCGCTGGCGGCGGCCATGGACAACCACGGCCAGATTTACGCGACCGATATCGACAAGCGCCAGCTTGCGCCGATCCATGATCGCATTGAGCGGGCCGGCGCGCGGAACGTCCAGGTGCGCACCCCACGCGGTCGGGCCGATATGCTCGCCGACCTCGATGGCCGCATCGACCTTGCGCTGATCGACGCACCATGCACCGGCACAGGCGCGTGGCGCCGAAACCCCGATGCCAAATGGCGCTTGCGGCCGGGTGCTCTGGCCGAGCGCCTCAAGCAGCAACAAATTTTGCTCGATCGCGCGGCTACGCTGGTGAAACCGCACGGCCGCATCGCCTACATCACCTGTTCGGTTCTCAACGAAGAAAACGGCGATCAGGTCGCCGCTTTTGCCCGCAGACACGAGAATTTTTCCGTGGAAAAACCCGCGGAGTTCGCCCGAGCCCTGGGCGAGCGCGCCTATCTTTTCAGCCGTGCTGCGCTTATCTCAGAGCAGGGATTACTGATGACGCCGCGCCGGACCGATACGGACGGATTTTTCGTCAGCCTGTTGCGGCGCGCCGGATGAACTCCGCTTTGAAAGCTCGACAGGCCGAACCGGCTGCCATAAAACCCGTCATGGCGTCCCACGACACCATTCTCATTGTCGATTTTGGCTCGCAGGTGACCAAGCTCATCGCGCGGCGCGTGCGCGAAGAAAGCGTCTACTGCGAGATCGTGCCGTTCCAGAAGGCGGAAGCCGCACTGCGCGCTCTCAAGCCGAAGGGCGTGATCCTTTCGGGCGGACCGGCCTCAGTGCTGGACCAGGATGCGCCGCTTGCGCCGGAGGCGGTCTTTCGGGCCGGAGTGCCGGTTCTCGGCATTTGCTATGGCGAGCAGGCCATGGCGCAACAATTGGGCGGTACGGTCGAAGCCGGCCATCATCGGGAGTTCGGCCGCGCCGAGGTCGAGGTCACCAGGCCGTCGGCTCTCTATGCCGGCGTCTGGGAGGTTGGGGGGCGCTATCCGGTATGGATGAGCCACGGCGACCGTGTAACCAGGCCGCCCGAAGGCTTTGCCGCGGTCGGCACCTCGCCGAACGCACCGATCGCCATGATCGCGGACGAGAAGCGCAAATTCTACGCGACCCAATTCCATCTGGAAGTCGTGCACACACCCCACGGCGCGGCAATCCTGCGCAACTTCGTGCGCAACATCGCCGGCTGTGCCGGCGACTGGACGATGCGTGCGTTCAAGGACGAGGCGATCGACAAGATCCGCCGCCAGGTCGGCAACGGCAAGGTGATTTGCGGTCTTTCGGGCGGGGTCGATTCCGCCGTCGCCGCGGTGCTGATCCACGAGGCGATCCGCAATCAACTCACCTGCGTTTTTGTCGATCACGGATTGCTGCGGCTCGGCGAAGGCGAGCGCGTCGTCGCGCTGTTCCGCGATCATTACAACATTCCGCTTGTGCACGTTGACGCCGAGGATCAATTTCTCGGGGCGCTCGCCGGGATCGACGATCCGGAGCAGAAGCGCAAGACGATCGGAAAATTGTTCATTGACGTGTTTGAGGCGGAAGCCAAGAAAGTCGGTGGCGCAGAATTTCTGGCCCAGGGCACTCTCTATCCGGACGTGATCGAGAGCGTGTCGTTTACCGGCGGCCCCTCGGTGACGATCAAATCGCACCATAACGTCGGCGGCTTGCCCGCACGTATGAATATGAAACTGGTCGAGCCGCTGCGAGAGCTGTTCAAGGACGAGGTGCGCGCGCTTGGCCGCGAGCTTGGCCTGCCCGACGCGTTTGTCGGCCGCCATCCGTTTCCGGGCCCGGGTCTTGCCGTTCGCATCCCCGGCGCCATCACGCGCGAGAAGCTCGATATCCTGCGGCTGGCGGACGAGCTCTTTATCGAGGAAATCCGCCGGACCGGCCTTTACGACGATATCTGGCAGGCCTTTGCCGTGCTGCTGCCGGTGCGCACCGTCGGCGTGATGGGTGACTTCCGCACCTACGATTATGTCGTAGGCCTCCGCGCGGTGACGTCGACGGACGGCATGACGGCTGATTTCTATCCGTTCGATATGAGTTTTCTCGGCACCGTTGCAACCCGGAT
>JAGXAC010000207.1 GCA_019075925.1 Hyphomicrobiales bacterium | reverse complement strand
GTGCGCGACAACGATGACGATGGCGCCGCGTGAGCGAAGCCCGAGGATGGCCCGCGTCAGCGCTTCGTCGCCTTCGGCATCGAGATTGGAATTCGGCTCGTCCAGCACCACCAGGAACGGATCGCGGTAAAGCGCGCGGGCGAGCGCGATGCGCTGCGCCTGGCCGGCCGATAAGGCGCTGACGTTCTCGCCGACGCTGGTCTCATAGCCGTCCGGCAGATTGACGATCATGTCGTGGACGCCGGCCGCTTCGGCGGCGGCGAGCACGGCGGCCGGATTGGGCGGATCTTCGAACCGCGCGATGTTCTGCGCCACATTGCCGGGGAACAATTCGACGTCCTGCGGCAGATAGCCGACATGACGGCCGAGCGCCTCGGGCGACCATTGATCGAGCGCGGCGCCGTCGAGCCGCACGCTGCCGCGTACCGGCGCCCACACCCCGACCAGCAGGCGCGCGAGCGAGGACTTGCCGGATGCGGTCGGGCCGATGACGCCGAGCGCCTTGCCGGCGGTGAGGGTGAAATTCGCGTCCTGGCAGACGATCTTGAGCTCGCCGGGCGGACTGACGGCGGCATTTTGTACGGCCAGCGTCTTGGTCGGCGCTTGCAGCGGCATCACCTCGCTCTGCGCCGGCAAGTGGCCGAGCAATCGTTCCAGCCGCTGCCAGCTTTGCCGGGCGCCGACGAAGCCGCGCCAATTGGCGATGGCGAGATCGATCGGCGCCAGCGCGCGCGCGCCCAGGATCGAACCGGCGATGATGATGCCGGGCGTCGATTCCTGATGGATGACCAGCCACGCGCCGACCGCAAGGATGGCCGATTGCAGCAACAGCCGCAAAACCTTCGACGCCGCGCCCAATCCGCCGGTGACGTCGCCGGCGCGCGCGCTCGAGGCGATGTAATTGCGGTTCAGTTCGTTCCAGCGTCGCGCGATGCGGCTGGTCATGCCCATCGCGGTGATCGCCTCCGCGTTGCGGCGGCTTGCTTCCAGCAGCGCGTTGCGCGCCATGGCGAACTGGGTGGCGCTGCGAGTTGGGTGGCGGGTCTTCACCTCGGTCATCACCGTCAACGTCACCAGCACGATCGCGCCAAACAGCGCGGTCAGCCCGATATAGGTGTGGAACAAAAAGCAGATGGCGAGATAGACCGGCATCCATGGCAGGTCGAACAGCGCCAACGGACCGGCGCCGGACAAAAAGCCGCGCACGGTGTCGAGGTCGCGCACCGGCTGGGTGCCATCGCCCCGCCCGCCGATCTTGAGCGGCAGCCGAACGATGGTGTCATAGACGCGCAGGCTGAGCGACTCGTCAAGGCTTTGGCCGACGCGCACGAGAATGCGGCTGCGAATCGCGTCGATAAATCCCTGTGCGGCGTAAAGGCCGGTCACGAGGAGCAACAATGCAATCAGGGTCGGTACGCTCCGGCTCGGCAACACGCGATCGTAGATTTCCAGCATGAACAGCGCGCCGGAAAGCATGAGCAGATTGCTCATGCCGGAAAATAGCGCAATGGCGAGGAACGCCCGGCGGCAGGCGTTCAGCGCTGCCACAAGCTCGGAACTTGCCGGCTGCTGCCGCAGCGGGCGGGGAAGTTGAATCATGAAATGGCGCCTATCACCGTGCCGGCCGTTTTATCACGATCCGGCCCATTGTGGTGGCTCCACGAACCGGCATCATCGCGGCGTGGTTTACGCCGCAAACGGCCGGTTTTCGCCGCAACATCAGCGGGAAAGGCAGGATGCCATGGGCTGCTTCCGGATCGTGCGGCCCCGGTCATCGCGCGGCCGCACGGGCAAGCGACAGCGCCGGGCCTGTGCCCAGGCCCGTATTATCGTACCGTCAAATATGTGGTGGCAGAAAAAATCAGGACCGCGAATCGAGCGACAGCCCCATGCTGAATGCCTTCTGGCGCGTCGCGCCCTCGGTCCTGCGCAATCGCTTGGCAATCTTCCCGGCGGTGGTTTTCTTTTTCGCCAGCGCCCTCAACTCGCGAACTTCGGTGGACGTCCACGCGCGCCGTTTCTTTGCTCTCTTAGCCATAAATCCTCCCTTTCAATACAAGCCAATGGGGTCCCTTAGCAGGGTCGAAGCAAAACTCACCAGATGCGGTTGAGGTCATGAGGATGTTAGCAACTGTCCGCAAACGCGCCCGCAGAAACGGTGCAGCAAGTTAACAATCAGTATTGTTGGAGGGTTCTTAGCAACCTATCGCTTACGGCGCAATTCCAACTTTGTGCGGTTGCCGGCGGCTTTTGCAAGCGCGCAAGCGAATGTGGGCGCGGAGCCACCGTATCGATCGTACGGAGAGCGACTCTTAATTAGTTCCCGACCCTTGTCGGCGCGCAGGACCCCGCCTACTTTTTGGTCTGGAGATGGGAATCCGGGAACTGGATGCGGCCATGGAGGAACTCAAGCTCGTCGCTCTCGACAAGGACGACATCGAAGTGGTTTCCGCTCACGTCCAGGATGCCCTTGTCAAAGTCAAAGATATCTTCTGGCAGCCGCATGCGCGCCGCTTTGTGATGGCGCTCAGCCGTTTCGACTGGATGAGCGCCGTCAATGCCGCCGGCGTCAAGCCGGTCGGCGGCGAGGCCGATATCCCGGACTATCGTCGCTGCCGCACGGCGCTGCGCTTTGAACGCGTGACCGCTTGCCAGCGCCGTGATTTCGACCAGACGGATAAGGAGGCGACCTTCAACCTGCTGGCGGTGGAATTCGTCGAGCGCGCCGCGCCGGCGGGAGTCGTTACGCTCACCTTCTCCGGCGGCGGCGCCATCCGCCTCGAGGTCGAGTGCCTGGAGGCGGAGTTGATCGATCTTGGCGAGGTGTACGCGGCCGCAGCCTGTCCCGATCACTTCAGCGCCGACGGTAGCTCCACGAGCGACGCCGAGACCAAGACGGTATAAGCCGGGCCGTCACGCCGTTCTGGGCTGCTGTGGATTTGGCGGCGGCGGCGCGAGCAGTTTCATCAGCACCGCAATGACGGTCAAAGTCGCGGCATAGGCAATGAGTTGCATGCCGGTCGGCTGATCGACATAGCCGATCAGCGTGTGCAGGGCGCGGCCCGGCCAGCTTTCATCGCGCAGCAGCCATGATGTGTCCCATACCGTCCGGTCGAAGACGGTGAGAATGTCGGCTTGCTGCAGGAATGCGATCGCTTGCGCCGCCATGCCGGCGGCGAGAAGTGCGATCAGCGTCGAGGTGACGCTGAACAGATAACGCATCGGAATGGTGACCAGACCCAGGTAGGTGAGGACGCAGACCGCCGCACCGAGGACAAGCCCGATGACGCCGCCGATCAGCATGCCGATGCTCGCTCCGCCGTCGGCGGCGGCCACGCCGTAGAGAAACAGCACCACCTCGGAACCTTCGCGCAATACCGCGATGGCAACGACCACGGCCAGCGCGGCGAGCGATTTCGAGCCGTCCAGCACCGCGCGACCGGCGGCGCGCATTTCGGCGGCGAGTTCCCGCCCGTGCCGTGCCATCCAGACGTTGTGCCAGCCGAGCATCAGCACGGCGAAGCCGAGGATGCCGGCGTCGAATATTTCCTGCCCGCGGCCGTTGAACAGTTGCGACAGCGCGCCGGTGAATAAAGCGACGATGCAGGCGCCCAATACCCCGGCAGCGACGCCGCCTGCAATCCAGCGGCCGCGTCCGGCAACGCCCGATGTTACCGCCATGACGATGCCGACGATCAGTCCGGCTTCGAACACCTCACGGAAAACGATCACCAGCGAAGGCAACACAGGAACCTCACAATGTCATGGCACGATCAGGTAACCCTGCGTCGCGTGGTGAAAGTCGTCGAAAAATTTATAGCGTCCGGGCGATAGCGGCCGCACATGCACGGTCGCCTCGCCGCCGGCCGGGATGACCTTCTCGAAATGCAGCGCGTCGCTCTCGATTTCGCTGGCGACGGTATTGAGGTTCTTGACGACGAATGTGATCGGCTTGCCGGCGGGGGCGTGCAGTTCGGCCGGCTCGAAGAGATGATTCTTGATGGTCAGTGCAAGCGTAGCCGGCTCTTCCGCGCGTGCCGCACCCGCGGTCGCCACGACAACCGAGGCAAGCAACATCGAACTCAACACTACAAGCGCGTCTCGCGTCATGGCCATCGCTGGGCTGATCGCCGCATTTGGTTAGCCGGGATATACGAGGAATTGATGCTCGGCGGATACTTTGTCAATCACAAAGCCGAACCGGCGGAAGATTAGAATTGTTATAAGAAAAGAGACCTGATACGCGTCGGCGCATCGCTTACGAAGGCGTTATCCGTAAACCCAACATGGCCATCCGTCTCGATACTCGCGCCGCCGATTTTGCGGAAAAATTCCGCGGTTTTCTCGCCACCAAGCGAGAAAGTTCGACCGATGTCGAGGCAGTCGTGCGCGCCATTGTTGCCGACGTCACCGCCCGCGGCGATGCTGCGCTGCGCGACTATACGCGCAAGTTCGATCGCTTCGATCCGGACGGTCCCGGGCTTCGGATTAAGACCTCGGAGCTCGCAGCCGCGCTTGCCGCCTGTGCGCCGCCCGCGCTCGACGCGCTGCATTTCGCCCACGATCGCATCGAGGCGTTTCACCGCCGCCAATTGCCGCAGGACGATCGCTTCGTCGACAAACTCGGTGTCGAACTCGGTGCGCGCTGGAACGCGATCGAAGCGGTCGGCCTCTATGTCCCCGGCGGTACTGCCGCCTATCCGTCGTCGGTGCTGATGAACGCGGTGCCGGCAAAGGTGGCCGGCGTGCCCCGCCTGGTGATGACCGTGCCGGCGCCTGACGGCGTGCTGTCGCCGTTGGTGCTGGCGGCGGCGAAAATCGCCGGCGTCGACGAGATTTATCGTATCGGCGGCGCGCAGGCGATTGCCGCGCTCGCTTACGGCACCGCCACCATCGCGCCGGTCGCCAAGATCGTCGGCCCCGGCAACGCCTACGTCGCCGCCGCCAAGCGCCTCGTGTTCGGCAAGGTCGGCATCGACATGATCGCCGGGCCCTCCGAGGTGGTCGTGCTCGCCGACGACACCGGCAATGCCGACTGGATC
>JAGXAC010000036.1 GCA_019075925.1 Hyphomicrobiales bacterium | reverse complement strand
AGAACCGCACCGAATTTCGTGCATCTCGCATTGTTTTTTGTCGGCGCGTTCGCCATGCGCGGAGCCGGCTGCACTTGGAACGATATCGTCGACCGCGACCTCGACCGCAGCGTCGAACGCACGCGTTCGCGGCCGATACCGTCCGGTCAGGTCAGCTTGTTCAAGGCCGGCCTGTTCCTCGCGCTGCAAGCCCTGGTGGGGCTCACCATACTCCTCTCATTCAACGGCTACACCGTGGCGCTCGGCCTTTGTTCGCTCGTGATCGTGGCGATCTATCCGTTCATGAAGCGCGTCACCTACTGGCCGCAGATCGTGCTCGGGCTGGCGTTCTCCTGGGGTGCATTGATGGGCTGGGCGGCGGCGTTCGGTCGGCTCGGCGCGCCGGCGCTGCTCCTCTATGCCGGCTCGATTTCCTGGGTGATCGGTTACGACACGATCTACGCCCACCAGGACCGCGACGACGACGCCCTTATCGGCATCAAGTCGACAGCGCTTTTATTCGGCGAACGCACCAAAACGATGCTGGCCTTGTTCTATGGACTTGCCGTCGTCCTCATCGCCGCCGCCGGCTTCACTGCCGGCGTCGGCGTTATTTTTTGGCTGTTCCTCGCCGGATTCGCCGGGCACTTGGCCTGGCAGATCGTCCGGCTCGATATCGCCGACCCAGATCTCTGCCTGGCATTGTTCAAGTCCGACCGGGATGCCGGTTTGATCCTGTTTGCCGGCCTGCTGCTCGACCCGGCCGTCCGCGCCCTTACCTAGGTCGATCAGTTCCGGGCGATAATCTCGCGCTCGCCGCGATGGATCGCCGGGTCGACTGGAAGCTTGGCGGCCCGGCGGCGCATACGAATTGAAGGACGGCGTCGCGCAATCGCGCTGCGACGCCGGCGGCGCCAAGTCGGCGCTTCGATGCGGACGGCACCGATGCGCGCGAACGGCTCGCGCAAGCTGCCATCGTTTTCGCGGACCAGCAGTGGAAGGCCGAGAACGCGGCCCCACGCCTGCCATTCGACCACGATCTCATCGTTCGCATCTGACGAGAATAACGGCAGCGACAGCGCCGGATCGGCATGTTCAAGCATCACCGATATTGCGCTCGGCGGCTGGTGTGGCTTGCCGACCAGACGGATAGCCACGCCGCGAAAGCCGGCGACCGGCAAGTTCAGCGCCATGCGCATGCCGCGCACGGAGCGCCGCACGACGACGCGCTCGCGATGAAGGTCGATCACCCGCCGACATTCGTCAGCCGCCTCATCGGCCGCTTCGAAACGGACGGGCAAAGAGAAGGGGTCGAGCCGCTCTGCGCGGCTCGACCCGGCAGCAATCCTGCCGGCTTCCATTTGACGCCCCGAAACACAAGCTCCCGCCAGGCTGTTGCCGCCCGGTTGCCGCGAACATGCCATGGCGCCGTCGTTATCGGCTTAAGAAGCTCGGTTAAGAGGCGGTATCGCTGCTGCCAACGAGCGTCATGATTGACGAGGCGTTGCAGTACCTCCTGCAATTTGCCCATCGCATCGCCAACGAGCGCCCGCCGGCGGGTTGAATCGCCTGCGCGGCGGCCACATGTTGTCCTTGTATGTCTATGGATGTCCGCTTAAACCGCCTTTAGATGCCCTCTCTCCTCGACCAAGCCAACCTCATCGATCTTGCCGATCGTCTCGTCAGCGCCGCCAAGCGGGCCGGTGCCGATCAATCCGACGCGCTTGCAGTCCGTTCGGTATCGCTATCGGTCGAGGTCCGAGACGGCGCCGTTGAGGAATCGCAGCGCTCCGAGGGAGACGACCTCGGCTTGCGCGTCATCGTCGGTCGTAGGCAGGCCGTGGTTTCGACGAACGACCTCAAGAGCGACGGTTTCGAAGCGCTTGCCGAGCGCGCGGTCGCCATGGCGCGCGTCGCGCCGGAGGATCGCTTTGCCGGCCTCGCCGATCCGAAACAGCTGGCGGATAGCTTGCCCGATCTCGATCTCCTCGATCCGCAAATGCCGGATGTCGAAACGCTGGAACGCCTGGCGCGCGACGCCGAGGCGGCAGGCTTGGCGGTTGGCGGCGTTACCAAATCGGGCGGAGCTTCGGCGTCGGCCGGCATCGGCGGGTTTGTTTTGGCGACCAGCCATGGTTTTCGCGGTGCAACCATCGGATCTCGGCACGGCATCTCGATGACGGCCATCGCCGGCGAAGGCACCGGCATGGAGCGGGACTACGATTTTTCCTCGACGCTGCATGCCGCCGATCTCGAAAAGGCCGCCGTGATCGGGCAGCGAGCCGGCGAACGCGCAGTCAAACGGCTGAACCCGCGCAAGGTCACGACGCGTCGGGTGCCGGTCGTGTTTGACTCGCGAATCTCCGGTTCACTGGTGGGTCACGTCGCCAGTGCCGCGAACGGCGCCGCGATTGCCCGCAAATCCAGTTTTTTGCGCGAGCGGCTCGGCGAAACGGTTTTTGCGCCGGGTATCAACATTATCGACGATCCGCTGCGGCCGCGTGGCCTGCGTTCGCGCCCGTTCGATGCTGAAGGGCTTCCGGGCCGCCGACGCCATCTCGTCGAGAACGGCGTGTTGAAGACTTGGCTGCTCGACTGCGCGACCGCCCGTGAGCTCGGTCTCGAAACGACCGGCCACGCCCAGCGCAGTGTTTCCTCGACGCCCTCTCCGGGCGCCACCAATCTGCATCTCGAGTCCGGCAGCAAGACTCCCGCCGAGCTTATTGCCGATATCGAAGACGGTTTTTACGTCACCGACATGATCGGCATGGGCGTCAACCTGGTAACCGGGGATTATAGCCGTGGCGCTTCCGGTTTCTGGATCGAACACGGCGAATGCACCTATCCGGTGAGCGAGGTCACAATCGCCGGGCATCTTTCCGAGATGTTCGCCAGTCTCTTCCCGGCAAACGATCTGGTCTTTCGCCACGGCATAAACGCGCCGACCTTGCGCGTTGAGAGCATGACCGTTGCCGGCCACTGAGGCCGTCGACCCGGCCGACGTTGCCGCGGAACTCGCCGCGTGCGTGCGCGAGGCCGGCATGCTCGCACTCGGGATGTTCCAGAGTCCGATCAAGTCGTGGACCAAGGCGAAATCATCACCGGTCAGCGACGCGGACATCGCGGTCGACCGATTGTTGCACGAGCGGCTCACGGCCTGGCGCTCGGACTTCGGTTGGCTGTCCGAGGAGAGCGCCGACGACAACGCGCGGCTGGCCGCGCGCTTTGTCTGGATCGTCGATCCGATCGACGGCACACGCGCTTATCTGGCCGGCCTGCCGGATTGGGCCGTCTCAGCCGCGTTGGTCGAAAACGGCCGCCCGGTCGCGGCTTGTCTCTATGCGCCGGTCACCGACGAGATGTTCATTGCGTCTACCCATAACGGCGCCACCCGTAACGGCGCTGCCATGGCCGTTGCGCAGGGGAACGTGCTGGCCGACACCCGCATCGCCGGGCCAAAAGGCTTGTTGGAGCGCATCGCAGCGTTCGCCCCACCCTTCGCCATCGAACCACGCGTGCATTCGCTTGCACTTCGCTTCGCCCGCGTCGCGCAGGGAACCATTGACGTCGCAATCGCAGGAGCCGACAGCCATGACTGGGACCTTGCCGCGGCCGATCTTTTGGTGCACGAAGCTGGCGGTTTGCTGACGTCTTTTGCCGGACGCGCGGTGATCTATAATCAGCTTGTACCGCGGCATGGGATGCTGGTCGCTTGCGGCCTGGACAGGCATGCGACGATGATCGAACTCCTCGGGGATGAACGCCTCGCGCCTTGATCGAACCTCAATAACGCGGAGCGAGTGCCATGCCCGATGTGCCCAAGCAGCCAGGAAAACAACTGCTGCATCTCGTCTTCGGCGGCGAATTAAGCGACGTCGCGAGCAGCGAATTCAAAAATCTCGACAAGCTCGACATTGTCGGCATTTT
Organism: Hyphomicrobiales bacterium; assembly: GCA_019075925.1. Classification (GTDB taxonomy): domain Bacteria; phylum Pseudomonadota; class Alphaproteobacteria; order Rhizobiales; family Xanthobacteraceae; genus BOG-931. The sequence goes on along the minus strand of JAGXAC010000036.1, from coordinate 20,629 downwards.
TCCAAACTACGCGAGCGCATATTCGGCCTGGAAGGCGAAGGCGCAGGGCACCGTCGACAATGCCGAGATGCGTTATTTCATTGTCCACCTGCATCGGTTGCTCGATCCGGAAACGCAGGCGCGATGAGAACATCCCGTGCAGAATACGTGTGCGACAACAACGAGCCACGCTGTAACTTAGCGATGCGCGGGGCGGTTGAAGCCGCCAAGCAGCCGTAGCGGGGAGATTGAACGTGCGCGATCGGTTGCCGCTTGCGCTGCGATTGTACCGGGTCGCTTCGCGAGCCGTCGCTTCGCCGGTGGCGTCACGGCTTCTGGCTTGGCGACTCAAGCGAGGAAAAGAAAATCCATCTCGCCTTGGCGAACGCTACGGCAAGGCGAACTTGCCGCGTCCGCCCGGACCGCTGATTTGGCTGCATGGCGCCAGCGTCGGCGAAATGCTGGCCGTGGTGCCGCTCATCCAGCGTCTTCGTACCAAGGAGTTTGCAGTTCTGGTTACCTCGGGCACGGTCACTTCGGCCGCCATTGCAGAACAGCGCCTGCCGCCGGGAGTGATTCACCAATTTATTCCACTCGATGCACCGCGATACGTTGATCGCTTCCTCGATCATTGGCGACCCAGCCTCGCACTATTCGTCGAATCCGATTTTTGGCCGAATTTAATCCTCGGCTGCGCCGACCGCGGCGTGCCAATCATCCTGGTGAATGGTCGTGTGTCGGAGCGATCATTCAGCCGCTGGCGACTTCAGCCTGGCCTGATCAAAGCGTTGCTGCGGCGGTTCGATCTCTGCTTGGCGCAATCCCGCGCCGACGCGGATCGATTCGGCCGTCTCGGCGCGCCGCGCATCAGCAGCATCGGCAACCTCAAGCTCGACGTGCCTGCGCCTCCCGCCGATCTGCCCACGCTGCGGAAATTCAAAAGCGTCCTCGATGCGCGCGTGGTGATTGCGGCCGCTTCTACCCACGAGGGCGAAGAAACGGCCGTCCTCGACGCCCATCGTCAGCTCCGCGCGAATTGCCCGTCGCTTTTAACGATCATCGCACCACGCCACCCGGAACGCGGCGCGAAAATAGCGGAAGCGGCGAAATCCGCCGGCTTTTCCGTGGCGCTGCGCTCGCGTGACGACACACCGAAGCCGGATAACGACATTTTCGTCGCCGACACGTTGGGCGAATTGGGGCTGATCTACCGGTTGGCACCCGTTGTCTTCATGGGTGGATCACTCGCGAGCCACGGCGGTCAAAACCCGATCGAAGCAATCAGGCTCGGCGCAGCCGTGGTGCACGGTCCGCACGTTTGGAACTTTGCCGAGATTTACGATGCACTCGACGCCGCCAATGGCGCCGAACGGGTTGCCGATGCGGCGGGGCTGCTGGCGTGTTTGCGCGGCTGGCTCGCCAACCCGGCGGCCCGCAAGACGCTCGCTGATGCCGGCGAAGTGACCGTCGGCAGACTCGGCGGGGCGCTCGAACGGACCATGGCGGCGCTCGAGCCTTACCTGATGCAGCTTCGACTTGAGCAAAGAGTGCCGTGATGCGGGAGCCCGCCTTTTGGTGGCGGCCCGGCAGCGGCAGCCTGTTAAGCCCCCTCGCCGGCATCTACGCAGCGATCGCGGCCTTGCGTCTGCGGACGCAGGGCCGAAGCGTCGGCGTGCCGGTGATCTGCCTCGGCAATCTCACCGTCGGTGGCGCCGGCAAGACTCCGGCGGCGCTCGCCGTGGCGCACCTTCTTCTGGCTGCGCATGAACGCCCGTTCTTCCTGAGTCGCGGCTATGGCGGAAAATTGGCGGGACCGCTGCGCGTCGACCCCGCCGTCCATTCGGCCGCCATGGTCGGCGACGAGCCGCTCCTGCTTGCGCGGCTGGCGCCGACAATCGTGGCCCGCGACCGGCTTGAAGGGGCCGAGACCGCTCGCCGCGACGGCGCAACCGTCATCGTGATGGACGATGGTTTCCAAAATCCGGCGCTCGCCAAGGACCTGGCAATCCTGATGGTCGACGGCCGGCGCGGCGTCGGCAATGGGCGCACGATTCCGGCCGGCCCGTTGCGAGCGCCGCTAGAAGCGCAGATCGCGCGCGCACACGCGATGGTTTTCGTCGGGCAACCGGGCAATCTCAAGAGCCTGAAGGAGCGCGCACAGCATTACGGCGCAGCAATTTTCCATGGGCATCTGGAACCCGACCGGCAAATCGTGGCTGCACTGAGGGGCCACAAGGTCCTCGCTTTTGCCGGGATCGGCGATCCGGAAAAATTCTTCGCCACACTGACCGACGCCGGCATCGCGGTCGTCGCACGGGAAAATTTCCCCGATCATCATCGTTACACGGCTCACGAAGCTCAATCGCTGTTGGCGCGAGCCGATGCGGCGAATCTCATGCTCCTCACCACGGAAAAAGATCAGGCGCGGCTCGGCGGCGACCCGACCCTGTCATCGCTGGCGGCTCGTACGAGCGCGTTGCCGGTACGCCTTGTCATCGAAGAGGCTGATGCTTTTCGCGCCCTGGTGCTCGATGCCGCACGGCGGCGATCGGAAAAGGCCGCCGATTGAACTTGAACTTCGACTTAAGTCTTGCGTGTGTAGGCCGCGCTGTGCCGCTGCAGCACCGCCTCCGGCGTGGCGTAGGCCTCCTGCAGGTCGACGCTCCAATAGCGGAGCTCTTCGAGCGGTATGGACACGCCGGTGACGGCACAACGCACGAAACCGCCGGGCCGCACCACGCGAAAATCGCCATCAAGGTATTTGACGTCGGCCTCGCCGGGCATCGGCGATGGACGGTCGGTGCGATTGAGCAACGGGAACCTCCGTAGCGACGGACTGTGCCGACGCCCTAGGCCGCAACATAATCATTCTTGGGGCGGAAAACCAAGCGCCGCCCGGCATCGGCGGCGCTCGAAATCGGCGGTACCCGGCCTGCTAGCACCGGTGCCAGCGGCACCAGTGATGCCAACGGTGCCAATGACGACAGTGCCAGCCACAATACGCTTGAACGACGTGACCGGAGGTTGCCTCATTCGCGACTCCCGCTGGAAGCGAAGACGCGGGAGCAGCGGAGGACACTCCCGGCACCGCCGCGATAGCCAACGCCACAATCGCCGCCGCAAACACCGTCCGAATCATGCTTGTTCTCCTGGAGAGATTCGTGGTCGCCCACCCGACAACTCAAATGCTTGATTGCAGTTCCGCTGCCGTGCGATTTGCCGCTCAATGAGCAAAGCAGCGGGGTAAAGCGCGAATAGATCGGAGGGCGGCCAACGAACCCACTCGACTTTGCCGATTTAGTCTTCGCGCCGCTAAAAAAGGCTACCTTGTCCAGGGTCGCCTCCGCGACGCGCACGCCGTCGCACCGGCGCGGCACTCGGCGCGGTAGACGCTTGCACCACCTCGGCACGCGCACCGACATGTCCGTCGGCAAACTCGACATCAATGGGCATCCCCACCTTCACGCCCGCCGCGGCCCGCAGCGGACGCCCGGCGCGATCGCGTACCAACGCAAAGCCGCGCGCCAGCACACCGCGATACGAGAACGCGGCCAGCAACTGGACATCACGCTCGTAACGAGCAAACCGCGTGTCGAGAAGCGCGTCGATCGCCCGCCCGGCACGCCTTGCCAACACCGACACACGCTCACGCTCGCGCATGATCCGGGCCCGGTGCATCTCGATATTTGCGGTTGCGCTCGCCCGCAGGCGCGTCGCGATCCCGGCATAACGGTCGCGGCGGCGCTCAACTTGCGTGCGCAACAGGTGCGGACTGAGCCTGACGCCGATCCGGGCAAAACCGACGCGGTGGATGTGCGCGTTGGCGCGCAAAGCGCGCGACAAACCGGCCGCAGCATGGTCGAGCCGCTGCCGCGGCACCGCCATGACGTCCTCGGCTTTCGGCAGAGCACGGGCGGCGGAGCGTACCTCGTTTCGGCGTGCTTCCTGATTTCGCCTCCAGCAGGCGAACATGCGCCGGCTCAAGCTTCCGATGTCCAGCAGCAACTCGGCGCGGACCGGAACCGCCATTTCGGCTGCAGCCGTCGGCGTCGGCGCGCGCCGGTCGGCGGCAAAGTCGATCAAGGTGACGTCCGTCTCGTGGCCGACAGCGGAAATAAGCGGGATCATGCTCGCCGCTGCCGCGCGCACCACGATTTCCTCGTTGAACGACCATAGGTCTTCGAGCGAGCCGCCGCCGCGCGCCACGATCAGCAAATGGGGACGCGGGATCGGCCCGCTCGCCGGCAAAGCGTTGAAGCCAGAGATCGCGGCGGCAACCGCCGTTGCCGAGCCGTCGCCCTGCACTTTCACCGGCCACACCAAGACATGGCGCGGAAAACGGTCGGCCAGCCGATGCAGAATGTCCCGAATAACGGCGCCGGTCGGCGAGGTAATGACGCCGATCACCGCAGGCAGGTAAGGCAGAAGCTGCTTGCGTGCCTCGTCGAACAGACCCTCTGCGGCCAGCTGCCGCTTGCGCTGCTCAAGCAGCGCCATCAGCGCGCCGAGGCCGGCCGGTTCGATCGTTTCGACGACAATCTGATACTGTGAGCGGTTCGGATAGGTGGTTAGCCGCCCGGTGAGTACGACTTCAAGGCCCGCTTCCAACTGGAGCTTGATGCGCGCGGCGGTGGTGCGCCAAATGACGCCGGCAATCGACGCGCGTTCGTCCTTGAGGTCAAAATAGACGTGGCCGTTCGAATGATAGCTGACTTTGCCGAGTTCGCCGCGCACGCGGACGTAGCCGAACGCATCCTCAATCGCGCGCTTGAGCGACGCCGAAAGTTCCGAGACCGTCAATTCCGGCAAATTGAGAGGTGCTTCATTCATCACGATATGCGCGGTGGGTCAGACGTTAGCGCTGTGTGTCACCAGTCCCGATCAAGACCATTGGACAACCTGCATCCCGATCTTGCGCCGACGCTCTTACATGCTACAGGGGCTTCGGCAATGTTTTTCAACCCATGAACATTCTACTCCTTGGCGGCGGCGGTCGCGAGCACGCGCTTGCCTGGAAGATGGCGGCAAGCCCGCTGACGAGCCGGCTTTTCTGCGCACCGGGCAATGCCGGCATCGCTCGGGAGGCGGAGTGCGTCGATCTCGACATCGCCGATCATGAAGCCGTGATCGGGTTTTGCCGCGACCAACATGTCGATTTCGTCGTCGTCGGACCGGAAGGACCGCTTTGCGCTGGCATCGTCGACGATCTGGAAGCCGCCGGCATCAAAGCCTTCGGACCGAACCGTGCCGCCGCTCAACTCGAAGGCTCCAAAGGCTTCACCAAGGATCTGTGCCGGGCCAACGGCATACCGACGGCAGCTTACGAGCGTTTTCGGGCCGCCGATCAAGCTAAAGCCTATGTACGCGCCCGCGGCGCGCCGATCGTCGTCAAGGCCGACGGACTCGCCGCCGGCAAGGGCGTCGTGGTCGCGCAAACACCTGCCGAGGCGGAAGCCGCGATCGACATGATTTTCGGCGGCGATTTGAGTGGTGCAGGAGCCGAACTTGTCGTCGAAGAATTTCTCGGCGGCGAAGAGGCGTCATTCTTCGCGCTCTGCGATGGAGATGTCGCGCTGCCGCTGGCCTCGGCGCAAGACCACAAGCGCGCCTTCGACGGCGACAAGGGGCCGAATACAGGCGGCATGGGCGCCTATTCGCCGACGTCGCTTGTCGATCCGGCGATGCGCGATCGCGTCATGGCCGAAATCGTCCAGCCGACACTGCGCGCCATGAAAAAGATCGGGGCTCCCTACAAGGGCGTCCTCTACGCCGGTCTGATGATGACCGCAGAAGGACCCAAGCTCATCGAATACAACGTACGGTTCGGCGATCCCGAATGCCAGGTCCTCATGCTTCGATTGCAGTCGGACCTGATTCCCGCCCTGCTCGCCAGCCGTGACGGCTTACTCAAATCGATCGATCTGCGCTGGCTCCCCAACGCAGCGCTGACCGTGGTGATGGCGGCGAAAGGCTATCCGGGTCGATATGCAAAAGATTCCGTCATTGAAAATCTCGAAGCGGCCGCCGCCGTCGAGGGCGTGGAAATCTTTCACGCCGGGACCAGACAGGACGGCCGGCGTATTCTTGCCAATGGCGGACGCGTGTTGAACGTCTCGGCACTCGGCACCGATATCGTGCAGGCGCGCGACCGCGCCTATCAAGCCGTCGCTCGCATCAACTGGCCGGAAGGTTTCTGCCGGCACGACATCGGCCGGCGCGCGATCGAACGTGAAAAAAATAAAATAGCGGGTCGCGCAACGGGATTTGGATCATAGTAATATCGCCCGCATGGCTGTCAGCGATCGCCAGACGACCTTTTCCGGCACCAAGGAAGTCGCCGAGCGGCTGCGTTTCGACATCGGCCGCCTCGAAGCGTATCTGCGCAAACACGTCGAGGGATTTGCCGGACCGATCACGCTCAAACAATTCAAGGGCGGCCAATCCAATCCGACCTATCTCGTCGAGACGCCGGAGCGGCGTTACGTGCTGCGCCGGAAACCGCCAGGAAAGCTGTTGCCTTCGGCACATGCGGTCGATCGCGAATATCGCGTGATCGGCGCGCTCCATGCGCAGGGCTTTCCGGTGGCCCAGCCGATCCTTTATTGCGCCGACGAGACCGTGACCGGCACCGCGTTTTTCGTCATGTCGCATGTCGAGGGCCGCGTGTTCTGGGAGGCGGAGATGCCGTCGTCAAATCCGGCCGAGCGGGCGCAAGTGTACGATGCCATGAACGCGACGCTGGCCCGACTGCATAACTTCGATCCGGCGGCGATCGGGCTGGCGGATTACGGCCGCGGTGAGAACTATGTGGCGAGGCAGATCGAACGCTGGTCGAAGCAATACCGGGCCTCCGAAACCGAGACGATCGAGGAAATGGAGCAGCTGATGGCTTGGCTGCCCGCCCACATCCCGCCGCCGCAACCGACGCGGCTGGTGCATGGCGACTACCGGCTCGACAACGTGATTCTCGCGCCAGACGCGCCCGACGTGGTCGCTGTGCTTGATTGGGAATTATCGACGCTCGGCGACCCGGTCGCGGACTTCGCCTACCACCTGATGCAGTGGGACATGCCGCCGTCAGAAGCCGGCACCGGATCGCTCGTCGGGCAGGATTTGGCGGCGCTCGGCATTCCCTCCCGTGACGCCTACGTCGAGGCTTACGTCAGGCGCACCGGGCTCGATCCGCGTCCCCATCTGCCGACCTACTCGGCCTATAATTTCTTTCGTCTCGCTGCGATCCTGCAAGGTATCGTCGGCCGGGTGCGCGATGGCACCGCCACCAGCGCACATGCCGCTGCCCGCGCCACGCTGGTGCGTCCGCTCGCCGCCAAGGCGTGGGAATTCGCCAGCCACGCCCGGGCGTAGAGGGTTCGCCCACCGTTTCCGAAGGCCGGCAGCCGCCTGTCCGGATCGCGCTCTGGCGCTACCGGCGTTCCTGAAAAAAAAGTTTGAGCAGCGCCGAGGCCTCCGCTTCCGCCAGACCGCCATAGACCTCAGGCCGATGATGACAAGCGGGCGAAGCAAACAATCGCACGCCGCTGTCGACGGCGCCGCCCTTCGGATCGAGGGCGCCGTAATAAAGCCGGCGGATGCGGGCGAAGGCTGCAGCGCCGGCGCACATCGCGCACGGCTCAAGCGTGACGTAGAGATCGCAATCGGCAAGGCGCTCGGAACCAAGTGCAGTGGCCGCCGCACGGATAGCGATCATCTCGGCATGCGCTGTGGGATCGCGGTCGGCCAGCGTGCGGTTGCCCGCCCGGCCGACGATATGGCCGTTATGCACGACGACGCAGCCGACCGGGACCTCGCCTCGCTGTCCCGCCGCGCGGGCCTCGTCGAGCGCCGCCTCCATGAATGTGCCGGGCCGCAATGATGCCATCGACGATTGCCTGATCGGTCGTCCGGGGTTATTGCCGGGCGGAGCCATGGACGACAAGAGCAAATCCGACAAGCGCGGCGAGCGAATCGCCAAGGTGATCGCCCGCGCCGGGCTGGCGTCGCGGCGCGAGGCCGAACAATGGATTGCCGCCGGCCGCGTCGCGGTCAACGGCACGATTATCGGCTCGCCGGCGCTCAATGTCGCGCCCGGCGATCAAGTCAGCATAGACGGCGAGCCGCTTCCGCAGCGCGAGCGCACCCGGCTGTTCCTCTACCACAAGCCGCGCGGAGTTCTGACCTCGCACGGTGATCCACAAGGCCGTCCGACCATTTTCCAGCGGCTGCCGAAAAATCTGCCGCGTCTCATCAGCGTTGGACGGCTCGATTTCAATACCGAAGGATTGCTTCTGCTCACCAATGACGGAGCGCTCGCGCGCGTGCTCGAATTACCGGCAACCGGATGGCTCCGGCGCTATCGCGTGCGGGCACACGGTTCGCTCACGCAAGCGCAACTCGACACGTTGCGCCAGGGGATAACCGTCAAAGGCATTCACTACGGACCGATCGAAGCCGAGCTGGAGCGCGTCCAGGGCTCGAATTTATGGCTCACCTTCGCCATTCGCGAAGGCAAAAACCGTGAAGTCCGCACCGTTCTCGACAGTCTCGGCCTGTCGGTCGCCCGACTGATCCGGGTTTCATTTGGGCCGTTTCAGCTCGGCGAACTCGCCGAGGGCGAGGTGGAGGAAATCCGCACGCGCGTGCTGCGCGAGCAACTCGGGGAGCACGTGGCCGCGCTTGCGGGCCTGGAATTTTCCGCCCCCCGGCGCGACGTGGCGCGCGAAGCTTCTCCGCGACCACTCGCAAACCAGGCGCCCAATCACGTCTGGCGCGCCCCCGACGACGAGAAGCCGGCGAACAAACTGCGGCGGAAATTTCGCGGATCGCGACGAAATAAGCCGACGTCCAAAGAGCCGCCGCCCGGCAGCGGCCGCGCCGAAACGCTCACCGACCGAAAGGGACGCTCGGTCCCGGTCGAGCGTCACGGCAACGCCAAACCGGCACCGCCAGCCGAGCCGCGCATCACCGAACGTCCGCACAAGCATCGCCGCCGCAGGTCAGATCGTGCCGGCGGTCCGCGGCCCGCCCGTCCGAAGGGTCGATGATGCGCGTTATCGGCGGCCGGCTGCGCGGGCGTTCACTCACACCGCCGAAATCGCAAGCCATTCGGCCGACCGCGGATCGGCTGCGCGAGGCGTTGTTCAACATCCTGGTGCATAGTTTTGACGATCCGATCACCGGCGCGCGCGTGCTTGACCTGTTTGCCGGCACCGGCGCGCTGGGCATCGAGGCCATCTCGCGGGGCGCCGAATTCGCTCTGTTCGTCGACGACAGCGCGGATGCGCGCGCGCTGTTGCGGGAAAACGTCGCCACGCTCGGCCTCGGCGGAGTGTCGCGGGTCTTTCGCCGCGACGCCACCAGGCTCGGCCCGGCGCACCCGGTGGCGCCATTTTCGCTGGTTTTCCTCGACCCGCCGTATGGGCAAGGCCGCGCGGTAGAGGCGTTAGAGTCGGCCCGCTCCGGCGGATGGCTTGCGCCCGCCGCGCTGATCGTTGTCGAAGAGGCAACGCGGCCAAGCTTCGCTGCGCCGGACGGATTTCACCAACTGGACCGGCGCCGCTATGACGACAGCGAGCTGATCTTTTTACGTCTGACCGGCTCCTAACGTCGCCCGAACAGCCGCTCGATGCCGGTGAGCTTGAGCTCCACATAAGTCGGACGGCCGTGATTGCACTGGCCGGAGTTGGGCGTGACTTCCATCTCGCGCAGCAATGCGTTCATCTCTTCGGGCCGCAGCCTGCGCCCGGCGCGAACCGATCCATAGCAGGCCATGGTTGCTGCAACGTGCATCAGCCGGCGTTCAAGCGGTACGGTCTCGTCCCATTCGCCGATATGCTCCGCCAGATCGCGAACGAGGCCGATGCCGTCGACCTCGCCAAGCAGAGCCGGCGTTTCCCGCACCATCACCGCACCAGGTCCGAACGATTCGATCACGACGCCGTATCGCGCGAGCTCATGCCGATGATCGAGCACCCGCTCGACCGCGGCCTCGTCGAGTTCGATAACTTCGGGAATGAGCAGAATCTGACGCGCTATGCCGCTCTGCGCGATCGCGGCCTTGAGTTTCTCGTAGACGATGCGTTCGTGGGCGGCATGCTGATCGACGATAATCAGCCCGTCCCGTGTTTGCGACACGATGTAGGTGTCATGGACCTGCGCACGTGCGGCACCGAGCGGATAGTCCAACCCCGCCGGCATAGGCGCGACAATTTCGGCATTTTCCATGTCGTCGGAACGCAAGGCGGCCGTCGGCGCTCCGACCTCGAATGCCGCCTGCGCGGCCTCGGCAAAACCCGTTCCCCGCGAAGCGCTCCAAAGCGGTCGCGCGCCGCCCAGACGTTGCCGGAACGCGGCGATGGTCGCCGTGCCGCCGGTCGTCGCCGCGCGGGTGCCTTCACGCGCCAGCGCCTGCTTGAGCGCTTGAATGATGAGTGCGCGCACCAGCGACGGATTGCGGAACCGTACTTCGGCTTTGGCCGGATGAACGTTGACGTCAACCTCGCGCGCGGGAAGCTCGACGAAGAGCGCGACTAGCGGATGCCGGTCGCGCGGCAAATAGTCGGCATAGGCGGCCCGTACCGCGCCGAGCAGAAGCTTGTCGCGCACCGGCCGGCCGTTGACGAACAGGTATTGCCCGAGCGCATTGGCCCGGGTCAGTGTCGGTAGCGCGGCAAACCCGCTCACGACGACGTCGTCGCGCGCCGCCTCGATCGCGACGGCATTGGCGCGGAAATCGGCGCCAAGCACGTCGCCCAGCCGCGTAAGACGGCCGGTCGCGCCTGGCAGCGCTGCCGCGAATGTGACGGGCGCCCGCTCCTCTCCGGCAAGCGTAAAAGCGACATCCGGACGGCTCATGGCGAGCCGCCTTACGACTTCGCGGACGGCTTCGGCCTCGGTGCGGTCGAGCTTGAGAAATTTGAGCCGGGCCGGCGTGGCATAAAACAGGTCGCGCACCTCGACGCGGGTGCCTTCCCCAAGCGCCGCGGGCTTGGGCTTCGATTTCGTGCCGGCGTCAACGTCGATCGACCACGCGTGCGGTTCGGTCTTGTATCGCGTTGCGATCGAAAGGCGCGCAACGGCACCGATCGACGGCAAGGCCTCGCCGCGAAAACCAAGGGTGGAAATTGCGATCAGGTCTTCATCGGCAAGTTTCGAGGTGGCATGCCGTTCGACTGCCAGCGCGAGATCCGCGCGCGTCATGCCCTCGCCGTCATCGGCGACCCGAATGAGCCGCCGTCCGCCGCCGTCGGTGTGAACTTCGATACGGCTGGCGCCGGCGTCGAGCGCGTTCTCGACTAGCTCCTTGACCACGCTCGCCGGACGCTCGACCACCTCGCCCGCAGCGATGCGATTGACGATCGTTTCGGAAAGTTGGCGAACAGGCATGACGACTCGGATGCGTGCGGGGCACCGAGACTAGCGGCCGCGCAGCCAAAGGCGAATAGCAACCGCACGTCGGGTCACCGTTATTCCTCGCAATTCTCGCTATCCGATGGCGGTTATATCGACCAGCCGTGATGCACGTCGAAAATGCGTGCACCTTCGTTGCCGTCGGGCAATTCGAACACTCGCGGCTCCGCAAGGGCGAGCCTGGTATCGTCGTAGCCGGCCTGCCAACGATCTTCCATTGCCCGCCGCGAAAACTCGAACATTCTGCTGGCGGTTTCGAACTTGTCGGATTGGTATTTCAACTGGACGATAGTGGCAACCTTCGCCCGCGTTTGCTCAGACAAAAACTGCACTTCCGGATCGGTCTGGCATTGCTCCGGAAGTTGTTCGAGGAATCGCCGAAGCGCATTACGGAATTTTTGCATTTTCTTGTATTGATCGAGCGAAACATTGAGGCGGCTGGCGCCGTGGATTTCCATCGCCCGCAAATTAGCCGAAGGGATATCAAGCGGCGGCTCCCCGTTTGCGTCCCAAAGATCGACCTGAAATACCAGCGCGGTGTGCCACCCGCGATTGTCAATGACGAACTGCATGGGCGAATTGGAGACAACCCCGCCGTCCCAATAATATTCGCCGTCGATCGGCATCGGCGCGAAGCTCGGCGGCAGCGAGGCGCTGGCTAAAATTTGGGCACTGGTTATGCTCCGCTCATGGTTGTCAAAAGCGGCCGGCGCCCCGGTTCGAACATTGGTGGCCAGCGCGGTGAAACGCATCGAACCGACATTGATGAGTGTGAAGTCGACCAAGCGATTCAGCGTGTCTTGCAGCGGCGTAATGTCGTAATAGCTCGCAAGCTCGGGGCCGTCCGCCGGCGAATTGATCGGCGGAAATGGCCGCGGCGAGAAAAAGCCGGGCGCGCCGTTGATCATGGTGGTGAAAGCGCTAATTTTGTTGGTCCACAAGCGAGCATCGCCATTCTCGGCCCATGGCGTGTCCGCAAACCAGGAAAAGTTCGGCAACCGCACCGGCGCCTTGGTGACGGTTTCCCAAAAGTCGCGCAGACGCTCGATGCGGCGCTCAGGCCGATTTCCGGCGATCAATGCGCCATTGATACCGCCGATCGAGGTACCGCAAATCCAGTCAATTTCGATCTTGGCTTCATGGATCGCCTGGTACACACCCGCTTGGTATGCGCCCAACGCGCCGCCACCCTGCAAAACCAGCGCCACGCGCTCGAACGGAATGACCCGCGACGCGCCCTTCGTTACGATTTCAGGTAGATTCACAGAATTCATTCCCGACGGTCCTAAAATACGCGGCGGCCGGAAACCATCCAAGCTTTCACCACCACTCCCCAAATTTTTTCTGACGGCAAACCAGAACGCCAACGCCAGCCTTTTCGAAAATTCTTATCGAGGCGTTTCCCGGACTGTAGTTAGGTGTGCCACACGAGACGCGCAAGCGTCGCCAATGAAAGATAGTTGATCGCCGCGACGACAAATTTGATCTTAACGTTCATAAAACCGACTCAGTGCCGCAATGTCGCCCCGATATGCTGCGCGACAATGAGCATCAGGCACCCGATTCGAATTTTGCTGATTTGTCCTAAAAATGCAAAACGCCGTGTGGCCCGACGGCACGCGGCTTAAGCGTATCGCTTGCCCCCGGTTCAATCGAACGCCGGCTTGACGCGACGCAGCCGTTTAATGCCGGAACGCAATTTCTTCGTTTCGACCCGGCGCTCGCGCGAGGCCCGGGTCGGTTTGGTAGGCCGCCTCAGCCGCGGCGCGACTGCCGCATCGCGAATGAGATCAATCAATCGGTCGAGCGCATCCTGGCGGTTACGTGCCTGGGTTCGATGGCGCTGGGCGATGATAATCAGGACGCCGTCGCGGGTAAGCCGGCTGCCCGCCAGACGTTCCAGTCGTTGGCTCACGTCCGACGGCAAAGACGGCGAATTTCGTACGTCAAAGCGAAGCTGAACTGCCGTCGACAATTTGTTGACGTTCTGGCCCCCCGGGCCCGAAGCACGGACGAAGCTTTCCTCAATCTCACGCTCGTCAATGCTGAGAGACGCGTTGATCCGGATCATGCCGCAGCGTAGCGCGGATCGGCAACGGGCGAAATGCGGATGCGCACGGCCTATTCGGCGCTGGTCGACATCATTCCGTCAGGCCGCCCGACCACGGAGACCAAAAGACCGCCGCCGAGGAGGCGTTTGGCAACGCGGCGGGCATCATCGAGCGTTACCGCATCGATCATTTTTGGACGCTGCGTGAAATAATCGATGCCGAGATTGTCGATCTGCAGTTGCACCAGCATGGCTGCAATCTTGCCCGATGTGTCGAGGTTGAGCGGAAACGAGCCGATCAAAAAAGATTTCGCCTTGGCAAGCTCGTCGGCAGTCGGACCATCGTCGGCCAGGCGGCTGATTTCCCTTCGCACGATGTCGAGGGTCTCGGAAGTCCGTTCCGCCCGCGTCGCGGTTCCGCCAACGAATAACGGAGCGTGCGTGAGCCAGGCTAGCGAGTCGTGGACCGAATACGCCAGGCCGCGTTTTTCGCGCACTTCCTGATAAAGTCGCGAAGAGAATGAGCCGCCGCCAAGAATATGATTGACGACATAGGCGGCCATGAAGTCCGGATCCTGTCGCGCGATACCGGGCCCGCCGAACATGATAACTGTCTGCGGCACGTCGAGCCGGGTGACGATGCGTCGGCCAAGCCCCCGCGGCGAAACATCGGCGACGGCGGCAAGCTCCGAGCGAGCCGGCAGCCCGCCGAATACACGGTCAAGCATCGTCTTCACCGCCTCGGCGTCGATGTCTCCGACTACGGCAACCTTGAGATTGTCGCGCGCCAAAACGCGGCGAGTGTAGGCCCTCAAGTCATCGATGCTGACAGCCGGCAGTGATTCGAGCGTGCCGTTCACAGGATGGGCGTAGGGGTGTCCTGCGAACGCCGTCTGCCACCAGCGGACGCTGGCCATTTCGCTCGGACTGGTCGTCGCACGGCGCAAATTTGAAATGATCTGCGACCGGATGATCTCGACATCAGTTGGATCGAAGCGGGGCGCCGTGAGCGCCAGCCGCAGATCGTCGAATGCCTCCTCACGATTTTCCGTCAGCGTGCGCAAGGCGCCGCGTAACGCATCGCGGTCCGCCTGAAAGCCCAGCTCAATCGCCTTGCGTTCAAGGCGCGCGTGAAAGGCTTTTGAATCGAAATCGCCGGCGCCTTCGTCGAGAAGACCGGCAACGAGGCTGGCCGTTCCAGCCTTTCCGGCCGGATCCTGAGCCGAGCCGCCGGCGAAAGAGAAATCAACGGCGATCATCGGCACGGCCGGCTCGTGCACCAGCCACGCCACGATACCGCCCGGGCTCACCACGCGCTCAATCGTGGTCGCCATTCCCGGCGAGGCAGCAAGCGCAAGGGCGAGCAGCGCCAGTGTGACGCGGCGGACGACCCAAATGGACAACGCCGGTGTCGCTCTCATGAGTGTTTCTCGGCCGCCTGATAGCTATTGACCAGGTAGCCGGTAACCGAGGAACGGCGGTCGAGCCATTGCCGGGCCGCGGCACGGATTGCGTCCGCAGTCACCGTGCGGATATTGTCGGGCCAGCGTTGCACCATCTCGACGGTCTGTCCTGTTGCCAACGCTGCGCCGTACCAACGCGCCAGCGTCACCTGATTGTCCTGCGCGTAGACGGCATCCGCGATCAGCCGGTTCTTGGCGAGGGCGAGTTCATCGGCGGTTACGCCATTTTCGCGGACGTCGGTCAGCACCGCATCGATCGCCGCTTCGACGTCGTGCAGAGTCTTGCCCGGCTGCGGCGAGGCGTAAACGTCGAATTTGCCGTAATCAAGCGCTGTGCCGGAATAATAGGCGCCGGCATTGAGCGCGAGCTTTTGCTCGACGACCAGCGACCGATACAGCCGGCTATTAGCTCCCGAGCCGAGAATGTGTGCGAGTACTTCCAGGGCTTCACTCTCACCGGGCTTTGCGGTCGTGCGTGACGGCGCGAGATAGTAACGGCTCATGCTCGGTTGCTCTACCCGAGCATCCGCCAGTGTCACGGTGCGCGATGCTTCCTGTTGCGGCTCACGCGGCCGCCGGCGCGGCGCGATGTCGACGCGCGGCTCAACTTTGCCGTAGGTGTCCTCGGCGTCCGCTTTGACTTCCTCGGCGGTCACATCGCCGGCAACCACCACAATGGCGTTGTTCGGCGTGTAAAAGCGTCGATAAAAGTTCAACGCATCATCGCGATCGAGCTTTTCGATTTCCGACCGCCAGCCGATCACCGGACGGCCGTAGGGATGATTGAGGTAAAGCGCAGCGTCCATTTGCTCAGCCAATCGGCTGTTCGGATTGTTGGCGACCCGCATATTTTGTTCTTCCAACACGACATTGAGTTCGGGACGCACCACCGCGTCGGTAAGCACGAGGCCGGTGATACGATCGGCTTCAAACGCCATCATCTCCTTGAGGTGGTCGCGCGGTACCCGCTGAAAGAAACCGGTGTAGTCGCTGGTGGTGAAAGCGTTCTCCTGACCGCCGATTGCGGCCACAGCAAGCGAGAAGCGGTCGGCCGGATTGCGCGCCGTACCTTTGAACATCAGGTGTTCGAGAAAGTGCGCTAAGCCGGATTTTCCCGGCGTCTCGTCGGCAGCACCGACTTTGTACCAGATCATGTGGGTCACGACCGGAGCGCGGTGGTCGGGAATAACCACGACTTCGAGACCATTCGGCAAAGTGAAGTGCGTAACGTCAGGTTTGGCAATGGCGCCGCCGGCCGCCCCGACGGCAGCGAGTAGTGCGACCAGTAGCAGGAATTTTCGCATGATCGCGAACTCGCAGCGTGTTCCGGGGCGCCGATCCCACACCGGCAAAAGCGACATTCGAGTCGAAAGACAGCGAGCGGCCATCGGCTACGCGTAACCCGAGCGAACGACCGAAGCGCGTATCGGTTTTTGCCCGTTCGCGGCTATTTTCCCGGCTGCGTCCCACCGACCTGGCCGTAGTGAAGATCCTGTCCGGTCGGTTGCTTTGATTTTTTCTTGTCGGAAGAAATTCCGTACGGCTGGTCGGCCGACGGAACGCGATACCCAGTGGGCGGATCGATCAGACTTTGGCGCACCGGCTCGCCGGTGAAAGTCGCATATTCGGTTTTGTCGAACCAACCGGCCGGATTGTACCATGGCTTCTTCTGATAAGGAGGATTGGGAGTCTGCACCGCAGTATCCGGGATGATCGCCGGTTTGTCGCTATGTCGTTTGACCGGATCAGGGGAATTCTTCGGCCAATCCGCCGGCACGCCGGCGTCCGCCACCGGCGGAGGCAGGTCGCGCGTCGGCGGCACAACCAGCGGCGGCCGTTCGGAGTAATTGATACCGGCGGCCGCCCCGCTGGCGTCCGGTGGTTTTTTGAGGCCGAGGGTTCGCATGAACTTCGACCAGTTCGAAGCTTGGGCCTCGCTGCCATCGTCGCCCGCACGCGCTGGTCCGCCGGCAACGATAACCGCGGTAAGCAAAGTCGCGGCAGCCAGTACGCTAAAGAGCGTCCATTGCTTGCGTGCCGGGTCGGCCAGAAGGCCGAGATTGAAATCCTGCGGCATACCCTCACCCAAGGCGCCAAAACGCCACGCCCCAACGGAATGTGTTTTAGCTGGGATCAGGGCGCTTTTGCGGCGCCCCGGATCGGAGTGAATCATACAACAATCCGACAACGCCCGCCACAATTGCGGCATCGGCAAGGTTAAAGACGTACCAGCGGAAGTTAAAGGACGCTGTATCGACGTGAAACAGCACAAAATCCATCACACCCGGCCAATGAAAGCGGTCGACCCCGTTCCCTACTGCCCCACCGATGATGAGACCGAGTGCCGTGGCCGTCAGCCGCGAGGATGACCGCGCCAGCCAAACCCATAAAAACACCACCGCCACGGCCTTGAAGAGGAGCAAAATCCATAGTCCGAGTGCACTGTGCTGCTGAAAAAGGCCGTAGCTGATCCCGGCATTCCAGACCAACACCAGATCGAGAAACGGCGTCAGCGCGACGCGCCCCCGTTCCGGCAGATCGAAGGCATACAAGAGCCAGAACTTGGAGGCTTGATCGGCGACGGCGGTGATGACCGCGATGCCCGCCCCGAGCGCGGTCAACATTCCCCAAACATAGGAGGACTGCACCGCCCGTTGCGCGGCCTCGGCCATGCCGCCTACTCCGCCGCTTTGCGCATGGCGTCCCATTCGCGCAGGGCTTGTGCGTCCCGAGGCGTCACGTCGGGATATTGCGGATCGTCGCCGACTGCCGGCGAGATTTTCCATGAGCGGGCGCATTTACGCCCTTCAGCCGCGCGCGGCTCCACCGAAACCATCGGCACATCGTCGAGGCGGAATGCCGCCGCCGGCCCGTCGCCTTGGACCAGCGTCGCGCCCGACGTGATGCATAATTCTGCAAGGTCGACTTGCGTCGCGATGCCGAACAGTTCGACGTCGGCGACATGGACAATTGGCGCGGCTTCGAGCGACGAGCCGATCCGTTTGGCGGCGCGTTCAAGCTCAAGCGCTCCGGTCACTACGCGACGAAGATTGCGCAGATCGCGCCATTTCTCTGCCAGCGCCGGGTTGCGCCATGCCGGGGGAACCACCGGAAACCATTCAAGATGAACGGAGGCGGCCTCGGGATGGCGTGCCAGCCAGGCTTCCTCGGCGGTGAAGCACAACATTGGCGCCAGCCAGATCACCGTGCAGCGGAACAGTTGATCGAGCACGGTCAGGCAAGCGCGCCGTTTGATTGATGAATAAGGATCGCAATAAAGCGTGTCCTTGCGAATATCGAAATAAAACGCCGAGAGATCGACCGTGAGGAACGCATTGAGCGCGGCAAAGATGCGCTTGTAATCGAAATCGGCGTAAGCCGAACGAACGATCGCATCAAGTTCGACGAGCCGATGCAACATCAGCCGCTCAAGTTCGGGCATCTTGTCGAGCGTCACCGGCGCTTCGCCACGCCAGTGAGCGAGATTACCCAGCATCCAACGGAGCGTGTTGCGCAGCTTGCGATAGGTCTCGACGGTGGTTTTCAGGATTTCCGGCCCGATCCGCAGATCGTCGGCGTAATCGGCAGCGCATACCCACATGCGCAGGATATCGGCGCCGGATTGCTTGATGACATCCTGTGGCGCGGTGACGTTGCCGAGCGACTTCGACATTTTGTAGCCGCGCTCGTCGAGCACGAAGCCGTGCGTCAGCACGACGTCGAAGGGAGCCCTCCCGCGCGTGCCGCACGATTCGAGCAGCGACGACTGGAACCAGCCGCGATGCTGATCGGAGCCTTCAAGGTACATTACCGCTTCGTCGCCACCATCCGCCTTGCGCCGCACGTCGGCGAGTGCCGGGAAGCGCCGCGCGTCTTCAAGTACGAAGGCGTGCGTCGAGCCGGAATCGAACCAGACGTCGAGAATGTCGTCGATCTTTTGCCAATCCTCGTTGGCGCGCTTGCCGAGAAAGCGTTCTCGTGCGCCCGGGCGGTACCAGGCGTCGGCGCCCTCCGCCTCAAACGCCTCGATGATGCGGGCGCTCACGTCCGGATCCTGGAGGATGTCGACCGCTCCCTCCGCCTTCTCCCGGATAAAAACGGCAATCGGAACGCCCCACGCGCGCTGGCGTGAGATCACCCAATCCGGCCGGCTTTCAATCATCCCGGTGATGCGTTTCTCGCCCTGCTCCGGCACCCAGCGCGTGGCCTTGATCGCGCCGGCGGCCAATTCCCGCAGCGTCTTGCCTTCCCGTCCGTCCGCTTTGCCGGAAAGCAGGTTAATCGGCCGGTCCATGGCGATGAACCACTGCGGCGTATTGCGGAAAATCACCGGCTTCTTCGAGCGCCAGGAATGCGGGTATTGATGTTTCAACCGTCCACGCGCGATCAGCATCCCGGCTTCGATCAGTGCCTTGATCACCGCTTCGTTGGCGTCGCCCTTCTCGCCCTTTTCGGTGAGCACGCGCTTGCCGGCAAAACCCGGCGCCTGTTCGGTAAAGCGGCCCTCGGCGTCGACGGTATAGGGAATTGTCGTATTGATGCCGCGCTCGCCGAGTTCACGTGCTTTCGCCGTCCACACCTCGAAGTCTTCGCGTCCATGTCCCGGCGCGGTATGCACGAAACCGGTGCCGGTATCCTCGGTAACGTGATCGCCGGCAAGCAGCGGAACCTGGAATTCATAATTGCCGGCGAAACCGCGCAGCGGATGGGCAGCAGTCATCGTCTCCAGTTCGAGCAATGAAACGTCGCGAAGTTTCTTGAACGCCGTGACGCGGGCCTGCCTGAGCACGTCCAGCGCGAGCCGGTCGGCCAGGATGAGGCGGTCGCCCGTCTTTGCCCAATTATCGCTTGGAGCGTCCTCGACAACATACAGACCGTATTCGATCTTCGGCGAAAAACTGATCGCGCGATTGCCGGGAATGGTCCACGGGGTGGTGGTCCAGATCACAACGCTTGCGTCGGACAGAGTGCGCTGGCGCGCTTGGGGGGTTTTTTCATACGCGTCCAGGACCGGAAACTTCACCCATACGGTATCGCTGACATAATCTTCGTATTCGATTTCGGCTTCGGCTAGCGCGGTGTTTTCCACCACCGACCACATCACCGGCTTCGAGCCGCGATAAAGCATGCCATTGGCGGTGAATTTCATCAGTTCGCGCGCAATCTGAGCTTCGGCGAAAAAATCCATGGTTGTGTAGGGATGCGCCCAGTCGCCGACCACCCCTAATCGCTGAAATTCCTCGCTCTGCACGCCGATCCAGCGCTGCGCAAAGGCGCGGCATTCCTGACGGAATGCGACCAACGCGGCCGGATTCGAAAAATCCGGCTTGGTTTTGCCCTTGGCCCGGTAATTGTCCTCCTCGATCTTCCATTCGATCGGCAGGCCGTGGCAGTCCCAGCCCGGCACGTAATTGGAATCGTAGCCCAGCATCTGCTGGCTGCGCGTCACCACGTCCTTCAGAATCTTGTTGAGCGCGTGGCCGATATGGATGTTGCCGTTGGCGTAAGGCGGCCCATCGTGCAGCACGAAGCGAGGCCGCCCCTTGGCCGCCGCGCGCAATCGCCCGTAGAGGCCGATGCTCTGCCAGCGCGCAAGAATTTCCGGCTCTTTCTGCGGCAGGCCGGCGCGCATCGGAAAGTCGGTCTTGGGCAAAAACAGCGTTTCGCTGTAATCGCGCGCTTTCGCCGGCGTATCGTTCATGGCGGGCCTTCTAACAAGCGTTTGGCGTGA
>JAGXAC010000035.1 GCA_019075925.1 Hyphomicrobiales bacterium | reverse complement strand
GAATTGGCAAGAACGGACCGCTACGCCGACCTGTTGGCGGCGCTATCGTCGATGTGCGGAGCGCCGATGACGTTGGTGGATGTGCTCCTGCAGAGTGATCGCAGGGAGGGCTGGCTCATTCCGTGCAAAGTGGCTGGCCTGGATTGGTCGACGGTTCGCGCCATCCTGAGCAACCGCTTTATCGCACGACCGCTGTCCGATCAGACACTTGAGGCGGCGCGCGAGGATTACTTCAGTTTGTCCCAAGCCGGTGCCGGAAGGGTTTTGCGGTTTTGGCAGGTGCGTCAGTCGGCCGCCCAGGAGGCCGTGCCCAATGGACTGAAGCCGCTGGGCGCCGCCAACACGCCGGGTGCCGGTTCATACCTATCGGTCCGTCATGAACCAGCCGCAGGATAAGCCGGCACCGCGTTCCAACCAGCGGCGCCAAAAGCGGCGAGCCGTTTACGCGCGAATGCGCATAGCATTGGAAGGCAGCGGGGACTTCATCGATTGTACGATGACCGATCTATCCGCCGCCGGCGCTCGCCTGGACGTTGCCAAAGGCATTGAGCTTCCGGATTACTTCGTGCTGGTCCTCTCGCACGATGGTCATTTGCGGCGCCAATGTTCGGTGGCATGGCGCTCGCCGACCTCGGTTGGGGTCGAGTTCATTCCATTCGATCCCATGAACAAAAGCGGTAGTTGATGAAGCAAATCGCCAGGAAGCGGCGGCAGCGCCCGACCTTCGGGCTGGCGGCTGCATTGGGTACGTTTGTGTTCATCGCCGTTGTCTTTGTTGCGGTCAAGTTGGCGATGTCGAGGCTTCAGTTCGAGGCTCCAGCCGAGCAAGTATCCGCAACCGACCAGACGGGAATCATCGCGCGTCAAGTAGGAAATCAGCAATGCACCGTCGCGCATTTCGACAACGCTACCGGCCGCACCACCGGGGCGTCCGGATGCACGAACGAAATTGTTCTTGATGCGCATGGGATCCCGGTGCCTATCGGTACGATTCACCGTCTAGACGCCATCAGCAAATCATTTTCGGGTAACGCCAAGTGATTTTCGCGTGACCTTCGCCGCGGGAACGATGATATCCACAACGCGAAGCCATGGCGTGATCGAGGCGAGCTGAACGAAAGCAAGGTAGTTCGCTGCCAGCTTGTCTTAGCGCGCCGTCACCCGACGGCATTGTTTGATCCTGTTGAAGGACCGCTCGATCTGGTCGGGAGCGCCGCACCGGCAGACCACTGCTATCGACCGCCGCATGAATTTTGCTCGTCAAGCCGCCATAGAACAAGTGATCCGATGGTAGATCCTGATCGACTGTTGAACGGCTGCTGGCTGAGGAAAAATTGAAATTGGAGAAAATCTCGTCCAGCGGCGAGAAACGGAGCGTGCCTGATTGGTGGATCGGAAACAGACGAACGTCCTGCCGTCGGTCCACACGAGCCGACGGAAGCTCATGAAATTGATTTTGATCAAGGACCGTTTCCTGAAACGGGCTATCGAATTTCTACGAACGGCGTAAGCCTGCCTGCCGGTGACGGTGATGGATGACCGATGGATCAACGTATTCTCATTGCGCGGCTCAGAGTTGAGCATTCCCGGCGGAAACTCGCCAGCAAGCGTGACGGTGCGAAGCGGCCGATCGTCGGCCGGCTGCTCGCGGAGGAAGAGGCAAAACTGGCCGCTTTGACCGAAACCGTTGCGACTGAAGGTTGGGAGCAGCTCTTGGACATGGTGGCGCGCCACGCCGCCGAACTGCTCGATGCTGAAGACCCGGGGATGAATCCCCCCGAGAGCGAGGCGCGGCTCGCTTCGCTCCTCGATCGAATGCCGTTTGGATTCGGCCTGACGGACCACACGGGCGTTTGGATATTGGCGAATGTTCCGATGCGGCGCTACGCACCCGAGAAAATTCCCTCGCGTGATCCTGAGGCAATTCAACGATGGCAGGCGTTCGATACCGAGGGGCGCTCGCTCGATCCTGCCTTTTGGCCGAACGCGCGCGCTTTGCGTGGCGAAACGGTGATTCCGGGCGTTGAATTCATCCATACCGCCGACGACGGCCGGCAAACCGTGGCTCGCATGGCGGCGGCGCCGGTCCGGTACGTCGACGGCCATGTCGGAGGGGCGGTATGTGTTGTGGAAGAGTTGGATAATGGACTTTCGGGCAATTGCTCAGTCTTCGATCGCTGATGCTCGTCGCATTGCCGCTGCGCCCTGCAATTTGCTTGCCCGCGGGCCGAACCGCTTGGGGCCTCGCCACTTCAAACCGGGTGTTGGAGCGTGCGCGATTTCCGACTGATCGCTGCGCCCCGCTTTCTACGGTTGCGCTGTCGCGAGGCTCCATCGCTATCCAAGTCATCTGATTGGCGACGGCTGTGTTGTCGAATTTTCTCCAGGAGAAGGTCGATCACAAGTTTCCGCAAATGCGCGTTTTCGCTCTCCAGCTCTGAAATCAGCTTGCGGCCCGACGTCGTGCGCCGGCGCGGCAGCAGTTCGGGATACGCGCGAATGATCGACGTCTCCTGTTCGGTCCGCGCGGCGAACGGTCTTGCTTTGCGCCAGCGGTGCAACGTCATCACGCTGATCTTGAACATGGCCGCAACCTGGCCTTGCGTGTGACCCGCTGCGAAAAGCTTGTCGGCTTGTTCAAGCCTGTCCGCAATTTCTGCGGCTGTGTGACGTTTCATTTTCGGCATTGGTAAGCGCGTCGTGCGAGCCAAAGCGGCATTGCAGCGCCAGAGAGCGCAGCATTCATTAAAAGAGTCGAAGACAAAGACCAGCTCCTATCGGTCGATTACGTATTACCCGTGCCGGTGTGCTCCACCAGCGGATCAGACGCATACACGAAAAGGTTGCTGATCGCCCTGAAGTTGTAGTTCACGCCAACTAGACAACCGCTGTATAGCTGTGGTCGGTCAAGGGCCACTATTCAAGACTACTCAAGGGCCATTTGTTCCGGACGGTGAATGTAACCAGAACGAGGCGCGGCGCGAAATACCTCTATCCCGCGGATTCCCTAAAGCAAGGCGGTACGCGGTTTCGGACGGCGCAGGTTTGGCACCGATTAAACCGCTGATATTGGCGGCAGACCATTTGGCTTTCGCGGTTTTTCGCTTGCCGATCCGCCAGTGAGCCGCCGGTCGGTTGCCGCCGTTAGCGTTTACGCTTCGACGCCGGCGACCGGCGGACCCGGTGGATTTCGCCGTCGCCGGTGCGGCTACTAAAGCGTCGCGATCGTCTTGAGCGCGCCGTCGAGCGCGATGCCTTTTTCGTCGAGCAGGGCGGCGTCGCGCAGGCGGCGCATCCAATCGGCGCCGTCGGCGCGCGCCGCCAGCAGCGGTACCGCACCGATCACGCGGTCGAACTTCGATTCGCCGCGCGCATGTGTGTCGGAATAACCCTTGACCAGCCGCCGCGCATTGAGCGCTTCGACCGCGACGTCGTAGTTCTTCGCCACCTGCGCGGTGGCGACCGCGAGCCATTTTTCCAGATGCGCCATTTCCCGCTTGTGCCGCAGGGTCGTGCGGCGGATCGGCTTCAGCATCGCCAGCCCGTAAAGCATCAGGAACCAATGGATCGTGCCCGAGCGCACGCGGCGTCCCTTGCGAAAGGCCCAGCCGAACAACGCCGGGAATGCTTCGAGGAAACGGCCGAGCGGCGCCGGCATCGTGCCGGCGACTTCCTCGAGCCGCGGATGCATGTATTCAGTGGTGTAAACGATCTGGCCGTCGCCGACGCTGTTCTCGCGCAACACCCGCTCATAGCGGCTTGCCCGGGTCTTCAGATCGGCGACGCGGATCACGTCGTCATAGGCCATCGCGGTGGCAATGTATTTGGCGGCGGCGGCGGTGAACGCAAACGATTTACCGGCGCCGCCGTTGTCGACATCGAGCCGGTGAAGTGCTCGCGCGCGGTCGAGATATTCACCGGCATAGGCGGGATCCTGAAAATCGACGAGATGCTTGACGCCGGCGAACAGCATGGGGTGCAGCGGCGCCGGAAATTCGCGGATGCGAGCCAGCAGTTTGTCGAGGTCGGGACGCCCGGCGGAAGCCGGAAGCGGCGCAAAGTGTTTGCCCGGCCGCTGGAGGACCGGACGCGCGGCCGCCGGTCCCGGCGTCTGCCTTGCCGCATCGTAGGCGGCGCTGAATGCCTTGAGGCTCGGCTCGACGCCTCTGCCGCCGGCTTTGATAATGGCTTCGAAGCTTTCGCGCCGGAACGGCAATGTGCCGGATGCGGCGAGTGTGCCGAACAGGCAGGCGGAGATGTGGCTATTGTTCTTGTTCGCCAACGCTTCCATGTCGAAGGCGATCGTGCTCTTGGCTGCGACGCCGGCGGCATCGATCACCACCGCCGGATCGGCGGTGGCATCGCCGGGCTTTTCCTTTTCGGCGGTCGAATACAAACGATGCGTCGAGGCGATCAGCGTCGTTCGGTCGGGCGTGACCAAGCCACGCAGCATCGAGCGTCCGGCCTCCATCAACTCGGCCGCCAGCACCACGTCGACTTCGCCTTGCGCCGGCATCAGCGACAAGATCGGCGCGCGGCCTGCCTTGGGCGGCAACATCTCGACGTAATAGATCGTCGCGCCGGTGCGTTGGGCGACGCCGGGCACCGATGTGGACTGGGCATGCCAACCTTCCGACTCGGCGAGTTCGACAATCCAATCGGCCAGCACGCCGCCGCCTTGGCCGCCCATCGCCATAACGGCGATGCAGATCGGCCGTTCGGTCGTGTATCGCGTCGGTGTTTTTGGGGTGCCGGAGAGGTCGTTCATGGGTGCGTGGCCTTCGCGTCAATCCGCGAACGCGATCCGGCGGGCCTCGCGGCGGCGTTGCAGGAAACCGATCACCGAGCGTCGCATGTCGGAGAGAAAGCGATCCAGCCGCGACGGATTGTGAATGATGTCGGCACGGTAGAATGACGGGCAAAGCACGGCGGCTTCCGACACCTCGCCGCAATTGCCGCAACCGACGCAGTTATTGTCGATCGCGGCCACCGGATCGTCCTTGAGCGGATCGTCGGTGTGTTTGACCGAGAGCGAGGGACAGCCGGAGAGGCGGATGCAGGCGTGATCTCCCGTGCATACGTCTTCATCGACGCCGAAGCGCTCGCGCACCTTTCGCTCGCCTTCGCGCACCGATTTTTGAAACAGCGGTTTCACCCGCCGCTGTTTGTTGAGCATGCACTCCGAGGACGCGACGATGACTTTCGGGCCGCTTTCCTTGGAGGTCAGCGCTTCGCGCAACGTATCGCGCATCCAGCCGACGTCGTACGTGCGGTCGGTGTGCCGCACCCATGTCGCGCCGACGCCCTTGACCGCGTTGACGATGGTGTTGTTGGTGGCCCGCGCCGGATTGATCGCGCGGGACGACGGAATGTCCTGGCCGCCGGTTGCCGCCGAATAGAAATTGTCGACGACCATGATCACCTGATCTTGCTTGTTGTAAACCGCGTTGGCGATGCTGGTCGAAAGGCCGTTGTGCCAGAAGCCGCCGTCACCGATGACGGAAATCGGCTTTTTGTCGGCGTTGACGTTGAAGGCCGAGGAAGACGCCGGCCCGAGGCCGTAGCCCATGGTGGTGGCGCCGATATTGAAGGGCGGCAGGCTCGCGAACAGATGGCAGCCGATGTCGCCGGCAATCTGATGCGGCCCGAGTTCCTGCTGCACGAGTTTCATGGCGGCAAAGATCGGCCGTTCCGGACAGCCGACGCAGAAGCTCGGCGGCCGTGGCGGCACCGTTTTGGCCAGCGCCTTGAGTTTCGGATCGGCGAGCACCGCCGAGGCATCGGGCGGCGGCGGCGAGTTGCCGAGTAGATTTTTCGCGTGCAGTTCGAGGAAGCCTTTGATGCCCTTGGTGACGACCTGCGGCGTGTATTCGCCGGCCATCGGCAGCACGTCCTTGCCGCAAATCTTGGTTTGGATGTCGCGCCGGCGCAGGATGGTGTTCAGCGCCTGTTCGATGAATTCCGGCTGACCTTCCTCGACCACGAGGATCGCCTTCTTGTTGGCGGCGAAAGCGGCGACTTCGTCGTCGACGAGGGGGTAGGTGACGTTGAGACAATAGATCGGCACCGACGTCTCGCCGTAGACATCGGCGAGGCCGAGTTGCTGTAACGAGCGCATCACCGAATTGTACATGCCGCCCTGGACCACGACGCCGATGTCGGCGTGCTCGGGTCCGAACAATTCGTTGAGCTTGCGTTCCTTGATGAACTTCACCGCAGCCGGCCAGCGCTGCTCGATTTTTTCACGCTCGTGCAGATACGAGGCCGGCGGCAGCACCACCCGTTCGGTGTCGCGCCGCGGATTTTCCAGCGCTTGGCGCAAGGTGAAATCCGGCTTCCTGTTGTCCTTGGCGACGAAGCGACCGTGCACATGACAGGCGCGAATGCGTACTTCCAGCATCACCGGGGTATGCGAAACCTCCGACAGCTCGAAGCCGTCTTCGACCATTTTCACGATGATCGGCAGATTTGGACGCGGATCGAGCAGCCAGATTTGCGATTTCATGGCGAAGGGGTGGGAACGCTCCTGCATGATCGAGGAGCCTTCGCCGTAATCTTCGCCGATGATGATCAGCGCGCCGCCGGTCACGCCGCCCGACGCCAGGTTTGCGAGTGCATCGGAAGCGACATTGATGCCGACCGGGGCCTTGAAGGTGACGGCACCGCGGATCGGATAATTCACCGACGCCGCCAGCGTTGCGGCCGCCGCCGCTTCCGAGGCCGAATTCTCGAAATGCACGCCGAGATCGTCGAGCACATCCTTGGCGTCGGCGAGCACGTCCATCAGGTGCGAAATCGGCGCGCCCTGATAACCGCCGACATAGGAGACGCCGGATTGCAGCAACGCCTTGGTGATGGCGAGGATTCCTTCGCCGCGGAATTCATCACCGCTGCCGAGCTTGAGATCCTCGACTTCGCGCGCGAACGACCGTTCCGCCATGAAAACCTCCGCGCCGCGGACGCCGCCCGATCAGTTTGTCCGCTGACGCAGTACATATGAAACCTTCCCATTCGTCTTGCAACGGCTTCGCCATGCGGCTCTTGCGCGGGCGGCGACAGCGCGGTCGGGGCGCCTGCGGTCGGCGCGTTTCCCGACCGGCAAAACGATGCCTAAAAATGCGGAAAAAAGCCCAATCCCTCAGCTTGTCCGCCTGTTGCTTTAGGCTTAAAGTAAGTGCCAACGGTGCCGACCGGCTATGCATTTCCGCGTAGAGTCGAGCCCACGAGTTGCCGCCGCCTCGGCGGTCATGGGGGAGTGTCATCATGTTCCACATCACGCGTCGTCAGGCCCTTGCGGCGAGCGGCGGTCTCCTTGCAACGGTCCTTGCGCCTCAACGTTACGCCGGCGCGGCCGCGGGTGGCACGCTCAACATCGCCTACAACGTACCGCTGCCGTCGTTCGACCCCCAGACCGGGCCGTCGTCGGTCAATCCCACCATTCAGGCGATGTACCGTTCGATCTTCGATCAATATGTCGGTCAGAAGCCCAATCTCGCTTTCGAGCCGGGCTTGCTCACGGCGTGGGGCTGGAACGACGACAAGACCAAAGTGTGGATGGACGTGCGCGAAAACGTCGTCTGGCACGATGGCACCCCGTTCACGCCCGAAGACGTGGTGTGGTCGATCGAACGCGAAGGCAAGCAAGGCGGTGGCAATCCGGTATCGTTCATCTGGGCCGGCATCGGCAACTTCAAGATCGACGGCAAGCGCATCACCGGCGACGTCAAGCAATATGACCCCGTCATTTTCAAATGGATGGCGTTCCTCACCGGCTTCGTGCTGCCGAAGGCCTATTTCGAGAAGGTCGGCGCGGAAGGCTTCGAGAAAAAGCCGATCGGCACCGGCCCGTATATGGTCGATGCCTACGAGGGCAACGCTTACCTGCGGCTCAAGGCCAATCCGAAATACTGGGGCGGCAAGCCGCCGTTCGAGACGGTTGTGTTCAAGTTCGTCCCGGACGCGACCAGCCGCGTTGCCGAAATCGAAAGCGGCTCCTCCGATATCACGCTTGAAGTGCCGTACGAGGAATACGACCGGCTGCGTGTCAAAGCCGGGCTGAAGGGCGTCTGTCATCCGATTTCCGACATCGCCCAGATCTTCATCACCAACGGCGGCGTCATGGATGACAAGAACGTCCGCCTCGCCATGTGCCACGCAGTCGATAAGGACGCGATCGTCAAGCGGCTGTTGCGCGGTTATGGCGTTCCGATCGCCACGCTCGAGGCGCCGGAATACGAAGCCTTCGACCCGTCCATCAAGGTCGCGCACGATCCGAAACTCGCGGCCGAATTGTTAGCGAAGAGCGGCTTCTCGAAGACCAAGCCGGTGAAGTTCACCATCCAGACGACGCGCGGCTACAAGCCGAAGGATTACGAAATGATCCAGGCGATCGTTGGCATGTGGCGCAACGTCGGCATCGAGGCCAACATCGAAACCTACGACATCGCCAAGCACTTCGAGTTGCGCATGTCGCACAAGCTCGCGCCGGCGGCGTTCTACAATTGGGGCAACGCAATCGGCGATCCGACAACTTCGACCGGCTTTGCGATGTTCTCCAAGTCGCCGCACTCGGCCTGGCATTCCGACGATCTCGACGCCAAGATCGGGCCGCTGTGGGGCGAGAAGGACGAGGCGAAGCGGATCGCCGGCTGGAAGGCTGTCGACCGTTACATCGCCGAGCAGGGCTATATCCTGCCGCTGCTGCAATACGCTCAGCCGATCCTCTACAAGTCCGATCTCAAGGTCACCCCGAACGGTTCGGGCGCCTTGCAGCCGGCGACGCTGGTCTCTAAGGCGTAAATCTCGTCGATGCGGTCCGCCGCCGCGCCCTTCTTGGGCGTGGCGGCCCATCGTCAGGTTTAAGGGCCGTGCATGTTGCTTGCCGTTATCGCCAATCGCGCTGCTATGGCGCTGGTAACGCTCGCCGGCGTCGCGGTCGTGGTTTTTATCCTGCTGCGTGTCGTGCCGGGCGACCCTGTGGCGATGATGATCTCGCCGGGCGCGAGCGCGGCCGACATCGCTGCTCTTAAGGCGCATTACGGGCTCGACGCGCCGTTGCTCGTGCAGTTCGGAATCTGGACCAAGGGCATCGTCGAAGGCGACTTCGGCACCTCGATCACGCTGCATCGCCACGTCACCAGCGTGCTGGCGGATCGGCTGCCGGCGACCATCGAACTTGCGGTGATGGCGCTGTTCGTCGCCGTGACGCTCGGCGGCGGCATTGCCATTGTCGGCACGCTGCTGCGGCGTACGCCGGGCGAGGCGGTGATTGACGGTTTGAATTCCGTCATGCTGGCGGTGCCCGATTTCATCTGGGCGCTGGCGCTGGTCTTGCTGTTCGCCGTCGCGCTACCGGTTCTGCCGTTGACCGGGCAAATCGATCCGGCTTTGGCCGAAGGTTTCAGCACGCGGTTCTATCTCACCGAAAGCGTCCTGACCGGCCGCTTTGCCGTCGCCGGCAATATCCTGAGCCACATGATCATGCCGACACTGGCGCTGGCGCTGCCGCTCGCCGCGGTGATTGTGCGGCTGCTTAAGCAATCGCTGAAGGAAGCGATGTTGCAGGATTACGTGCTGCTCGCGCGGATCAAGGGTTTCGGCGAACTGCGTCTGGTGTTGCAGGAAGCGTTGCGCAACGCCATTGGGCCGACACTGGCGCTGACCGGCGTGCAGTTCACGTTCCTGATCGGCGGCACCGTGATCGTCGAGCGGATTTTTGCCTATCCGGGCATCGGCAATCTCGCCATCGATGCCATCATCAATCGCGACTTTCCACTGATCCAAGGCTTGGTGTTGCTGTTCGGGCTGATTTTCATCCTGATCAACATCGGCATCGATCTGACGGTCGCGGCGCTCAAACCGCGGCTGCGGCACGCCTGAGCGGCGACGTGGAACACTGGTCCCCCAAGGCAACGACAACGGCAACGGAGGCCGGGCCCCAACCGCCGTCGATAACGATGCGTCTGATTTCCGATCCCAAAGTCGTCGTCGCCGGCGGCTTTATTCTGTTTCTTATCGTGGTCGCCATTTTTGCTCCGCTGATCGCGCCGCAAGACCCGCTGGCACAGAATCTTTTGACGGCCACGCTGCCGCCGATCGGGTTTCCCGATGCCGAGCCCGGGTTCCTGCTGGGGACCGACGGGCTCGGCCGCGATGTGCTGTCGCGGGTGATTTTCGGTTCGCGGGTTTCGCTTACCGTCGCCTTCGTCGCCGCGGGCCTTGCCTGCCTGATCGGCTCGATCCTCGGCTTGCTCGCCGGTTATCTCGGCACGTTTGCCGACACGGTGATTTCGCGGCTGGTCGACGTTTGGATGGCGTTCCCGCCGGTGCTGCTGTCGATCCTGCTGATTGCCGTCATCGGCACCGGCCTGCATTCGGTGATTATCGCCATCGTCGTCATTGATTGGACGCGGTTTTGCCGCGTGGTGCGCACCGAGACGATGAGCCAGGCGCAAATGGACTACGTCACCGCCGCCCAAGCCGTCGGGTTTTCGCGGCCGGCGATCCTATTCCGCGAAATCCTACCGAATGTCGTCCCGGTGCTGATTGCGTTGCTCACCCTGGAAATGGGCATCGCCGTCGTGGTCGAAGCGATCCTGTCTTTCGTCGGCCTTTCGGTGTCGTCCGACACGCCGACCTGGGGCGGCATGATCGCCGAAGGCCGTCAGATTGTGCACGAGGGATGGTGGGTGCTGGCGGCGCCGCTGGCGGCGCTGTTTGCCACCGTCGTTGCTTTCAACCAGCTCGGCGACGGCCTCGCCCGCAGCCTCGACCCGGTGTTGCGCCGATGACAGCGCCAAAAACCATGCCGAGACTTGCCATCGAGGATCTGAGCGCCATCTCGCTGCGCGACGGCAACCGGCCGATCCTGCGCCGCGTGTCGCTCGACGTCGGTCTCGGCGAAGTACACGGGCTGGTCGGCGAGAGCGGGGCGGGGAAATCGACGATCGCCAAGGCCATTCTGGGAATCATCCCCTCGCAAGTGCGGATTGCCGGCGGAAAAATCGGCTTTGAAGGCCGCGACCTGCTGACGCTTTCGGGAAGCGCGTTGCGCGCGGTGCTCGGCCGCGACATCGCGCTGGTGCCGCAGGACCCGACGACCGCGCTTAATCCGTCACGGCGGATCGACGCGCAAATGACCGACGGGTTGCGCCTAAAACGCGGTCTGTCGGCGAAGGAGGCGCGCCTGCGTGCCCATTCCCTGCTCGAAGAGGTGCAAATCCGCGATCCGGATCGCGTGCTGGCAAGCTATCCGCATCAATTGTCCGGCGGCATGCGCCAGCGCGTGCTGATTGCCGCGGCCTTCGGGCTGGAACCGAAGCTGGTGATCGCCGACGAACCGACTACCGCGCTCGACGTCACCGTGCAGAAACAAATTCTCCGGTTGATCCGTGCGCTGCAGGAACGCCACGGCACCAGCGTGCTGTTTGTCTCGCACGATCTCGGCGTGGTGGCGAAAATCTGCGACCGGGTGACCGTCTTATATATGGGCAAGGTGGTGGAGCAGGGGGCGACCGCCGCGGTGCTGGCGGCGCCGCGTCATGCCTATACGAAGGCGCTACTGGCGGCCAATCCCCGTTACGACCGGCCGGATACCGGATTGGAGCCGACGCCGCCGGAGGTCATCACCGCCTTGCGCGCCGAGATTGCCGCCTTCGACGCCGGTTCAGGGGAGGCCCGCGATGGCTGACGATCTATTGGTCGCGCGCGGACTGGTCGTGTCGTATGGGCGGCGGGCGGCGGCGCCGGTCCTGCACGACGTCGACATCCGTGTCGGCAAAGGCGAGACGGTCGGTATCGTCGGCGAGTCCGGTTCCGGCAAGACCACGCTCGGCCGCGCGCTGCTCGGCCTGGTACAGCCGACGGCAGGGTCGATCGTATTCGACGGCAGCGACATCACGGCGGTTGACGAACACGCACGGCGTTCGCTGCGCCGGCGAATGCAGATGATCTTCCAGGATCCGATGTCGTCGCTCAATCCGCGGCACACGATCGGGCGAATCTTGATCGAGCCGCTGCTCCTGCACGGCCTGGCCGACAATCGGCAAGCGGCGCGCGCGCTGGTGCACAACGTGCTTGACCGCGTCGGCCTGCCGCGCAACGCGGTCGATCGTTATTCGTTCGAGCTTTCCGGCGGACAGCGCCAGCGCGTCGGTATCGCGCGCGCGGTGGTGTTGCGGCCGGATTTCGTCCTGGCCGACGAGATCGTCTCCGGGCTCGACGTGTCGACCCAGGCGCAAGTGCTGCGCTTGCTCAAGGAGCTGACCGGGGAGATGCATCTCGCGCTGGCTTTCATCAGTCACGATTTGTCGGTGGTCCGGTCGATTTGTCAGCGCGTCGTGGTGATGCGTGAGGGCCGCGTAGTGGAGGAGGGCGCCTGCGAGCGCGTTTTTTCCGCGCCACAAGCTGATTACACCCGCATGTTGATCGACGCCATTCCGCTGCCCGTCGTGGATCCGGGCTGGCTTAACCGCGGCAGCGCCGCCGATACCTCGGCCTCTGCCTGACCGTTTCAAATCGCGCCGCGGCCGATCGGGCGGCCCGGCGCGATTCGTAAAAACCAGTCCCGAAGGGAGAACGATATGTTTCGATTGAGTCATCATCTCGCACTTGCGGCGGTCGGCGCCGCGCTGCTGGCAGGTGCGGCGACCGCCCGCGCCGACGGCATCCCCGGCATGCGCGGACACGATCACACCGGCATCACCGTGCCGGACATGAAGCAGGCGGTCGACTTTTTGGTCAACGTGGTCGGCTGCAAGCAAGTCATGTCGTTCGGCCCGTTCTCGGACGAAAAGGGCGACTTCATGCAACAGTTGCTCAACGTCAATCCGCGCGCGGTCATTCAGCAGATCACGATGGTGCGGTGCGGTTACGGCTCCGACATCGAGTTGTTCCAGTACACCTCGCCTGACCAGAAGAACATGACGCCGAAGAACAGCGATATCGGCGGCTATCATATCGCCTTCTATGTCGACGACATCAAAGCCGCCAAAGCCTATCTCGACGGCAAGGGCGTCAAGACGTTCTTCAATCTCTCGGTCGATAAGGGACCGGCCGCCGGCCAGAGCATCTTCTATTTCCTGACGCCGTGGGGCTTGCAGATGGAAGCGATCAGCTATCCGCAAGGCGAGGCTTACGAAAAGACGTCGCCGGTCAAGTTGTGGTCGCCGAAGGACCCCGGTCAGTGATCTAAACAACCGCGACATTGTCGGGCGGGTCCGGTTCGAGCGGCCGGCCCGTTGGTTGAGTGACAAAGCAATCCGGCGTCGAGCAAGGCGACCGGATTGCTTTCGCCTCGCGCGCAATGCGGAGTTTCTGTGTCCGCGCGCCGCCGCGACAAGCGGTGAAAAAATAAAAATCAAAAAATCGAGCACCCACGCAATCGGCCGGTGTAAACAACGCAAATACGTCCGTCTATCGTCACATTGGCAACGCACTGCGGCCGGAATCGGCTTGGCAGACTGGCCCCGCATTTCAATGGAGGGGTCAATGCGACAGACAACGATCCTGCCTGCGATTCTCGCGATGCTGCCAATGGCGGCCGTTTTCACCGCGCAAGCAAGCTTGAGCGAGCCGGCGCCGCAGCAATGCAAAGCCAGTCCCGGCTCGGCCACGCCGGCCGGCGGCCATTGGTATTATCGGATCAACCGGGGCGACAAGCGGCATTGCTGGTTCCTCAGCCCGGTCGAATTGCACGTGCGTCGCGCCGAGCAACCGCAAACGCCGGTTGCGGCGAACGATGCGAATTCCGTCGCCGCCAATCCGCCGGCATTGGCGGCGACGCAAGCGTCGTCCGCTCCGCCCGCCTTGCCTGCGCCGGCGGCATTGTCGGCGCAGCCGATGTCGTCGGCTTCGCCGGCCGGACCGATATCCGAGATGGAATTCGCGTCACGCTGGCCGGGCAATCTTCCCGCTGTCGAAGATGCAAGCGAGAGCGCGCCGTCTTCCGTCAGTAGCTACAGCGATCAGCCGACGACTGAGGCGGCGACCGAGCCGCCGCTGCGCTGGCCGCTGGTCGAAACCTCCGGCGCATCGACTGCGTCGGTCGCCGCAATGGCGTTGGATAAGATTTCGCTTGCCGGCCTGATGACGACTGCCGGTCTCCTGATCGCCGGATGGGCCGCCAAATTCGCCCGGCGGCCGGCGCAGCCGCGCCGCAGCGATTGGCGCCCCTCCCGTCCGCTTGCGGCGGAACGCGAGACGCGGCCGTTACCGCGTCGCGGGGCCATCCGGCCTGCCGGAGCAGACGCGACCAGACTGCGCGTGCCGGCGTAAATGGGATCGCGAGCGGGTCCCCACGCCGCCTCACGCGGCGTAATGGAACCCGTGCGGCTTACCGCCGTCGCCGTTACGAACGCGCCTTCGATTGCTCGCGCACGAGATTGATGATGGCGGAGAAGTCATCGCCGCTGTGGCCTTGCTGCGCGAAGTGGTCGTAGATTTCCGCGGCCTGCGTGCCGAGCGCGGTCTTGGCTTTGACTGAATCGGCCGCCGCCTTGGCGAGCTTGAGGTCCTTGAGCATCAGCGCCGCGGCAAAGCCCGGCTTGTAGCCGTTGTTCGCCGGGCTTGCGGGCACCGGGCCGGGCACCGGGCAATAACTGGTCAGCGACCAGCATTGTCCGGATGAAGCCGACACCACGTCGAACATCGCCTGATGCGACAGGCCGAGCTTTTCGCCGAGCACGAACGCTTCGCCGACCGCGATCATCGACACGCCGAGGATCATGTTGTTGCAGATCTTGGCGACCTGGCCGTTGCCGGCCTCGCCGCAATGCACGACGCGCTTGCCCATGCGTTCGAGCACCGGCTTGCCGCGGGCGAAGGCGTGTTCGGAGCCGCCGACCATGAAGGTGAGCGTCGCCGCCTTGGCGCCGCCGACGCCGCCGGAAACCGGCGCATCGAGCGTGGCAATCCCGCGCTCGGCGGCGAGCTTGTGCGCCTTGCGCGCGCTCTCGACGTCGATGGTCGAGCAATCGATGAACAGGGTGCCTTGCCCTGCATGCGGAACCACGTCGTTCCAGACCGAAAGCACATGTTCGCCGGCAGGCAACATAGTAATGACGATATCGGCATTCTCGATCGCACCCTTGGCGTTGCCGGCGATCTGCACGCCGTCGCGCGCGGCGGCGTCGCGGGAAGCGGGCACGACATCAAACCCGAGCACACGCTCGCCGGCCTTGACCAGATTGGCGGCCATCGGGCCACCCATGTTCCCAAGCCCGATGAATCCGATGATCGACATCTGCGTATCTCCCTTACTGGACGAACGTGAGCTCTTGCGCGCCGACCGATTTGAAGTGCCGGTCGACGATCTGTGGCGTGACATCCGCGAGCTGTTGCGGCACCCACGCCGGATTGCGGTCCTTGTCGACGATCTGCGCGCGGATGCCTTCGATAAAGTCGTGTCCGGCGATGCAGGCAAGCGAGATGCGAAAGTCCTGCTGGAAACTTTCCTCCACGCGCTTGAACGACAAGGCCGAACGGATGTTCTTCAACGCGATTTTGAGCGACGTCGGCGACGCCTTGCGCATCGCTTCGAGCGCACCGCGCGCGGCATCCTCGTTCGTGGCGGCGAGGCGACCGACGATATCCTCTACGTCGTTGGCGCCGTAACACGCGTCGATCCAGCTTCTTGCCGCTGCCATTTTGCCGGCGGGCGTCGCCACCGAAAGTTTGCGCAGCCTTGCCGTGGTGTCCGCGGCGGTGCGGCAGTCGCCGAGCGCGGCCGGCAGTTCGGCGAGCTTCGCCGCCGGAATATTAATGTCGGCAAGCCCGCAGTAAATCGCATCGGCGGCGCCGATCCGCTCACCGGTCAGCGCCAGATAAGTGCCGACATAACCCGGCGACCGCGCCAGCAGGAAGCACGCGGCGACGTCGGGAAAGTAGCCGATGCTGACTTCGGGCATCCCAATGGCGGACCGTTCGGTCACAACGCGGTGAGCGGCATGCGTGGACAGGCCGACGCCGCCGCCCATCACCAGGCCATCCATCACCACAATGACCGGCTTCGGATAGCGTGCGATCGAAACGTCGAGACGATATTCGGTCGACCAGAATTGCGCGGGCAGGGCCCCCCCGGATTTCGCCGCGTCGTAGAGTGCGCGGATGTCGCCGCCGGCGCAAAATGCGCGTTCGCCGGCGCCGTCAAGCAGCACCGCGCCGACTTCGGGATCGGCGATCCATTGGCGCAGCAGCGCAGTCATCCGTACCGCCATGTCGAGCGTGAGCGCGTTCAATGCCTTCGGGCGGTTCAATGTGATCCGCCGCAGCGAGCGTTCGCTCCGCACGATGAGATCGCCGTCCTGGAATTCTTCCGCGCTCATCGTCCGACAAGATTTCGCGCAACGATGAGTCGCATGATCTCGTTGGTTCCTTCGAGGATTTGATGCACGCGCAGATCGCGCACGATCTTCTCGATGCCGAATTCGGACAGATAGCCGTAGCCGCCATGCAGTTGCAGCGCCTGGTTGGCAACGTCGAAGCAGGCATCGGTGACAAAGCGCTTGGCCATGGCGCAGAGCACGGTGGCATCGGCGTCGTGGCGGTCGAGCGCGGCCGCCGCGCGCCACAACAACGTCCGCGAGGCCTCAAGCGCCGTTGCCATGTCGGCGAGACGGAATTGCAGCGCCTGAAATTCGTCGAGGCGTTTGCCGAAGGCGCGGCGCTCCTTCATGTAGGCAAGCGCCTTCTCCAGCGCGATTTGCGCGCCGCCGAGCGAGCAGGCGGCGATGTTGAGCCGTCCACCGTCGAGCCCGGCCATGGCAATCTTGAAGCCGACGCCCTCTTCGCCGAGCCGGTTTTCCGCCGGAATGCGCGCGTCGGCGAAAACCACCGCGCGGGTCGGCTGTGCGTTCCAGCCCATTTTGCGCTCGCCGGCGCCGAGCGAAATGCCGGCGGTGTCGCCAGGCACGACGAACGTTGAAACGCCGGATGGCCCGGGCCCGCCGGTTCGCGCCATGACGACATAAAGGTCGCCGGCGCCGGCACCGGAAATAAACTGCTTGTGGCCGTTGAGGACATATGAGTCGCCGTCGCGGACGGCGCGTGTCATCAGCGCCGCCGCGTCCGATCCCGCCGACGGCTCGGTCAGGCAGTAGCTCGCCAGAAATTCCATGGTGCAGAGCTTCGGCAGCCAGGTTCGTCGCTGGGCTTCAGATCCGTAGGCGTCGATCATCCACGCCGCCATGTTATGGATCGACATATAGGCCGCAACGGTCGGACAGCCGGTCGCTAAAGCCTCGAAGATCAGCGCGGCATCGAGCCGCGTGAGCGCCGATCCGCCCACGTCGGCGGCGACATAGACCCCGCCCATGCCGAGTTCGGCGGCCTTGCGCATTTCGGCCACCGGAAAATGCTTGGCCTCGTCCCAGGCGACG
This sequence comes from Hyphomicrobiales bacterium, assembly GCA_019075925.1. Classification (GTDB taxonomy): domain Bacteria; phylum Pseudomonadota; class Alphaproteobacteria; order Rhizobiales; family Xanthobacteraceae; genus BOG-931. The sequence continues at coordinate 7,246 of JAGXAC010000035.1, read as the reverse complement.
GCTTTGGGCGCGAAAACGTCGGCGGCGAAGGCTCGCGCCATGTCGCGGACCGCAATCTGGTCCTCGCCCAGGGCAAACAATGGGGGGACCGGCGTGCTGGCGGACGGATCAAGCATGGAAAGTTAATCACACCCCAGCGGCCGCTGGTCGTCAATGGCTTGGAGTGTCAAGGGAATTTGCGTCAAAATGCCTGCGCCCGGGGCGTGAAATGGCATTGTCGTTTTCGCCCAGCAATGCGAGAATTCGCCAGTATAACGAGCACAATAGCCAACCGCCGGTGACCATGGATTTTGGGGAATCTACGGTTTCCGCGTTCGTGCGCGGTTTATCTGCAAGCTTCCGGATACCGGCAGCTCATTTAGACCGAACGAGCGCTCGATCCGCCCCAGCGCGAATACGCCGCCTTCGGCGCAAGATTGTCCCGCACTAGCGGGCGGAGGAAAACCTTGCCGTCACTCGATCCTTCTGTGGACACGCTTCCCAAGCTCTTGATTCACAACGCGAGCACCTTCGGTTCGCGTCCGGCGATGCGCCATAAAGACCTTGGTATTTGGCAGACCTGGACGTGGGCGCAGGTGCTCGATGAGGTGCGCGCCTTTTCGATCGGGCTCGGCGAGCTCGGCCTCAAACGCGGCGACAAGTTCACCATCATCGGTACCAACCGCCCGCGGCTTTATTGGGCGATGTGCGCCGGCCAGGCGCTCGGCGCCATTCCCGTGCCGGTCTATGCTGACGCCGTGGCCGAAGAGATGGCCTACGTGCTGGCACATGCGGAAGTCACGCTCGCCGTCGTCGAAGATCAGGAGCAAGTCGACAAGCTGATCGCTATCGCCGAGCGGCTGCCGCAACTCAGCCAGATCGTCTACGACGAGCCGCGCGGCTTGAAGGACTATAACCATGCGCGGCTGATTTCGTTCGAGGACGTCCAAGCGATCGGCCGCAAGAAGCTGGCGAGCGATGCGGGCTGCGGGCAGCGCTGGGAAGCCGGCATGCGTGCGGGGAAGGGGAAGGATCTCAGCGTCATTCTCTATACCTCGGGAACGACCGGCCGTTCCAAAGGCGTGATGTTGACCTATGAAAATACGATCATCTCCGCGCGCAACGCCAACGCGTTCGACCGGCTCGATGAAAATGAACAGGTGATCGCCTATTTGCCGCTCGCCTGGATCGGCGACTATATTTTCTCTTACGTTCAGGCGTTTACCGCCGGGTATTGCGTGAATTGTCCCGAAGCGCAGGACACCGTAGTGCAGGACCGCCGTGAAATCGGCACCACTTATGCTTTCGCGCCGCCGCGCGTTTACGAAAATCTGCTGACCATCACCATGGTTCGCATGGCGGACGCCGGGCGGTTGAAGCGCAAGGTGTTCGATTTCTTTATCGCCGTCGCACGGCGCTGGGGCGAAAAAATTCTCGACCGCGAAAAGGTTCCGCTGCGCGCGCGGTTGCTTTATGCGCTCGGCGAATTTTTCGTTTACGGACCGCTCAAGAACCAGTTCGGTCTTTCGCGGGTGCGCATCGGTTACACCGCCGGCGAGGCCATCGGGCCGGAGTTGTTTAGCTTCTACCGCGGCATCGGTTTGAACTTGAAACAGCTGTACGGCCAGACCGAGGCTTCGGTCTACGTCACCGCGCAGCCGGACGGCAAGATTTATCCCGACACCGTCGGTACGGCGTCGCCGGACGTCGAATTGAAAATTTCGGATTCCGGCGAAGTGCTCTATCGCTCGCCGGGCGTTTTCGCCGGTTATTACAAGGACCCGGAAAAGACCGCCGAGGTGTTGACGCCGGACGGCTGGGTGCATACCGGCGACGCCGGCTTCTTCGACCCCAAGAACGGACAACTGAAAATCATCGATCGCGCCAAGGATGTCGGGCATCTCAGCGACGGTACGGTGTTTGCGCCGAAATATCTCGAGAACAAGCTCAAATTCTATCCCAACATCCGCGAAGCGGTGGCGATCGGCGCCGGCCGCGAGTTCGCGTGCGCTATGATCAACATCGATCTTACCGCGGTCGGCAGCTGGGCGGAGCGCAACAACGTCGTCTACGCGTCCTATCAGGAACTCGCCGCCAATCCGCGCGTCTACGACTTGATTGCCCAGCATATCGACGAGACCAACCGCTCGCTGTCGGAGGAAGAAGTCATGGCGGGCGCGCAAATCCACCGCTTCCTCATCCTGCACAAGGAGCTCGACCCGGACGATGGCGAACTGACCCGCACGCAGAAGCTTCGCCGCGGTCACATCATCGATCGTTACAGCCCATTGGTCGAGGCCTTCTACGATGGCTCGACCGAAGCGCAGATCACCACCGAGGTCACCTTCGAGGACGGACATAAGGGGACAATCGCGGCACGTGTGGCCATCCGCGATCTTAAGCCGCATCCGGTGGCCGCGGCGAAGTCGGCGAAGATGGAGCGCGCGGCATGAGGGAGCCTGCCGCCAACGAGACGGCACTGGGCGAGGCCTTGCTCGCGGCAGAAGACGTCTCGCTCTCGTTTGGCGGTGTACGCGCGCTGACCGGCGTTTCGTTCGATATCCGCAAGGGCGAAATCCGCGCCATCATCGGACCGAACGGCGCCGGCAAGACCTCGATGCTCAACGTCGTCAACGGCTTCTACCAGCCGCAGTCGGGCCGCATCACCTTCAAAGGCGAGGTCCGCAAGAGCATGCGTCCTTACGCGGCCGCGCGCGGCGGCATCGCGCGCACGTTTCAAAACCTCGCGCTGTTTCGCGGGATGACCACGCTCGATAACATCCTGGCGGGCCGGACGCTCAAGATGCACCGCGGATTTTTCTGGCAATTGCTGCGCTATGGCCCCGCCCTCAGGGAGGAGGTTGAGCATCGGCGCCGGGTCGAGGAAATCATCGACTTCCTCGAAATAGCTGCGATCCGCAAAGTCCAGGTGGGCCGTTTGCCGTACGGGTTGCAGAAACGGGTAGAGCTTGGTCGGGCGCTGGCGATGGAGCCCGATTTGCTGCTGCTCGACGAGCCGATGGCCGGCATGAACCTCGAAGAGAAGGAGGACATGTCGCGCTTCATCATCGACGTCAATCAGCAATACGGCACCACGATCGCCCTGATCGAGCACGACATGGGCGTGGTGATGGATCTTTCGGACCGCGTGGTCGTATTGGATTATGGACGAAAGATCGCCGATGGCACGCCGGACGAGGTCAAGCGCGACAAGGACGTGATCCGCGCCTATCTCGGCGAAACGCATTAAGGTCCGCATGCACGTTCTTTATCTGATCTTTGTCGATCCGTTCATGCAGATGGTCCACTCGCCGGACCTGCTGATGCAGACGCTTTGGGACGGCCTGGTCGGCGGCGTGCTGTATGCGCTGATCGCGCTCGGCTTCGTGCTGATTTTCAAAGCGTCGGGCGTGTTCAATTTCGCGCAAGGCATCATGGTGGTGTTCGCCGCGCTTACCCTCGTCGGCCTGCACGAACATGGCGTGCCGGCCTTCGTCGCGCTCGGCCTTACCGTGCTGGTGATGCTGGTGCTGGCGTTCGGCGTCGAGCGCCTGATGCTGCGGCCGCTGGTGAACCAGTCCGAAATCATCCTGTTCATGGCCACATTCGGCCTGACTTATTTTCTCATCGGCTTTGGCCAGTTGGTGTTCGGCGGAAATCCGAAGGTCATGATTGCGCAAGACCTCTATTTGCCGAGCGGAGCGATCGAGTGGAAAGGCCACTTCGGTTTCGTATCGTTTCAAAAGATCGACATCGCGGCCGTCATCATTGCTTCCATCATGGTCGCGGTTCTGGCGGTGTTTTTTCAGCGCACCCGCATCGGCCGCGCGTTGCGCGCCGTCGCCGACAGCCATCAGGCGGCATTGTCGGTCGGCATTTCGCTGGAGCAAATCTGGGTGATCGTCTGGTTTGCCGCCGGCGTCGTCGCGTTGACCACCGGCATCATGTGGGGCGCGCGCTCGGAGGTCTCGTTCTCGTTGCAGGTCATCGCGCTTAAGGCGCTGCCGGTGCTGATCCTCGGCGGGTTCACCTCGATTCCGGGCGCCATCGTCGGCGGCTTGATCATCGGCATCGGCGAGAAGCTCGGCGAGTTTTATTGGGGACCTTTGCTGGGCGGCGGCATCGAAAACTGGCTCGCCTACGTGATCGCGCTTGGCTTCCTCATTTTCCGGCCGCAAGGTCTGTTCGGCGAAAAAATCATCGAGCGTATCTGAGATGCTTTACCGCGAGGTTGGTCAGTACAAGTCAAGTTATGCCGCCGACATGGCGGTTTTCCCGATCCTGCAGGATCGGATCGGAATAGCCGTCATCCTGGTGATCGCCTACGTGGTGTTTCCGCTGATCGGCAACGACTTCCTGCTCAACACCATTCTCATTCCGTTTCTGATCTTTTCGCTTGCCGCGATCGGGCTCAATCTGCTGACCGGGTATACCGGGCTGTTGTCGCTTGGCACCGGTGCGTTCATGGGTGTCGGCGCTTACGCCTGCCTGAAGCTGACCACCATCTTCCCGCACGTGAACATCCTGATCTGGGTCTTGGTGTCGGGGCTGTTCTCGTCCGCTGTTGGCGTGTTGTTCGGACTGCCCTCGTTGCGGATCAAGGGTTTCTATCTGGCGGTGGCGACCCTGGCGGCGCAGTTTTTCCTTGAATGGTGCTTCATCCGCATTCCGTGGCTCTATAACTACAGCGTGTCGGGCGCGATCGAGGTGCCGCTGCGGACCTTTATGGGCGTTCCGATGACCGGGCCGACCGCCACGTCGCTCACGCGCTATCTGGCGGTGCTGACCATTGTTGTCGTGCTGACGTGGGTTGCCTCGAACATCGTTCACGGCCGCATTGGCCGCATGTGGATGTCGGTCCGCGACATGGACCTCGCTGCCGAGCTGATTGGCATCAGGCTGTTCCGCACCAAGCTGCTCGCCTTCGCGGTTTCGTCGTTCTATTGCGGCGTGGCCGGGGCGATGATGGTGTTCCTTTGGTATGGCGGCGCCGAAGCCGAAGTGTTCGCCATCGACCAAAGCTTCCTGATCCTTTTCATGGTTATCATCGGCGGGCTTGGCACGTTGATCGGATCGTTTTTCGGCTCGGCGCTGATCTACATTCTGCCGATCGGGCTGCGGCTTATTCCCGGCAATTTCGGCGTTCCGATCCGTCCCGCCGCAGCCGAGCAATTGACGTTCGTCATCGTCGGCGCGCTGATCATCGTTTTTCTGGTGGTCGAGCCCAACGGCCTGGCGCGGCTTTGGCAGATCGGCAAGCAAAAGTTGAGGGTGTGGCCCTTTCCTTATTGATAGGGCACACTGCATCCCAATCCCGTCCAGCCGAGACGGCTCGGTCGGGGAAGCTCATTCTCCACGATGAGAATGAGATCAAAAATAAAGCGCCGGCCGAACCGACGCCAACCAGGGAGGAAAGCCATGCGTTTGAAGCTTCTTGCGCTCGGCTTGGCGCTCGTCATCGCGGCTCCGGCTGCGGTCACGGCGGCACAGGCGGAGGACGGCATCTACATCCCGCTGATGAGCTATCGCACCGGCCCCTATTCAGGCGCCGGCATAGCGATCTTCAACGGCATGCACGATTATCTAAACATGCTCAACGCACGCGACGGCGGTGTTGGCGGCGTTCGTCTGATCGTCGAGGAGTGCGAAACCGGTTACGACACCAAAAAGGGCGTTGAGTGCTATGACGCGACCAAGGGCAAGCACCCGGTCGTCAGCACGCCTTATTCGACCGGCATCACGCTGCAACTGATCCCCAAGGCGTCGGTCGACAAGATTCCGGTTCTGTCAATGGCCTATGGCCTCTCGGCGTCCGCCGACGGTAATGATTTCCCTTGGGTCTTCAATCCGCCGGCGACGTATTGGGACGGCGCGTCCGCTTTCATCCGGCACATCGCCGATGTTGAGGGCGGCTTCGCCAAGCTCAAGGGCAAGACCATCGGCCTCGTCCATCTCGACGCTCCCTACGGCAAAGAGCCGATCCCGCTGCTTCAAGCGCTGGCCAAAGACTACGGCTTTACGCTGAAGCTTTATCCGGTTCCGGGAGCGCAGATGCAGAACCAGACTTCGCTCTGGCTCGACGTGCGCCGTGACCGGCCCGACTGGATCTTCATGCAAGGCTGGGGAGCCATGAATCCCACCGCGCTCAAGGAAGCGATCAAGGTCAGCTTCCCGATGGACCACTTTATCGGCAATTGGTGGGCCGGCGGCGAAGATGACGTGCGTCCTGCGGGCCCGGAAGCAAAGGGCTATTCAGCCCTGGGCTTCAGCGGCGTGGGTCAGAACTACCCTGCGATCCATGACATTCTCAAATACGTCGTCGACAAGGGAAACACCCAGACTCCGAAAGAAAAGGTCGGTGAGGTTCTCTACAACCGCGGCGTCATGAATGCGGTCCTGATCGTCGAAGCGATCCGCGGCGCGCAACGGCTGACCGGCAAGAAGCAAGTCACCGGCGAAGACGTGCGCCGTGGCTTGGAGACGCTCAACATCACCGAGGCGCGGTGGAAGGAGCTCGGTCTTCCGGACTTCGCCGCTCCGATCCACCTGAGCTGTGCCGACCACAACGGGCACAACGGCATCTACTTGGCCCGTTGGGACGGGACCAAGTGGAGCAAGGCTTCGGGCTGGATCGAGCCGATCAAGGATAAAGTCCTGCCTTTGATCGACAGTGCCGCGAATAGCTACGTTTCCGCCAATGCCGGCTGGCCCAAGCGCAGTGAGGCTTGCGACAAGTCGTCATGAGGTGAACCGTCGCATTATGTAGCAGACTGCGACCTAATTCCCGCGCCGGCCCAAACGGCCGGCGCGGGTTCCCTCCGCCTCCCTTCCAAAGAGAGATCGAGGGCACTATCGATGCGCCGGCCGAGAGCCGACGCAAAACAAGGGAGAAATTGGCTATGCGTCTCAGTTATTTTGCTCTTGGCTTGGCAGTGGCAACCGCGGCACCGCTCGCGGCCGCGAGTGCACAGGCGGCGGAATTATACGTTCCGCTGTTCACCTATCGGACCGGCCCGTATGCCGGATCCGGAATCCCCTTCTCGAATGGCATGGGCGATTACTTCACCATGCTCAACGAGCGTGATGGCGGCATCGGCGGCGTGCGCATCAACGCCGAGGAGTGTGAGACCGGCTACGACACCAAGAAGGGCGTCGAATGTTACGACTCGGTGAAGGGCAAACATCCGGTCGTTATCACGCCGTTCTCGACCGGCATCACGCTGCAGCTCATTCCCAAGGCGGCGGTTGACAAGATTCCAGTCCTGTC
>JAGXAC010000034.1 GCA_019075925.1 Hyphomicrobiales bacterium | reverse complement strand
GCCCGGCAGGATCACGCCATACGCGAGCAGGATGAGCGTGCAATATCGAGTGAACCGTCTCATGCGACTATCCGGTAGAAGCGGCTCTGAGCGCCATCGTTGGACGCGGCGCTTGTGCGCAACGTTTTTGCGGCCAAGCGCAGCCTCCACGAAAGATTTTCGCATGCAGCGGTTTTTTGGTATTTCGAAAAAAAAGCCAAGTACTTTCGCCAAGTTAAGAATTAGAAGACTTTAAAACAGACGTTTAGGATTGTAGGGCGCAAGGTTAGAGCGCGATCCGAAAAAGTAGTGGCGACTGGGTTTTGGAACAGATCGTGTTGCAGCGAACGATCCGGCCTCGGGTCGGATGCAACGTGATCGGATCGCGGTCTAGGCGGGTCGAGCGACCACGGTACAGGCCTGCGGCAACGGCGCCAGCGCGTCTTTCAGCTCCCGGATACCGACGGCGTCGTCGGTTAAGATTTCGATCCGCACCACCGTACTCAGTTTCTCGTCCTTGGCGACGGCGACGATGGGAATGACCGTGTCGCCGAAGATGCGCTCGACCTCGATCTTGACCTTCTCGGCCACGGCACGGTCGCGTAGCTCATTCTTCACGATCTTGCCGACCGCGGTCGTTGGCAACGCGTCGACGACGATGACGCGTTTCGGCTTTGCCGGCGGCTCGGCGACGTGGTCTTCCACATAGCGTTGCAGGAGCGCCGCATCGAGCCGCGCGCCCGGCGCGGGAACGGCATAGAGGATCGGTACCTCGCCCGCGTAGGCATCGGGCATGCCGACGGCAGCGCTGATTTGCACGCCGGGAAAGGTGTTGGCTACGTCTTCGATATCGGCCGGATTGATGTTGTGCCCGCTGCGAACGATCAGGTCCTTGGCGCGGCCGGTGAGCACCAGTCTTTGGTCGTCGGTCAGGTAACCGACATCGCCTGTGTTCAGCCAACCGTCGTTGCGTCGTACGCCCTCGTCGTGCCGGGGATCGACATAGCCGGGGAACACCTGCGGTCCCTGGACCAGCACCAAACCGCTTGTTTCAGGCGGGCAGATCGCTTCGTTCGTGCCTGGATCGAGGCTGACGATCCGGGTCTGGGCGAACGGCGCGCGAAACCCGACGCTTCCCTGCAGTGGCGTCCCGCGACCGGGATTGAAGGAAATGGCGGCCGCGGTCTCGGTCATCCCATAGGTTTCGTAGAGCTTGATCCCGGTCCGATCAAAAAAACGCTCGCTCACGGCCTTGGGGCAAACCGCGCCGCCGGTCAGTCCCATCCGAACGGTTGTGATGTCGGCGTCGCCGACCGGTATCTCGGCCAGCGCGGTGATCGACGTTGGAACTCCGCTGACGATCGTCACCCCAAAGGCGTCGACCAACTGCCAATACGTCCGGATCGCCTCGCGGTCTCGCAAGCTATGCGGCGAGGGAAGGATCGTGTGACCGCCGGCCGCCAGCACCGAGAGGCCGGTCGTCATGGTCCCGCCGACATGAAACAGCGGAAAGCTATTGATCACGACGTCATTTTCGTCCAGCCCATGAACTTGCGCGAAGCTCCACGCCGCGTGAATTTGGTTGCCATGCGTCAGGCGGACGAGCTTGGGCCGTCCCGTCGTGCCGCCGGTGTGGAAGAGCGCGCAGACCGTCTCTCTGGTCGACCGCGGCTCGAATTCCAATGCTTCGTCGTCGTGCCGGCCAGCGCGTTCCGCAAACTCCATCATCGATCCGCCGGCGGCGCCCGGATTTCCGAGCACTACGATTTTTTTCAAGAACGCCGCCCGCTGGACGACGTCCTGCGCCTTTTGCCACATGGCGGCGTCGGCATCCGGCGAGGAAAGTACGAGAACGGACGCGTGCTCCGCGGCCAGCAAATCGGCGATGACTTCGGCGCTGAGAAGATAATTGATCGTGCTGGCCACGCCTGCCGTCTGCGCTCCCAACAGCGCTTCCATCATCCCTTCGACGATCGGTCCCAGGAATGCGACCGTGCCGCCTTCCGCTTCCAAAAGGCCATGAAAGAGATTCGCCGCGCGAATTGCTCTCTTATAGAGATCGCGATGCGAGATCGTCGACGACCGTCCCAAAAATCCTCCCCCCGGAACGGTGGTGATTGCAGGCCGGTCGGGGTGAAGACTCGCGGTCGCACGCAGTAGGTCGATCAGCGTTCGCGCCGGAACAAGTTCGTCGTAAGGGTGCGCCTCCAAAGCCTCGATGTCGGCGATCGTGACGACATCGCGCGAAGCCTTTGTCGTTTTCATCGTCGCAGAGTCGGCCATCAGTGAATCGCCGCGTACATGATTTTCTCTTCGGTCGCCTCGAGCGCCGAGAACTCCTCCACCACCTTGCCCTGGCGCGAGACCAGGATGCGGTCCGACAGCCCAAGAATTTCCGGCAGGTAGGAGGAGATGACTACCACCGCCTTGCCGGCATCGGCGAGCCGATTGATCAATTCATGAATTTCAACGATCGCGCCGACGTCGACGCCCCGCGTCGGCTCATCGAAGATGATGAGGTCGGGTTCCTGGACCAGGGATTTGGCGATGACGACTTTTTGTTGATTGCCGCCGGATAGCTCGATCACCTTCGCCGCGTCGCCGATCGCGCGCACGTTGAGGCGTTTGACCCAATCCGCGCTGGACGCCGATTGGTCGCGTTGCGACAACAGCGCCCGCCCACCGGGGAATTTGGCGAGCAGGCCGAGATAGATGTTGCGCGCAATCGTGGCGGTCTCGAAGAAGCCTTCGATTTTGCGGTCTTCGGTGACGTAGGCGACGCCGGCTTTGACCGCCGGCGCGGGTACCCGGTAGCGCACCGGCTTGTCGCGCAGGATGACGTCGCCGCCGTAAAAGAAGTCGCGCTTCATGATGCCGGCGACGATTTTGAAGGTCTCCGTGCGGCCGGCGCCAACCAGCCCGAACACGCCGGTAATCTGGCCGGCGAAGATCGACAGCGAATTGTTCTTCACCATCGGCGCCATCTTGAGGTTCTGAATGGTCAGGACACGCTCGCCCGCCGGCCGCACCGTCGTTTTCTTCACACCGTAAAGGGTGTGCGAAAGGTCGCGGCCGACCATCGCCTGCACGATGCGCGCACGGTCGAATTTACTCGCGTCGTCGGTGACGATCTTCTTGCCGTCGCGCAGCACGGTGATCCGATCCGCAAGGATCAATGCCTCTTCCAGCGCGTGGCTGATGAAGACAATGGAAACGCCGCGATGCTTGAGATCGCGCACGAGATCGAAAAAGTATTTCCGCTCTTCCGGCGTTAATGCGGCGGTCGGCTCGTCGAAGATGATCATCTTGGCGTTATGCAGTACCGCGCGCGCAATCTCGACCATCTGCTTCTTTGCAGCTCCCAGCGAGCCGACTATTGCCGTGGGTGGAACGTCAAAGTTGAGCGACTGAAGAAACTGCTGTGCGGCGATGTTGATGCCACGCAGGCGATTGTAGAAGCGCTCCTGGCCGAGGAAGAGGTTTTGCGCGACTGTCATGGTCGGAACCAGGCTGTTCTCCTGGAACACCATGGCGACGCCGAGGTTGCGCGCTTCCAGCGGCGTGCCGGGCGATGCTTCCGCCCCGTCGATCTTCATCGCGCCGGAGGTCAGCGTCACGACGCCGGCCATGACTTTCGTCAGGGTCGACTTGCCGGCGCCGTTCTCGCCGACCAGCGCATGAATCTCGCCGCGCCTGAGTTCAAAGTCGACGTCCTCGATCGCCGGGACGCCGGAATAGAGCTTGGTCGCTTTTTCGAGCGAGAGAATGATATCGCTCATACGCCGAATTCCTTGGCGAGGCCTTCGATCGGCAAACGCAACACGCGGCCGGGGCCTTTCGCGATCATGTAAAGCCAACCGCCGCTTTCGATCGCCGATACGATGCCGTGATTGGTGCCGTCGACCCGGCTGTGCAGGGAAAACATCGGCTTGCAGGCCGCGTCGAGGCGGATCACCAGCCCATAGGAGCGCGGCGGCGCCCAGGGCTTGACGACGCCCATGGTCTTCAGATGCGCGCCTTGCATCGGTTCCTTGAATGACTTGCCCGAACTGAGCCGCGGCACGATCCAATATTCCGGGTCGATCTCCGCCATCATGCGTTTGCGGTAGGCGGTTTCGCGCAGCACGAATTCCACGAGCTGTGTGCGCGCGATGAAAGCGGTCAGCCACCAGCCGCCGCCGCTGGCGGGCGACAGGCGCGAGGGATAAACCGGCAGATTGGTCAGCACCGCCTTGCTCGCTCCGTTCGGCGCAACCGAGATCAGCCGATGACGCCAGCTTTCCGAAATCAGGGCGGTATCGCCCATCGCGCAAGCGCCAAAGGCGTAATGCAGGCCTTGGGCGAGGACACTGATCTTCCCGGTATTCAAATCGAGCCGGAGCGCGCGGCCCGAGCGGCCCCGCTCCATCAGGTCGAAAGCCCATTCGGCGACGTCATGTGTCGCCGACCCATCGGTGGCATAGAGCGCGTCGCTTCGGGCCGATGCCAGAGCGTTGACGCTGCGCATACTCGCGCCTTCGAAGGTCACGCGCGGCTTTGCCGCCGCCGGGTTTGCGTAGATACGGACTTCACGGCCGTCGAGCGCCACGGCAACGGCACCGCCGGGCAGGCAGGCAAGTGCGGTGATGGGCCGGTCGAACTCACGGATTGTGATGGCGCCGTTGCCTTCAATGCGCGAGAGGCTCGTGCCGTCGGCGAAATAGACGCCTGCCCCGTTGCTCGCCAGTTCTTCCGGCGCCTCGCATTGCAACAAGGTCTCGGCGCGTTCGAGCGCCTGGTTCGGTTTGAGCGCGCCGTCGAATGACGGCACGGTGATGGTCGCGTCACCGCGCCCAAGAAAGCCTTGCGCAAATTCGCGAAGAACGCCGAACACTACTGCTTCCCCCACCGTTTTTCGTACTGCACGAAATTCGGGTTGGCGCGTTCCAGCTTGTAGCGGCCGATGCGGTTGTTGGCGATGCCGCCAAGATACAGGTAGCCCCGATGCTCGCGCATGGAGGTGATCATCGGATGGTTGACGCCTTTCAGGTCCCAGTAGGATTCGAGAATCTTGCCGGCTTCGTTGAATTTCACCACGCAGCCGGTGTTGATGTTGGGAAACAACCATTCGTCGCCGGGCACGCGTTTGGCCATGCGCAAGCGAAAGCTCGGCATCTTCCACGCCAGATCGAGGGCGGGGCTGCGCATGCCGACGACGGCGAGCCAATAGTTTCCGTCGGAAGCGAGATTGATGTTGTCGGGATAGCCCGGCAGGTTGTCGATCACCGTCTCGACGGCGCCTTTCTTCGGCCCGTCGAACCAATATCGCTTGACCGAGCATCCCCAGGTCTCGGCAAACAGGATCGATTGGCCGTCGCTGGCGACGCAAATGCCGTTCGGGAACTTGAGGCCGCGCAACACAGTATGCGTTTTGCCGGTGTTGGTGTCGTAGCAGATGATGCGGCCGTTGCCGCGCGCCTCAAGCCCGTCGATCGGCCATTCGTCCATCTCGTAGCGCACAGTGGCTTCCGAAAAGAACACCAGCCCGCTGTCGGTGATGTCGAGATCGTCCGCCAGCCGAAGGCGGCTGTCGTCGTTCACCGAGTAAAGGCTGCGGTTGGTTTCGTCGGTGGCTTTCTCGACCTTGCCGTCCGGCGCGATGCGGTAGAGGCCCATACCGCCGATGCAGACGTAGAGATTATCCTTGCGGTCGAATGCCATCCCCAACGGCTGACCGCCGATATGGGCGAACACCTCCATCCGCTCGTAGTCGGGCGGGAAGAAACGAATGATGTCGCCATGACGCGAGCCGGCGTAAAGATTGTCGTGGCGATCGAGGATCACGTCTTCGGGCGCCTCGATGCGGCCCAAGCCGATCAGCGACACCGAGCGCAACTTGTCATTCTGTTCGAACGGCCCGCCGCCGCCAATCTCGGTCGCCGGCGGTTCCGGCAGCGCCAGATAGGTCGGGCTCACATAGACCTTGCTGATAATGCGCGAGCGGTTCTTCAGCCAGCGGATGTCGACGATCGCGGCGGTCAAGAGGATACCGGCCAGCACGATGCGGTTGACGCCGCCACGCGCGTTGAGCGTGGTCAGCCCATTGATGATCAGGAGCACGATCAGCGTTCCAACCAACGATTTCGCGACCGAGCCCCTGCCGCCGCCTAGCGTGATGCCGCCCAACACCGTGGCGGTCAGCACGGTAATCTCAAGGCCGACCCCGATGTCGCCGCCGACCGTGCCCAGGCGGGCGGCGAAGAACAGCGCGCCGACGGCCGTCAATGCGCCGCTGGCGACATAGCAAAGCGCGATCGTGCGCCTGACCGCGACGCCTGAATTGTAGGCCGAGCGCCGCGACCCGCCGATTGCGGTCACGTGCCAGCCCGGACGCAAGCGGGTCAGGAAGATGTGACCGAAAATCGCCACCGCGATGTAAAGGATCGCGACGCTCGGTACGCCGAGCACCGTGCCGTTGCCGACAAAATCCCAGGACGGAAAATCGGGAAACGCGGCGGCAATATCGTTCGAGTAACGCTGGATCAAGAGATCGAACGCCGAGCGGTAGATGATCAGCGTGATCAGTGTCGTGATGAAAGCGCGCAGCCGCAGATAGCCGATCAGTATGCCGTTCACGGCGCCAAGCAACATGCCGCAGACGACGGTCGCAGCGGCGACCAGCGGGACCGGCCAGCCGAGCACGTCAAGGGTGAAGAGCGCGCAAAAATCGGTCAGCGCGAACATCGAGCCAACCGAAAGATCGATGCCGCCGACAATGACGACCAGCGCCATGCCGAGCGAAATGAATCCGATCTCGCAGGCCTGGCGCGCCGTATCGGCAAGGCTCGCCAGCGAAAGGAAATTATGGATCGACTGGCTTAGCCAGAAGCCGACGATCAGCAGCACGAAAACCGGAATGGCGGTTTCGGTCCAGCGCTTCGAAAGTATTTCACCGAGCCAGTGGTCGGGCCAATAGCGGTAGCGCAGACGGATAATGGCTTCGCGCATCGGCGTTGCGAACTCCGGAACCGCGAGTGAGGAAGAGCCAGCCGGACGCAATTGCGTCCGGCTGGCGTCGGCTTATTCGCCGGCTTCTTTCTTCAGTTCGTCGAGATTCCAGCAGGTGCCGGGCGCGTCGGCATTCGCTTTGGTGATCGGAATCAGCGTCGTATATTCCGAACCCTTCACTGCGCCCGGCTTCGCGTCGGTCGAGGAGAGCAGCCATTTGATGGTGCCAGCCATCTGCGCGGCCTGGGTCGGTACGTCATAGCTCAGGTCTAGGTCAAAGGCGCCGGTCTTCACCAGGTCGCACGCACCCCTGTGCTCGCCGCCGCCGGAGGTCGCCAGGAACACCTTGCCCGTCAGGCCAGCTTCCTTGACCGCCGCCGCGGTGCCGATGTCCATGCCGTCCCAGAAGCCGACGATGCCGCAGAGGTCCGGGTGCTGTTTGAGAACGGTCTGGGTGATCCCTTTCGCTTTGGCCGCGTCCCAATCGGCCGCCTGACTGGAGACGACGGTGATTTCGGGATGCTTGGCGAGGACATTCGATACGCCGCGCAACGTGTAGGCGCTTGCCGCGGCCGAGACCGCCCCCTGTACGATCGCGATCTTGTTCGATTTGCCCTTGCAGGCATTGACGACGGCCTCGGTGTCCCGCTCGCCGATCTCGATCCAGTTAGCTCCGACGAAAGCCGAACTGCGGTAAGCCGAGCCCATGTTGATCTGCACAACATAAATGCCGGCATCCTCAGCACGCTTCAGCAGCTTGGCATATGTCTGCACGTCCGGATTGTGGATCACCATCACCGCCGGTTTTTCCGTGACCAGCGAGGTGACGGCCTGCGCGCCGGCGTTGGTGTTCCAATTGGGGTCACGCAGCTCAAACTTAATGCCGTAGGGCTTTAGCTCCTTCTTCAGGCCGGCCCACCAGCCTTCGGTCAGGTCGAAGCCCATCGCCACCGGTACGAAGGCAATCGTTTTGCCCGACAAGTCGGCGCGAAATTTCGCCTGGAAGGGCTCATTGAGCCCCTGTTCGGCGGCGAAGACGCCGGAACTTGCGGCCGCGGCGATGCCGGCAGCCATCAGTCCCGCACACGTCCATTTCGAAAGCGAAGTCATCGATTCCTCCCTTTTGTAGACACCACGGTTGCAGTTTCAAATGTCGCCTTGTTGCGCCGTCTCCTCGTTGCGCGGATTGATAAACGTGTCCGCAATGACGGCGGCAAGCAGCACGACGCCCTTCACCAGATTTTGCGCGGCATAGGACAAGTTCATGATCGTCATGCCGTTGAGCATCGTTCCGATCAGCAAGGTACCGAGGATCACGTTGACGACGCCGCCGCGACCGCCCGACAGGCCGATGCCGCCAAGCACGACGACGAGGATGACGTCGTAGATCAGCGTCGAATTGAAAATTCGGGTCGGCATCGAATTGACCGATGCCGCCAGTACTAGACCGGCGAAGCATCCGATAACCGCCGCCAGCACATATTGCAGCACGATGATCGGGCGCGTTGGAATTCCAGTCACGCGGGCCGCGGCGCGATTGTCACCGACGGCGTAGATGTATGCGCCCCAGCGCGTGCGGCGGAGCAGGAAGGCAACGGCGAGACAGGTGGCAGCCAACAGAATAATCGGCATCGGCACGCCGAACACGCTGGCCTGGCCGAGCCGGTCGAACCCCGCCATGCCGTCGCTCCACTGCACGACTTCCACCCGGAACAGGAATGCCTGGCCCAAGCCGGCCAGGAAAATGCCGCTGGCGAGCGTCGCGAACAGCGAGGGCACTTCGGCGTAGGCAATCAGCCATCCATTGACGAGGCCGAAGGCGATCGCGATGGCGAAAGCCACGACGATCGAACTGCTGAGCGAATGGCCATCTTGCACCATTTGCAAAACCAGGCCGGGCGGCACGGCAAGTGCGGCGATCAGCGAGATGTCGATGCCGCCACCGATCACCACGATCGCCATTGCCAGGCCGAGAATGCCGAGCACCGAAACGTTCTGCAGCAATGCCAAAATATTCGCCGACGTCAAAAACCCCTTCAAGAACAACGAGCAGAAAACAAACAGCGCGGCGAACACCACGAAGACGATTTCCTGCTGGGTGATACGAAAGCGTTTCATCGCATCGCTCCGCGGCGATTGACGCAAACTTTCATTCGGCCAAGCCCGGCCTGCGGCGGGACGATGGTGCGCTCTTGCGTCAAATGAACCGCAAGGCACATGAGCGTTCCTCCAGCCGGCGGCCCGCCGGCTCACGGTGCATGGCCTCTGATGGCCAATTCACAGCGATTACAGCATGCTGCCGGACAAAAGGGGAGGTCTTGCCCCTGCGCGCAGGACACTTGCTTGACCGTGCACTCCTATGCTTATTTTTGCCCGATCGGGGCCGACTAACCCCCGGCAGTCAAAGAACAAAAATAAAAAGCCCAGCGGCAAGCCAACTCCCGACCCGCGCGATTAGCCACGGCGATGGCTATGAGCGTTGCTCGAGGGGTCGATTGGCCTCCACGGAGGGAGGGAGAACATGGATCTTGTTTTCTCGACGGAGAGCCTGGAGCGTAAAAAACGCTATGCCGCATGGCGCGATGCGATCTGCGACGTTTACGTACACGTCGACGTCCATGCTGAAGATCAATCCAACTATGACGGCTTTATCCGTGAGGTGCAGTTCGGCTCGGTCGCTTTGACCGACATTCTGCTGTCGCGGCAGCAGATATCGAGACGCGCCTCGCATTTATCGAAGCTCGACAAGGATTGCTACTACGTTCAGTTGATTCAGGCCGGGAACATCAATGTTCTCCAGGATGGGGAGACGCTGGCGACCAATGCCGGCGTAGGCGCGCTGTTTTGCGCATCCGAACCCTACGTCCTGCAGTGTCGTAACCGCATCCGTTCCTATTACCTCGAATTGCCGCGGAAGGAGTTTGCATCGCGTTTTGCCAAAGATCGGGTCCCGATATCGACGACCATGAGCACGGGACAGGGGCTTGGCCGCATCGCCACCGAATTCTGCACGTCGCTGGCGACTCAAGGCGCCTCACTCGACGTTTCGGCTCGCGCCCGCCTTGGCGAGGAGTTGATGGATGTGTTGGCGCTGGCCTTCGACTCGGCGCACCAGGCCGAGCCGCTCGCCGACCAGGTGGTGCAGAGAGCGCGGCTTCGTTCGGTCAAGGCGTGGCTGGAAGACCACCTCGACGATCCCAACCTGACGCTCGAGGCGATCGCCAAGGCCAACGCGATATCGCTGCGCTATCTGCATTCCTTGTTCCGGCTCGAAGGAACGTCGGTTTCCCACTGGATTTGGAATCGAAGGCTGGAGCGCAGTTTCGACATGCTGCTGAAAGGCAACAACGAGTCGCTGTCGCTGACGGAGATTGCGTATCGCGTCGGCTTCAACAGTTCGTCGCATTTCAGCACCATGTTCCGCCGGAAATTCGGCATCCGGCCCTCGGATGTCAGGCGCAAGACCTAAAGGGTGCTGCGTTCTTTGTCGCAGCCTCGGCGGTGATCATGACAACCTTACGCACAGTGTGCCTGGGTACGGCCGTGGCGGTCGCGGTGGTGGCTTCGGTCGCAAGCTGGCCGGTCCGCGCCGAGGACGCATCCGGTTGCCGCAATCCGCCCGCCCGGCAAGAGCTCGACACCAAGTGGCCGATCAATATCGGCCTTCTGGCGCGGCAATTGATTGCCTACCGCTGCACCGATTACATGAACGACGTTGCCGCCGCAGTGGCGCAGGCGCGGGACTGGGTGCGGCAACGCGCGCCGCAAGTCGACAACGCCGCGGTGGTGCTGGATATCGACGAGACATCGTTATCCAATTGGGAGGTTCTTTATCACGATCATTTCGCGTTTTTCGCCGACGGACCGTGCGACCTTGGCGCGAAAACCGCCTGCGGCTGGCGGAATTGGTTTCTCAGCGCGCGCGGGGTCGCGCTTTCCCCCACGCTCGACTTCGTTCGTTTGGTGAAAACGCTGAACGATCGTAGTGGCGGCAAGGTCGCGGTGTTCTTCATTACCGGCCGCCGCGACGAGCCGCAGATGCGCGCCGCGACGGAGCAAAACTTGCGCATGCAGGGCTACGAAGACTGGGAGGGCCTTTACTTGCGGCCGCCGGCCAGCCCGGGCTTTGTCTCAGTCTACAAGACCGATATCCGCAAGCAAATCGAACAAAAATACCACATCGTCGCCAATCTCGGCGACCAGTACAGTGATTTGATCGGCGATCCCGGCAACGATCACGCCGAGAAATGCTTCAAGCTGCCGAATCCGTTTTATTTTCTGCCGCCCGATCTGCCGCCGGCGGGAATCAAATGCCTGTCGCATTGAACCGATGAAATTTTCGCATTTTTCCCATATCTGGGCGAAGCCGGGCATGACGCCGCACCAGCGCTACGAGCAGCTGTGGCGCGAGATTGCATTGTGCGACGAGGTTGGCTTCGACCACGCCTTCTGCGTCGAACATCATTTTCGGCCCGACGAAAGCTGGATGTCGTCGCCGAACCTGTACGCGGTCGGCGCTGGCGCCCGCACCAAGCGGCTGCGCATCGGGCCAATGGGTTACATCGTGCCGCTCTACCATCCGCTGCGGCTCGCCGAGGACATTGCCATCGTCGACCAGATGCTGGGCGGCCGCATGGAGCTCGGCTTGGTTCCCGGCATCAACGCCGATTATTTCCGGCCGTTCGGTCTCGATTACAGCCAGCGCAAATCGCCGACACTGGAATTCGTCGACTATTTAAACGCGGCGTTCGGCGACACGCAGCCGTTCTCGTTTCACGGCCAAGAGTTTCACACCGATAACGCCGAGATTTCGGTGCAGCCGATGCAGCGGCCACATCCGCCGCTGTGGATGATGAGCCGCGATCCACAGACGCTGGAATTCTGCGCCAAGCGCGGCATCAATCCCGGCTATTTTCTGGTCTACCCGCGCGCCGATGCCGCGCCCCGCTACCGGAAATTCCTGACCGATTGGCAGGGGGCCGGCTGGGCGCATAAGCCGAACATCGGCTACAGCACCGTCATCTACGTCGACGAGAGCGACGAGAGGGCGCTCGATATCGCGCTGTTTCGCGCGAGCCGCGCCTATGAGGGCTTTCTGCCGCAGGCGAAATCCGGCGCAAGCTTCGAGGAGCGCGTGGCGATTTTTGCCAGCATGTTCGTCGGCCGCGGCGAGCCGGGCGCCTCGGAGATCATGCGGAACGTGTTCAACCCCGATTATCTGCTCAAGCACGATCTGGTGTTCATCGGCTCGCCGGACACCGTCGCGGCGAAAATCCGCGCCGCTGCGCAAGCGGGCCTGTTCAACGGCATCATGGGCGAATTCAATTTCGCCGATCTGCCGGAGCCCGAACTGATGCGATCGATCCGCCTGTTCGGCGAGAAAGTGATCCCGGCGCTGCGCGATTACGAGCCGTTTTGAATCGGCAATCACTTGTCGTCCGGCTCGGGCGCTTTGCAACTAATTCCAAAGCCCAGGGCAGAGACGCCAGCAATTCCGCTTGCGAGTGACTTAGGTCTGATTTTGGCGCTTTTACTCGTATGAATTGCGTTTCACTGCGCCTTTGCCAATTCCGGATGCGCGTGCAGCCGTGCGTTGTTGAGAAAATAGACGGCGAAGCAGACGATCGCGCCGGCGACGAAAGGCAGCGCCGAATAGGCGTAGAGGATTTCCAGCGGCAAGCCGACCAAAAGCCCGCCGATGACCGGCCCGGCAATCGAGCCGAAACGGCCGATGCCCAACTCCCAGCCCGAGCCGTTGGCGCGCAGCGAGGTCGGATAGATCATGGCGCCGACCACATTGATGCCGGTCTGGATGCCGAGCACCAGAAAGCCCGCGCAGAACGTCGAAGCCAGCAGCGCTGCCGCGGATTTGGTTCCCCAGTAACCGATCGAGCCGACCACCGGCACCGCGACCACGAACAGGATGGCGATGGCGAGGAAGCGGCTGCGCTGCAACCACCAGCAAAGCGCCAGTGCGCCGACCGTGCCGCCGACCTGGAGGAGAGCGCCGGCAAGCGCCGCCGTGGCCTGCGGTACCTTGGCGGTGGCCATCAGGGTTGGCGTCCAGCTGATCAGGAAGAAGAAGCCCATCAGATTGAAGACGAACAGCAACCAGACAAGCGGCGTAATCAGCCACATCCCGTTGCCGAACAGATGAATCGGATTCGATGATGGCGATTGCTTTTCATCTTCGATGATGAAGCGGGCGTTGGGCGATATGTTCAGGTCGGGCCGCAAGGCCGCGATCAGCTTGCCCATCCGCGGCCGCTGGCTTTCGTGCAACGCCATGTATTTGATCGATTCCGGCAGACCGACGAGTGCGGCAAGTCCGGCCACGACCGGCACCACGCCGCCGACATAGAACAGAATCGGCCAGCCATATTTGCCGACGAAACCCGCGCTGACGAAGCCTGCCAGCGCGCCGCCCATTGGCACGCTGCCCGCGGCAATGATCGCCAGCGTCGCGCGCAGGTTGCGCGGCGCCGATTCGGCGTTGATCGCGACTACGTTCGGAATGATGCCGCCGATGCCGAGCCCGGCGATGGTGCGCAGCCAAAACAATTCGGTGAGATTGGTCGAATGAGCCGCGGCGAAGGTGAAAACGCCGAAGAACAGATTGCAGCAGATCAGCGCGGTCTTGCGGCCGTAGCGGTCGCCGACCCAGCCGAACAGCTGCGAGCCGAACAGAACGCCGATGTTGCTGGCGGTCAGCACCCATTTGAGGTCGGCGGGATGGACGTGCCAATCGGCGATCAGGTGCGGCGCCGCAAAGGCGATCGCGCCGATGTCGTAGCCATCGATCAGCGCGATCAGCACCGACCAGATTAGCACCCGGATCTGAAACGCGCTCAGCCCGCGTTCGTCGAGCAGACGCGAAACATAGACGTCCTCACCGGCCATCTTTCCTCCCGGAAACTTTTTTGCGGCGCGAAATGTGCACGCGGTGCCGAAGGGTAGGCGAGGCATCGCCGGAAGGAAAGCGGCAAGGCAGGCGGCAAGGCAGCGCAGTGATAGCCGCTATTCGGCCGCGACCGCCGGCGCCTGCCGGTTCTTCATGTTGGCATAGACGCGACGGAGGCAGCGTTTGAGCACGGCGATATCCTGCGCCGCCAGACCGGCGATCGCGGCGGTTTCATAGGCGCGCGCAATGGGAACGAGGCGAGCGACCTGCGCGTTTCCCTTCGCGGTAAGTCTCACCTCGACTTCGCGAGTGTTGTTGGGCGAACGCGTGCGCGTCACGATGCCGATGCGCGTCAGCCGGGTCACGATGCGCGACAATGTCGACACCTCGATGCTGGTAAGTTCGGCAAGATCGATCTGCCGCTGGGTGCCCGCGCTGGCCAGCACCGCCATCACGCGCCACATCGCAATGCTCAGGCCGTAGGGCGCCAGCGCCTCGGTGCCGAATTGCTCGGCAATGGCGGTGCCGACCCGGTTGACCAGGTAGGGCAGGTAGTTATCGAGTTCGAGCTTGGTGGCTGGCACAGGATTCCCGCGGTCAATGGCGCGTTCAACACGTTCTAGCATAGATTATTGCATTTACAATAGTTGCAGATTCAAATATCATTAAACTAGGCAACGAAAAGCCGCGGGAGGATGCGATGGAGTTCGGATATTTCACGCTGAGCGACAATCACTACGAGAACAACACGCGCTCTTCGAATCAGTTCGTTGCCGACATCACCGCCGAAGCGCTCTATGCCGAAGAGCTCGGCATGCACTCGGCCTGGATCGGCGAGCATCATTTCAATTCGCTCGGCGTTTTGTCCTGTCCGGACCTCGTGCTCAGCTACGTCGCCGCCAATACGAAAAATATCCGCCTGGCGCCGGCGGTGACCGTGCTGCCGTTGCATCATCCGATCCGGGTCGCCGAGCAATGGGCGACGCTCGATCTTCTGTCCAACGGCCGTGTCGATTTCGCCTGCGGGCGCGGTTACGACCAACGTGAATACCTGCCATTCCATGTCTCGTTTGCCGACAATCAGGGGATTTTCGAGGAAGGACTGGAACTGGTGCGGCGGCTTTGGCGGGCGGATGGGCGAATTTCCCATCACGGCAAGCATTATTCGTTCGACGACGTGCGCATTACGCCGAAGCCGGTGCAACAGCCGATCCCGACCTATGTCGGTTCGTTTTCCAAACCCTCGATCGAATTGGCTGCCCGCCTCGGCTGCGGGCTGATCGTGGCACCGTTTGCAGCGGCGATCAGCTACGGTGGGCTCAAGGAGGTTGCCGATCTTTATCATGAGAGTTGCGCGCGGCACGGGACCAGACCGGGTCGGCTGATGTGCAGCTACTTCGCACATTTTGCCGACAATAAAGTCGAGGAAGATGCGCAGCGCGCGCGCCAGATCCGCTATTATAAAGAGTGCGTGATCCCCGCCTTCCCGGGCGATCCGAAAACCGCGCCGCCGAGCTATCGCTACTTCATCGGCATGGTCGAACGGCTGCAGAAAGTCCGGCCGGAAGATTTGACGGAAAACTCGGTGCTGATCGGCTCGCCGGCGCGGATGACCGACACGCTGAAGAAAGTCGAGGCGGCCGGTTTTGAAGAGGTCATCCTCTATTTCAATGTGGGCTTAAAGCCGCACGGTCAGGTGAAGGACGAAATGGCGCGCTTCATGGCCGAAGTGGCGCCGGCTTTCGCTGGAACGCACACGGAGCGCGCGGCCTAGCGACCGTCATCCTGAGGTGGCCGCGCTGGCGGCCCTCGAAGGATGCGACCGAAATGCAGCAGCCATCGCCCCAACCGAAATCGGCTTGTCCGATTTCGGATATTTAGCTTCAAGTCGGCACTGGCCGACTTGGTTGGCTCGCTTTCGCTCGCACCTCAGGGTGATGGAATAGCTACGGCAGTCGCGGCTGATAGGTGAGCCCGCCGGCGGAGGCCTCGGCCGCGGGAACTTCCCGCGCCGGCAGATCGCCGGCTGCTTCCAGCACCGGATAGGCCACCGAGCAGATATGCGAGTGGATGCGCTTTAAGTCGCTCAAGACGTCGAGATGCAGCGACGTCGTTTCCAGGCTTTCCGGCCGGCCTTCGCGCAGCCGCTCGAAATGCCGGTCAGCGGCCGCGAGCTCGGCGGTGCGCAACTCCGCCTTCTCGCGCAGCAGCCGGCGTGCGGCCTCGACGTCGCCGGTCATGAACACGCCGAACGCTTGTTGCAGGCTGTCGCAGACCCGCTTGTGAAACGCCGACAACTCGGCCGCGCCCTCGGCGGAGAATTGATAACGCCCCTTGATCTTCTTGGTCGCCAACTCGCACAGATTCTTGTCGATGATATCGCCGATATGCTCAAGGTTGATGGTGAACGAGACGATCTCCATGGCGCGGCGTCCCTCTCGCTCGTCGAGGCTGCCCCGCGTGAGCTTGGTGATGTAAAGCTTGATCGCTTCGTTGAGCCGGTCGACGACATTATCCAGTTTCGACACCTCGCCGACGAGTTTGCGGTCGTTGTTGAGCAGCGCGGTCATCACGTCGCGCAGCATGGTTTCGGTGGTGTCGCCCATGCGCAACGTCTCGCGGGCGGCGTTGGCGAGCGCGACCGGCGGCGTCTCCAGGATGGATTCATCGAGGTAGCGCGGCGTTGCGGGGTCGGCCGGCGCCGGCCGGTCCGGCAGGATTCGCACCAGGAGCCATGCCATCGCGTCAAGCGGGCCGATGAAAATCAGCGCCAGAGCGACGTTGAACAGCATATGGAACTCGGCCGTCATCTTCGAGGCGTCGGGTTGCCATGCCGGCAATTCGCGGGCCAGCACCGGCAGGAAGGGGAGCACAACGATGACGCCGACCAACCGGTTGATCAGGTTGCCGAGCGGCAGCCGACGGCTCGCCGGGTTGCCGCCGATGCCGCCTTCGATCAACGGATTGATCGCGCTGCCCAGATTGGCGCCGAGGACCATGGCCAACGCCGCCTCGGGCGAGACGAAATGCGAATAGGCGAGCGACATCACCAGCAGCACGACCGCGACGCTTGAATGCGCCGCCCAGGTCAGCACCGCGGCGAGAGCGATGCACAGGATGGGATCGCCGGTAATCGAGGCCAATAGCGCGCGGGCGAGCGGCGCCTGTTCGGCCGGCGCCAGCGTGTCGATCAGGATATGGAGCGCCAGCAGGATCAGTCCGAGCCCGATTGCGATGCGGCCGAGCGCGCGCGTGAGGCTGGCCCCGCCGACGCGGAACGTGGCCACGCCGACAACGAAGAATATCGGCGCGACCGCCGAGATATTGAATGAGAGCACCTGCACGATCAGCGTCGTGCCGACATTGGCGCCGAGCATGATGGCGAGCGCCGGCACCAGGCCGACGAGGCCGTCGGCCGCAAGTGAGGTGGTCATCAGCCCGGTCGCCGTGCTCGATTGCAACAGTGCGGTCAGGCCGAGGCCGGAGACGAATGCGCTGAAACGGTTGCGCAGCGCTTTGTTGAGGAAGCGGCGCAAGTCAGGCCCGAACGCGCGCAGCACGCCGGTGAGGACCATGTGCAGTCCCCACAGCAGCAGCGCCACGCCGCCAAGCAGATCGAGCAGAACCAGGCTTCCCATCAAATTCGCTTCCGCGTTTTGAAACGAGCCGCGGCATCGCCCGCCGGCGGTGTCCAACATTTAATCACGCAGGCGGATTAAGACAAACGCGCAAGCGGCCGCAATGGTTCGCCGCCGCCGGGGCTAACGCCGTTAACGGCGGCTGCGGAGCCGGCCGAAAATACCCTGCGGAAGAAATGTCACGATCAGCACAAAAATAATTCCGAGCCATAGCAGCCAGCGGTCGGGGTGAAACAGCGCCGACATCACCGGCATGCCGACGATCGCGGCGGAGATCGAGGCGAGCACGTTTTGCAGGTAGTATTCCGCCAGCACGACGACGATCGAGCCGATTACCGCTCCATACAATGATCCCATGCCGCCGATCACCACCATCAGTAGAATATCGATCATCAGCGAGAACGAAAGTGTCACGTCGGGTCCGTTATAACGAAGGACCAGCGCCATCAGCGCACCGGCAAGCGCGGCCATCACCGCAGAGAGAACGCAGACCAATGTGCGGTAGGCGACGACCTGATAACCCATCGCTTCGACGCGGAACTCGTTCTCGCGGATCGCCCGCAGCACCAGTCCGAGCGGCGAGTTGACGACGCGCAGCATGATCAGAAACAGGATCAGCGCGACGGCAAACGCGATGTAATAGGTGATGACCGGACCGTTGACAGTGATCCCAAGCACCGGCTTGGCAAACAGGTGGAAGCTCGGCCGCAGGATGGCGGGTACGGAAAACGTCAGGCCATCTTCTCCGCCGGTCAGGTTGCGCCATTGCTCGGCGACGATCTGGGCGAAGCTGGCGATGGCAAGCGTGATCATGGAGAAGAAGATGGCGCGCAGCCGCAAGCTCAGCATGCCGATCAGCGCGGCGATGACTGCCGCGACCGCGGCGCCGGCGGTGGCGCCGAGGACGACTGCGCCCCAGCCGACCCAGCCCTTGGCGAGCATGATTGCAACGCCGTAGGCGCCGATGCCGAAAAACATCGTGTGCGCGAACGAGACGATCCCGGTATAGCCGAGCATCAGGTCGTAGCTCGCCACCAGGATCACGAAGATGCAGATGCGTGCCGACACGCCCAGGGCTTTGGTGCCGGGGAACAGGAACGGAGCGAAAGCGAGCACCAGCAGGATCGCCAGCATGAAGATGTTGAGGGGGATGCGGCCTGGCGGATCGTCGGAGACAAACCAGCTCAACCATCGCACCGGCCGCCGGTCGCCTTGCTGCGCGAGCGTCATATCAGTGCTCCGCCATCGGGAATAATCCGCGCGGCTGCCACAGCAGGATTGCCGCCATCAGCAGAATGTTGGACCCCAGCGCCAGTTTTGGCGCGAGGAAGCCGACATAATTGGTAGTCAGTCCCACCAGGATGGCGCCGATGAAACAGCCGCCGACCGAACCCAGGCCGCCAATAATCAGAATAATGAAAACCAGGATGGTCATGCTGTCGCCGATCTGGCTGTTGACGGTTTCCTGGTACTGGCCCCACATCATGCCGCCCATGCCGGCGAGCGCGGTGCCGGCCATGAACACGCCGATAAACACCCGGCGGATGTGATAGCCGAGCGCTTGCACCATCTCGCGGTTCTCCACGCCGGCGCGCACGACGAGGCCAAGCCGGGTGCGCCTGAGAAAGAGGTGCATGGCGAGCGCGACGGCAAGCCCGACCGCGAGCGCCGCCAGCCGGTAGGTCTCAATCGGGGAAGAACCGATAAACACGCTGCCGCGCAAACTTGCCGGCTTCGGCAACACCAGCGCTTCGGGTCCCCAGATCACGATCACTAGTTGCTCGATGACGGTGAGCGCGCCGATGGTGATGAGAATCTGACGGAGCGGCGCGCCATAAACCTGACGAATGATCAGCCGCTCGAACACGAAGCCGAGCGCGCCGCTGGCGACGGCTGCCGCGATCAGCGCTACCAGCAGCGCGAGCAGATTGAGCATCAAAGACGTTTGCGTGGTCCAGCCCACGAGCGGCCGCAGCACCGTGACCGTGACGTAGGCTCCGACGGTGACGAACGCGGCGTGGGCGAAATTGAGCACGTCCATCAGGCCGAAGATGAGGGTGAGGCCCGATGCCACCAGGAATAGCATGATGCCCATGGTCAATCCGGCCACTGTCAATGTCAGCCACGGCCCGGCGCCGATGGCCGGCAGGGCGACAAGGATAATGAGCGGGGTGAGCGCATAAGGCGCCCAGCGTCGCAGAAGGTCGCGCCAGCTTCCTTTCATACCGCCGCCGCCATGCTCAATCCGAGCAACCGATGCTGCAGGGCTTTGTCCGCAATAAGCGCCGCCATCGCGCCGGTGTGGATGATGCGGCCCTCGTCCATCACCGCGAAATCGTCGCCGACTGCTTCCGCCACGTGAAAATTCTGTTCGACCAGGAGAATGGTAGTCTGCTCCGCTTTCAGGCGAAGCAGCGCGCCCACCAGTTGGCCGACCATGGCGGGCGACAAGCCCTTGGTCGGCTCGTCGATGAGCAGGAGCCGGCGTGGCTCGATGATGGCGCGTGCGATCGCCAGCATCTGCTTCTGCCCGCCGGACAGCGAGCCCGCAGCCGAATCCCATTTGACCTTGAGCATCGGAAAACTGTCGAGCACGCGGTCGAGATTGGGCTGCGCGAAGCCGCGCGGCGCGGTGGCAAGCAGCATGTTCTCGCGTACCGTCAGCTTGCCGAAGATGCCCATGTTTTCCGGGACGTAGGCAATGCCGAGCCGCGCGATATGCGGCGTCTCCAAAGCGGCAAGCGATTTCCCGTCGAAGACGATCTGGCCCTGGCGCGCCCGCCACAGGCCCATGATGGTGCGCAGCGTCGTGGTTTTGCCGGCGCCGTTTCTTCCCAGCAACATGGTGACGCGTCCACGACGCGCGATCAGATCGACTCCGTGCAGGATGCGATAGCGCCCGATGTCGGTGTGGACGCCTTCGAGCCGCAGCATTGCGTCTTCGCCGGCCGTCATTGCAAAGCTTCGCCGTGCGCGGCCGCGTTCTGTTGCACGCCGAGATAGGCCTGCTGCACCACCGGCAGCGCCACCACCTCCGCCGGAGCGCCGTCGGCGATCAGCATGCCGTCCTGCAGCACGATGATCCGGTCGGCAAGCCGCGTTACCACGTCCATGCGATGTTCGACCAGGAGCACGGTCTTGTGCGTCTCCTGCTTAATCTCCTCGATCAGATCGAGGATGGTCGGGATTTCGTCGAGGCTCATGCCGGCGGTCGGTTCGTCGAACATCAGCACCTGCGGTTCCAATGCCAGCAAAATGGCTACTTCAAGCTTGCGCTGGTCGCCATGCGAGAGTGCCGCGGCGATCAGATTCGCGCGCGGCCCGAGCTTGACCCGGTCGAGCCAATGCTGAGTTTGCTGACGCACCTGCGAGTCGCGCGCCGCGATGCTGAGAAAATCGAAGCGAATTTGCGCGACCGATTGCACCGCAAGCCGCACATTCTCGAACACTGTCAGACTTGGATAGAGATTGATGAGCTGGAAGGCGCGTCCGAGCCCAAGCCGCGTGCGGTGCGGCGCGCCCATGCGGGTGATGTCCTTGCCGAACAGGCTGATGCTGCCGTACGTCGGGGTAAGCTGTCCCGAAATCAGGTTGAAATACGTGGTCTTCCCGGCGCCGTTCGGCCCGACGATCGCGGTCAGCGTGCCGCGGTGAAATGCGCAAGTCACGGCGTTGACCGCGATCTGACCGCCAAAGCGGATCGTCAGGTCGCGCGTCGATAAGGCAGGGACATCGCCGGTCACGCCGCGCCCCCCGATGTCCGCGAAACTACTGCCGATGATTGGTGATCGGTATCTTCATCTCGTCAATGGAGATGACGTGCGTGAGTTCGGGGATCGCCCAGGCGACCTTCGGATCGACCTTGATCTTGAAAGCGTACATCGGCTGCAACAACTGATGGTCTTCCTTGCGGAACATCACCGTCCCCTTGGGCGATTCGAATGACATGCCTTCCATGGTGGCGATCAGCTTCTCGGCGTCGGTCGATCCGTTGGTCTTGGTCAGTGCCGCGACCACGGCCTGCGCCGCGATGAAACCGCCGCAGGTAAAGAAATCCGGCGGATAACCGTTGAAGCGCTTCTTGTTTTCGGCGATCAGCCAGTCGTTCACCGGATTCTTCGGGATGTCATAGTAATAATAGGCGGCGCCCTCCAGACCGGGGAAATCCTTGTAGGCGACGAGTGCCGGCAGGATGTTGCCACCGGTCGCAACCGAGATACCCAGCCGCGCGGGGTCCATCGCCTTGAGCGCGCCCATCGGATTTCCGCCGGCCCAATTGAGGAAAATCACCTTGTGGCCCTGCTCCTTGGCGAGTGCGTTAAAGATGCGCTGGTAGGGGGCGGTAAAATCGGTGGTTGCCGGTGGCGCGTATTCCTCGTCGACGAGCTTGGCACCCGTCGGCGCTAGCGCGGTTTTGAAAGCGGTGACGAAGTCGCGGCCGAATGCGTAATCCTGCGCCAAGGTTGCCACCACCGTGCCCGGCTTGCCGATGGCGAGCGCGTTCGATACCGCGTCCTGGCTCGAATTGCGCCCGGTGCGGAAGATGTAGCGGTTCCACTTGTCGCCGGTGATCGAGTCGGCGACCGCCGGTTCGACGATGAAGATTTTCTTGTTGTCCTGGGCCACCGGCAGCATCGCCAGCGCCACCGCGGAACTGGTGCCGCCGACCGCGATCTCGGCGCCGTCATCGTTGTAGGCCTCGTTCAGCAGGTTACGGCCGACGTCGGGCCTGGTCTGGCTGTCTTTCTCGATGACGACGAGCTTGCGCCCGGCCACCATCATGGTGCCGTGGGTGGCGTAATCGAGGCCCATCGCAAAGCCGGCGGACGTCTGCTTGGCGTAGAATTCGAGCGGTCCGGTCTTGTCGGCGATCAGCGCGATCTTGAGATCGGCCGCAAAGGCTTGCGCCGACCATATTGCGGCAAACGCCACGGCGGTGGCGAGCCACCCGCAGTTCCTGACCTGCCGGGACACGTTGTTCATTACCATTCTCCTTGGACGCGCACGCGACCCGAAGCGTCGTTCGGCGTGCTGCTGTGAATGAGCCGCAGCCAAGATTGGTCTGAATCAAGCCGTCGCACAAGCGTGCTGCTGCGGCTTCACCGCATCGCCTGCGGCGTTTGCGAAGGCAATAGGCAGTCTGGGGATTGGGGATGCCGGGGATTGCGGATCTTGGGGATCACGGATCGAGTTCGGTGTCCCAGTAGAGATAATCGAGCCAGCTGTCGTGCAGATAATTGGGCGGAAACAGCCGTCCGTTGCGGTGCAGGTGCTGGACGGACGGCTGAAACGGCCGCTGCGAGGGCCACATTTTTGCTTCTTCGGGCGTCAGGCTGCCCTTCTTCAGATTGCACGGTGAGCAGGCGGCGACGACGTTGTCCCATACGGTATGACCGCCGCGCGAACGTGGCAGCAGGTGATCGAAGGTCAGGTCGTCCCGTCTGCCGCAATACTGGCAGGAGAAACGGTCGCGCAGGAAGACGTTGAAGCGGGTGAAGGCCGGATGAGTCGAGGGCTTCACGAAAGTCTTGAGCGACACCACGCTCGGCAGTTTCATTTCGAAGCTGGGACTGTGCACCGCACGGTCGTAATTGGCGACGATGTTCACCCGTTCGAGAAATACCGCCTTGATGGCGTCCTGCCACGACCAGAGCGAGAGCGGGTAGTAGCTCAACGGACGGAAATCCGCGTTAAGCACAAGCGCC
This sequence comes from Hyphomicrobiales bacterium, assembly GCA_019075925.1. GTDB lineage: Bacteria > Pseudomonadota > Alphaproteobacteria > Rhizobiales > Xanthobacteraceae > BOG-931. Next base: position 1,412 of record JAGXAC010000034.1, on the reverse strand, counting down.
GGAAAGCCGGATGGCGATACCTGGGCGTTCAAGACGACATTCCTACCGACTCGCTGCCGCAACGCGGCCTCGGGCCCTAGTTTATAGGCAGCCGTGACAGGATTGTGAAGCCCGTCCCGGGGGTTATGGGCGCCGGCGCGGTGCGGCTGATGTTAAATTCGCTGCCGTCGGGGTGGGCGCTTTGCCCGGCCGGGAACCTTTGTCGCCCACCAGCATCTAACGCCCGGCAGTTCAATACGAGCGGATCGTCGAAACAGATGACCAGAACATCCGTTGCCGCCGAGCAGGACCTTGTCACGCGCGCTTGCCGCCGCGACGAGACCGCGGCGAGAACGATCATGCGGCAGAACAGCCGCCGTCTGTTTCGTGTCGCCCGCTCCATCATGAAAGACGATGGCGAAGCCGAAGACGTGGTCCAGGAAAGCTATGTCCGGGCGTTCACCAGCCTTTCCGCGTTTCGCGGTGAATCCAGTCTGAGCACCTGGTTGACGCGTATCGTCATCAACGAGGCATATGGCCGCTTGCGGCGGCAGCGGCCGGCGGTGGATTGGGAGAGCGTCGAAGCAACGCTTGCCGCCGAAGCGCAGATTATTCCATTCCCTTCCGGCGCCTCTCAGCCTGATCCGGAACGCACCATGGCCCAGCATGAAATCCGTCAAATTCTGGAGCGCTCGATCGACGCTCTGCCTGAACCATTCCGCGTGGTTCTGGTCGCGCGGCTGGTCGAGGAAATGAGCGTCGAGGAAACCGCGGACCTGCTTGGGTTGCGGCCGGAGACAGTGAAGACCAGGCTGCACCGCGCGCGCCTTTTGTTGCGCAGCGATCTCGAGCAGAAACTTGGGCCGATGCTGACGAATACATTCCCGTTCGACGGAGCCCGTTGCGACCGTATCGCCGATGCGGTGATTGAGGAACTCCGCCTGCGGCAGTGAATCCCGGGAACCTTTGCGCCGATCTCGCATCCAACGGTGGTGCAAAGGTGCGGCGATAAAGCCGTCACAGGGAGATTCACCGATGATGTTCGCCAGAATAACCACCGCGTTCGCGGCACTGCTGCTTGCGTCCGGCTTCGCCTATGCGCAAGGCAAGCCGACCGATCCGCAGATCGCACATATCGCCTACACGGCCGGGCAGATCGATATCGAAGCGGCCCAACAGGCATTGCAGAAAAGCACCAACAAGGAGGTTCGCGCTTTCGCCACCAACATGGAGCAAGACCACAAGGCGGTGAACGAAAAAGCGCTGGCGCTGGTGAATAAGCTCGGCGTCAAACCGGAAGACAACGACACCAGCAAAGCGCTGGTCAAACAGGCGGCTGAGAAGCGCGCGGAGCTCGCCAAGCTCAGCGGCGCCGCTTTTGACAAGGCCTATATCGACAACGAGGTTGCCTATCATAAAGCCGTCGACGGCGC
>JAGXAC010000206.1 GCA_019075925.1 Hyphomicrobiales bacterium | reverse complement strand
CGTCGTAGTCGCCGGCGTCGTAGGCAAACACCACCGGAGTCTGGTGCGGGAACGTTTTGATGAAATTCTTCCGCCGCATCTCCACCGGATCGATGCCAAGCTCGCGCGCCGCGACTTCCATCAACCGTTCGACGACGAAGGTGGCTTCGGGACGGCCGGCGCCGCGATAAGCGTCGACCGAGTTGGTGTTGGTATAGACCGCATCGACCTCGCAAAAGATTTGCGGGATCTGGTACTGCCCCGACAGCAGCGTGGCGTAGAGATAGGTCGGCACCGCCGAGGAGAAGACCTGCATATAGGCGCCGAGATTGGCGATCGTTTTGACGCGCAGGCCGAGAATCTTTCCGGCCGTATCCAACGCCATCTCGGCATGCGTGACATGGTCGCGTCCGTGCGCGTCGACGAGAAATGCCTCCGAGCGGTCGGAGACCCATTTCACCGGCCGGCCGACTTTCTTCGAAGCCCAAAGCGACACGACCTCCTCGGGATAGATGAAAATCTTCGAACCGAAGCCGCCGCCGACATCGGGAGCGATGACGCGCAATTTATTCTCCGGCGCCATGCCGATGAAGGCGGAGATGACGAGCCGCGCGACGTGCGGGTTTTGCGACGTGTTCCACAGCGTGAAGCTTTCGGTGCCTGAATCATAATCGGCCAGCGCGGCACGCGGTTCGATCGCGTTCGGAATCAGCCGATTGTTGACGATATCGAGCTTGGTCACATGCGCGGCAGATTTGAATGCGGTGTCGGTCCCCTGGGAATCGCCGATGGTCCATTGGTAAATCGTATTGTTCGGCGCGATTTCGTGGATTTGCGGCGCGCCTTGCCGCTGCGCCTGCGCCGGATCGACGACGGCCGGCAACACGCCGTAATCCACTCTGACCTTTTCGGCAGCGTCGCGCGCCTGCGCCAACGTTTCGGCGATGACCACCGCGACCGGATCGCCGACATGATTGGCTTTGCCGTGCGCAAGTGCCGGATGGGGCGCCATTTTCATCGGCGAGCCATCCTTGGAATGAATCATCCAGCCACAGATCAGGCCGCCGATCTTGTCGGCCGCGAGTTCGGCGCCGGTGAGCACGGCAAGCACGCCCGGCATTTGCGACGCCGCCTTGGCGTCGATCGATTTGATGGTGGCGTGGGCGTGCGGCGAGCGGAGGAAATACGCATAAGTCTGGCCCGGCCGGCTGATGTCGTCGGTGTAGTGGCCCTTGCCGGTTATGAATCGCTGGTCTTCCTTCCGGCGCACCGCGGCGCCTATCCCGGTCGTACTCATAGCGGCTTCCTCCGATTTCTTTTTCTAACTGAAGTCACCTCGGCGTCAGCGCAGCTTATTCGGCGGCTTTGGCCGCAGCACCGCTCGCCATCGCACGTGCGCCGGCGGCAATAGCCTTGACGATGTTGTGATAGCCGGTGCAGCGGCAAATGTTGCCTTCCAGCTCTTCACGGATCGTCTTGTCGTCGAGATTGTTGCCTTTGCGGCGGACCAGATCGACCGCAGTCATGATCATGCCCGGCGTGCAATAGCCGCACTGCAATCCATGATTTTCGCGGAAGGCCTCCTGCATCGGATGCAACGGTCCGTCCGCCGGCGCCAATCCCTCAATCGAGAGGACTTCGGCACCTTCGAGTTGCAGCGCGAGGACGGTGCAGGACTTTACCGCCTTGCCGTTCACCAGCACGACGCATGCCCCGCACTGCGAGGTATCGCAGCCGACATGCGTGCCGGTTAGTCGCAGATTTTCGCGTAACAGCTGGACCAGCAACGTCCGCGGATCCACGTCGGCGGTGACTGATTTCCCGTTCACCTTGAGGGAAACGGCTGCCATATGCGCCTCCTCGAGTTTCTTAAAAAAGCTTCGTTCGCAGGACGGTTCGCGGCCGTTTGCTGCCTTCAAGGGCAAAAACTCGACGATTTTGCCGGTTTTTGACCTTAGAACTAGTTTAACATGAACCGCAGCCTAGCCGCCGGTCAAGCACCGAACGGTCACATCGGCGTTCCCGGTGGGGCCGGACTACGCCGCAGGTGGGCCCACCGCAGCGGCAAATTTCTGGAAAAAGTCGTCGGCAAGCTTTTTTGCCGCGCCATTGACGAGACGCTGGCCCAGTTGGGCGAGCTTCCCCCCGATCTGCGCTTCAACCACATAGGTCAGCAAGGTACCGCCGTTCTTTGGTTCGAGCTTCACCGTAGCGCCGCCGGACGCGAAACCCGCGATACCGCCGTCACCCTGGCCGGAAATCTTATAGCCTTTCGGGGGATCGAGATCGGACAGTATCACCTTGCCTTTGAATTTTGCCTTCACCGGCCCGATTTTCACGGTCGCTACCGCCTGCATTTCGGTGTCGGATAATTTGTCGAGCTGCTCGCAGCCGGGAATGCAGGCTTTGAGGATTGCGGCGTCGTTAAGTTTTTCCCAAACGGTCTGTTGCGGCACCGGAAGCTGGTATTCACCGTTCATCGTCATTGCCATCGCGCAGTACTCCTCAGACGCGCATCCGTGCGAAGGCCGGACTATCACCTACCGCAGCACGCGTGGGAAGGCCGTCTGCGCGCGGCTGCCATTGGCGCGGCGCCTGACCGGCGGCTAAAGTCCTTGGCGAGGAGGACTGCATTCATGCCGGAAATCAATGCCGACGGCTGCACCATTCACGTCGAGATCGAAGGGCCTGAGAACGCCCCGGTTCTGATGCTCTCCAATTCGCTCGGCACCAACCTGCATATGTGGGATCAGCAGGTGGAACCGTTCACCCGGCATTTTCGGCTGGTCCGCTATGACTGTCGGGGCCACGGGAAGTCCGACGTGCCGAAGGGCCCTTACTCGATGGACCGGCTCGGACGCGACGTCCTCGCCATCCTCGATGCGCTCGGGATCGCGCGCGTCAACTGGTGCGGCCTTTCGATGGGCGGCATGGTCGGCCAGTGGCTTGGCGCGCACGCCGCCAATCGCATCGACAAGCTCATCCTCTCCAACACCGCTTGCTACTACGCTGACAAGACTTTGTGGGTCGATCGCATCAAGACGGTGCGGGAAAAAGGTCTTGCCGCAATCGCCGAAACCAACATGGAGCGCTGGTTCACGAAAGGGTTCCGCGAGAAACCGCCGCAGTCGATGACGGCTATTCGCGAGATGTTCCTGGCGACCAAGCCCGACGGCTACATCGCCTGCATCGAGGCGATCCGCGACATGGATCTCCGGCCGCTGCTACCGCAAATCAAGGCGCCGACGCTGGTGATCGCGGGCCGCTACGATCCGGCGACGCCGCTCGCCGCCAACGAATTCATCCGCGAACAGATACCCGGCGCCCAATTGGTCATTCTCGATGCGGCGCATATCGCCAACATGGAGCTGCCCGAACTCTATGCCGAAACGGCGCTCAAGTTTTTGCTGGGCCGATCATGAAACGTGACGGCCGTTTAGGTTCCCGACATAGTCACCGACAATGCTTTTCACGATTTGGAACCAAACGACCGCGGTAAGTTGAGCAAACAAGCGGACGAGCGTGGCGGCAAGTTGCGGCGTCAAACGGGACGTCGCCACCCATCGGGCGTGGTTGCCATCGTCAGTGTCCTCGCCTGCTCGCGATTTCGAGGGTGACGAGCCGGGCGAGGAGCGTCGCTGGAAACAGCTGGCCGATGACGGCTTCGACATTGGCCAGGCCTCGCGCGAACGGATGCAGTGGCACGATGTCGCCATACCCGACCGAGGTCAGCGTTACGAAGCTGAAGTAGGTCAGGTTTCCCGCGACCGCGAGATTGTCCTGCAATCGTTCAAGTCCGGTGAAGGCGTTGGGCTCGAAGAGCGCCACAAAACAGAACAACGACGTAAATATCAGGCCGATGCTCATATAGAGCAAAATGGCGCCGATAATCCGATGGTAGGTGACGGGGCCGCGCGCAAATACCGCCCGTGCAACCACAACGGCAAGCGTCACGCCGGCTATTATCCAGGCTGTTGCTTCAAGGGCTATGTCGAAGTGCGAAGCGTGCCGCAATCGCAAAAGCGTGGCAATAAAAACCAGCACAATCGCCGCCACGATGGCGGCGGCGGCCAGCATGCTGCCGGATACGACGAATACTGCCGCAGCAAGAACGAAAGCGAATGCGAGGGCGAAGTCATGCGCTTCGGAAAACCCTGCCCCCTGCAACGGAGCGACGACAAACAGAAAGATCGCCAACATGATCGCAAGCGCCGTCAGCAGCGGATCGCTCAAACGTGCTTGCAGGATGCGAAATGCTTTCTCTGTCATCTTGAGATTCCGCTGGCTCGATTGCGCGCCATTTCCCCTGACGAACAACATAGTGACGTAAACAGCAGGGTTGCGCGGCAAAATTTGCGCTTTACACGCCCGGCGGCACCGCCATCACCTTGCGGTACGGTCATTAACCTGCTGTCTTGTTACGCTATTGTTCGAAGAGCGGCCAAGACGCAAGGGGGCACGCAATGTTCGGTCACGGTTTGAAAACGCATTTTTTGCGCGCATTGACGGTGTGCGTCTTTGCCGTTGGACCGGCGTTCGCCCAAACGCCGACCTGGATTCAGGCGGGGCAACTCACGTGCAAACTCAACCCCAGCGTCGGTTTTGTCATTTTCGGCCATCAATCGATGGAATGTAATTTCCAACCGGTTTCGGGGCCGGCACAGCCCTATCAAGGAGCAATTAATACGATCGGCATCGACCTCGGCGTCACCGGGCCAGGCGGGCTCGCCTGGGCGGTCTTCGGCTCCGCCGGCGGATTGCCGGCCGGCGCGCTCGCAGGAGAATATATCGGCGTTTCCGGCGACGCGGGGCTCGGCCTGGGCGCCGGCGCCAATGTTCTTATCGGCGGATCAAATCGCAGCGTCGCCTTGCAGCCGCTTTCGCTGGAGGGCGCTGTTGCGATTAACGTCGTTGCCGGCCTGTCGCAATTGAAGCTGCGAACCGTCCCCTACTGAACCTGGTGGCTCGTACGATTGCCAGGCTCGTGACAGCAAGGATTGCCGCATGCGTTTGAATATCGCGCGTGCCTGCATATTGCTCACCATCGGGTTGGGCGCCGGTGACGCAGGAGCGGGCCAAGAAGGCACCGATATGCGGCTCGAGGATATGGGCTTCGTCATGCGTACGGCCAACACGCCCGAGCAACTCGCCCG
>JAGXAC010000033.1 GCA_019075925.1 Hyphomicrobiales bacterium | reverse complement strand
TGATCGTCATGGTCAGCCGCTCGCATCTCGACGACGCGACAAAGGCCTATCTCGACCGCCTGCCGCGCAGCCAATGCGTCGCCTGCGGCTCTTCGCTGAAATTCTGCCGGCTGGCTGAGGGTTCCGCCGACCATTATCCGCGACTGAGCCCGACGCACGATTGGGATATTGCTGCCGGTCATGCGATTCTGGCGGCAGCCGGCGGCAGCGTGATCGCGCCGGACGGCGCGCCCCCTTGCTACGGCACGCCGGAGCGAAAAATTCCGGCATTTCTGGCTTGGGCCGATCCGTCATCGGTCGCGCGCGGTCACGCGTAGCGGCTGAATGTCGTCACGGACTGAGCGTGCGCTCCACATCAGGCCACTTGCGATCCGCAGCTTGGATAACGCGCTCGGTATCCGCTGCGAACCTATCGTGGTGGTCGCGATCGTAAAACAGGAATAACCGCCGGCCGGAAATGAGCCAAATTCCCGGATTGCCGGCGACGGCGACACCGCTCGCGATGCCAACCGGGTCATAGCCGCCGAATTGCGGCATGTAGATATCCGGCCGTGCGGCAAATGCCGCACGATTGCCAGCATTGGCGAAACGCCAAACCGCACCACCAAAGGATAACTCGAAATCCGGGCTGCCCGGCAGCGGCTTGCCGTCGGTGTAGAAGGCAACGGGGTCGTAGCCGTCGATGGCAAGCCCGGTATGCCAGGCAACCACAATTCTCTCAGTGGCTGCAGCCTGATGGGTCGGCGGAAAAGCGACGGCGGCAAGCGTAAGGCCGATGATGACAAAAAGGCCGGCCCGGTAACCCTTCCGTTGTCGCCGTGCTGCGGTCATAGTCTCGGCCAAGGATTGGCTGATTCGGTTCAGCTTGCGCGATGAAGCTTGCGCCGACAGTTAGCCGCTGCATGTGAGCAAGGGGTTAACCGGGGGAAAGCTCAATGAATCCTGCCTTGCGGTTCGCCATTGCCGGTTTCGCGCTGGTCAGTCTGGGGGCCTTCCCGGCCATAGCACAGCCTGCACCGACGCCGCCGGCGGCCGTCGGACCGCCGGCAACCTCCGGTCCACCGCCGCAACCACCGGCGAGCAGCCAATTCTCATCCAGCGAACTTATCGAGGCCGGCCACCATTTCTTCGGCGGGGTTTCCCGCGGGCTGGCCATGATCGTTGAGAAGGCCGTCAGCCAGTGGGGCCTGCCGAACGGCTATGTTTTGGGCGAGGAAGCCGGCGGCGCCTTTATCGGCGGCCTGCGCTACGGCGATGGCACGCTTTATACCAAGAATGCTGGCGATGTGAGGGTATATTGGCAGGGCCCGTCGCTTGGCTTCGACGCCGGCGCCGACGGCGCCCGGACGATGATGCTGGTCTATAACCTGCCGCGCACCGAGGCGATTTTCGAACGGTTCGGCGGCATTGACGGCTCTGCCTATTTTGTCGGCGGCTTCGGGATGACGGCACTGACCGCCAACGACATTGTGGTTGTACCTATCCGCTCGGGCGTGGGGCTGCGGCTCGGAGCCAATTTGGGCTATCTGAAATTTACCCAACGCGCGACGTGGAATCCGTTCTAACCGCCCGCGCTGTCAACTCAGTCGCTCCATCATCGGCCGATGGCAACCGCCAGCGCTCTTTTCTGGCGCCCGGACCTTTCCCGGTTTAGGTTAACGCTCGGCGAATGTAGTGTGGCGCCCTCCACGCGTGGCAAGATTGTGGCGGATAGCGCCGCAAGTTTTTAAGAGTGGTGTCATGATTGAACCGGTCATGTATTTCGGGATCGGCTTTCTCGTCGCGGCGCTGCTTGGATTGTTGTTCGTCCCGCTGGTTCACAACCGCGCCGTCCGGTTGACCATGCGCCGGCTCGAAGCCGCCACGCCACTTTCCATCGCCGAAATCCGCGCCGACAAGGATCAGTTGCGCGCCGAATTCGCCATGTCGACGCGCCGGCTCGAATTGAGCGTCGAGCAAATGAAGGCGAAGACGACCAATCAACTCGCAGAACTCGGCAAGAAGGCCGACGCGATCAACCACCTCAAAAAGGAACTGGGGGAAAAAACCGCGACGATCTTCGCGCTCGAAGCGCGTGACAAGGCGTTGCGCGATCAGTTGCGCACGACCGAAGATGAATTCGAGCACAAGTCGAATGCATTGCGCGAAGCCGAGCGCGGGTTGGCCGACAAGCAGGGCGATCTCGCCAAGCTGGTGGCCGAACTCGGCGAGCGTTCGATCGTGGCCGACAGCCAACGCGTCGAACTCGCCGCTTTGCGCACGCAGATCGAAGCGATGAAAGTCAGCGTCACCGACTACGAGCGCGCGGTCCGGATGACCGAGGAGCGGCTGGCGCGCGAGCGCAGCGAAGCCGAAGCGGCGGCGGCAATCTCGAATGAAGTTCGCGGCAAGCTCGATGAATTCGCTGCGCGCACCGCCGGCCTCGAGCGCGACGTGATGGTTCACACCACGGAAGCCGAAGTATTGGGCCGCCGCGTGCAGGAACTGGAAGGAAGGCTTGGCGATCAGGGCCGCCAGTTGGCCGAGCGCGAATTCGAGATCGGCCGGCTGCGCGGCGACATCGAAGCGGCGGCCAAAGTCGAAAGCGACTTACGCGCCGAACTGGAAAGCGCCGGCAGCCGCTCGAGCGGCGCCGCCGACAAGCTCCGCTCCGACATCGCCCAGCTTGAAGCGCAGCTTGGCGCCGCGGTCGAGGAACGCAACAAGCTGCAACACGAGATTCTCAACATGAAGAGCGAGGCGGAAACGTCGTGGGCGACCGAGCGCGTCGAAAACGCCATGTTGCGCGAGCGCATCAACGACGTCGCCGCCGAGGTGGCCCGCTTGACCGCGGTGCTGGAAGGCCCGGGGTCGGCGATCGAATCGATCCTCGCCGAGGCGGTTCCCACCCTCGGTGCGGCCGAGCGAACCGCGCCGTTGAACGGCGGCGAAACCGGACCGGCCGAGAGCGATCCCCTCCAGCAAGGCAAGGGCACGCTCGCCGACCGCATCCGCGCGCTGCAAACGACCGCCTCGCGGGTTTCCAACTGAGCCGGATCCGATTCGTTCGCTGAATTGAAGTCCGCGGCCCGCCTTCGCCAAGCTGGGGCGCGACAGGCTGCGCTGCTTTGTAAAATGAAACGGCCGAAAGCGGCTCCGATCGAGATATTGAGCGTCTCGCGCCGTGGTGGCCTTTGACGAGGTTGCTACGCGTGCGGCGGCGGGGCCGGCATAAGTCCGTGGCGGCGCATAATGTCCGTCATCTTTGCGCGGTCAGGTGGGCCGCCGGCCGCAGCGTTGATGACTTCGGCCGACTCGCGGAAATACTGCGGACCTATCGCCGCCGGCGTGACGATGCAAAGGGCCTTGGCGTCCTGGATTCCCCGGTTATCAAACCGGTGGACGGCGCCGCGCGGAATACAGAGCGCTTGTCCGGGCCCGACCTCGATCGGCTTGTCATCGACGGTCCAGGTCAACACTCCATTGATGCCGTAGATAGTCTCTTCGTAATGGTTGTGGCTGTGCGCCGGAGCCGGCAGGCGCGCGGCGCCCGGGACAATGAGCTCAAAAGCGGCGACGCTGTCATTCGAGTTTTCCGCGGTAATCAAGAACCGCACCGCGAGTGGTCCGATATGGATGGTCTCATCGGAAGGATTGATGCTGCAATTGACCATTGGCCGTAGCATGACCCGCTCTCCTATGGTAAATTAGATTTACTATCCAAGTAAACTCCATTTACTACAAATGTCAACGCTATCGTCTTCGAAAAAACCGCCGGTCAAAACCGAACATATCCTCATCGGTGCGCTGTTACGCGTTCCGGCTCAGGCGATCCATCGCCGTCTCATCAACGAACTTGGCGCCGCCGGCTTTGACGGACTGAGCCTTCCCCATTTGGCGGTGCTGCAGTTTCCGGGACCGGACGGGGTCCGTCCAGGCGCGCTCGCCAAGCGCGCCGGCATCAGTAAGCAGGCCATGAACCAGCTCCTGCGGAGCCTCGAAAATCTCGGTTATGTCGTTCGCTCCGATCTTCAAAATGAGGGCAGCGCGCGTGTTGTTCGTCTCACCAAGCGCGGACACGCCATTTACGCAAAAATGGTCGACATACTGCACGACATCGAAAGGGAGTGGAGCGTCGAGCTTGGACCCAAACGCTTCGCCCAGCTCAAGGAGTTGCTGGCTGTCGTTTGGGAAAGCCCGCTCGTTCGCTAGCCGACATCCGGTCGCCGTTGGCGATAACCCGCGCCATTGGCGCGAACCCGAACCTCGCGCCGCTAGGTTGCGGCGGACAGCCTGCGCTGCTTCGCAAATGCAATGCTGGCTTGCCGGCCGGAAGCCACGAAGCAGCGTAGGCTGGTGGGCGCTGTAGGGATTGAACCTACGACCTCTCCCGTGTGAAGGGAACGCTCTCCCGCTGAGCTAAGCGCCCGGCCGTGACCGGCCGCTGGATTTAAGGAACCGCCCCTCGGAGTGTCAAGCGAGAGACACGCACGGCACAGCGACGATCAAAGATCGATCGTGCTGTAGATCGTTGCCATCAGCCCGACTTTTTCGCTGGTCACGGTGACGGCCGCGGTCAGGCTTTCGTGCCCTTGCAGTCTGCCGTCGGCGAGCGCCGAACGCAGCGCCCGCTCCAGTTCCTGCTGGGCGGAATAGCTGAGTTTTTTGACGAACCGCTCCACCGCCGCGGCAATGGCCTCGTCCTTCATGTCCCCACCCTTGCGCGACAGCCGATTGGACGCCGGGAGATACGCTACACCGGGCGAAAAGCAAGAATTTAGTTAATCGGCCGGAGCGGCGGCGCGCTATCGATGTTCGCGTTATTGATGTCATGGACTTCTGCTTTTCACCATCCGACGTTCGGACTACCAATAAGCGAGCGGTGGAACACCTAGCGGACAAACCGCACAACGTGAAGGAGGGGCAAGGTGGGATACTTTTCACAAGAAAAAGCTGCACAATCGAAAAACGGATCGAACGGCGCGTCCCGCGCCGAGGCAGCGGCTCCGAGCTTGAGCGCCGCCACGACCGTCTCGACGCTCGGGACCGGCATGCTGATCACCGGCAATATCGTTTGCGAGGGTGCCGCTCAGATCTTCGGCCGCGTGATCGGCGACGTTCAGGCGATTGAAATCGTCATCGGCGAAAGCGCGCGGGTCGAAGGCAATATCAGCGCGCACGAGATCGCCATCGAGGGGACATTCAAAGGTACCGTTCGCGGCCACAGCGTACGGCTCAAGGGCAACGCGTCGGTCGATGGTGAAATCTACAGCAAGTCGCTGACGGTGGAAGAAAACGTTCTGTTCGAAGGGGTGTCGCGACGGCTCGATAAGTCAATCGAATTGCCGAGCTGCGCCCAGGCGTGCGGCAGCACTACGGCGCCGGTCGCCGCGACCGCCACCGCCACCGCCACGACGCAAATGTCCGAACTCGCCATCTAGCTTTGGGCGGCGCTCATCTGAGCGCCTCCGCAAGTTCCCTGGCGCCGGGCTTTTTGGTCTCCCGATCCATGACCGTGTCGGTCGCCGCGATCAGCCTGGCGACAACATTGTTGCGTTGCGCCACCGGATTGTCGCGATAACCGCTTTGCTGAAAGAAGTTGGCGGTCGGCACCTTGTCGCGCCAGACCGCCGGCAAAGTGATCATGTCGAAGCCGCTGCCATCGCCGGTCAGATTCATCATTTCCAGTTCGGCGGCGGTGAGCGTCTTCTCCACTCCTTTACGGCGCGCGAACACGATCGAATCCAACAACTTCTGCGTCTGCAGCAGCGGACCGATATCAAGGTCCAAATTCAGAGCATGGGTGCCCAATCCTTTCGGCGTATTGGCGAGCCGCTGGTGTTTGTTCCAGTCGTCCGGAACGCTGCGCGCAAAGCCGATCATCTTGCGCAGAATGGCGATCTTGGCCTCGAGCGCATTGCGGCGGCCGCCAGCTAGCCGGGCGGCGCGCGCGAACAAAGCCTTGACGAAAGCATTGCCGCTTTCGGCGACGATCTCGACACTGTTGGTCGACAACAACTGATTGTAGCCAAGCGCCGTGGTGATCGCGCGCGCGCGTTTGTTATTTTCAAGCCCCGCCTGCACGTCATATTCGCCGTTGCCGCCGGACTCGAAAGCGTAGATGCGCACGATCTGGTCGGGCCGAAGCCCGGCCGCGAGCGCGACCCGCGCGTAGGCTTGCTTATACTCGGTTTCGCTTTGCGGCAGCCGCGGCACGAAATTGAATTCGCGCTGCGCGTCGGCGAGAAAATCGGCTACCACCGGCACGTAGGGCGGCAGCGGCGCCGCTTCCGGCGGCTTGGTGGGATCGCGCGGCTTCGGCGGTCCGGTATAAACCGGTGGCTGCGCGAGCACGTAATCGTCAAGCGCGATCGTCTCGTGGCTGGCGCGCTTGGCGCGCCGCCGCCGCCGCTTCTCGGCGATCAAGCGCCAATACGAATCGGCGGCAGCGTCATAGTTCGCGCGCGCGCTTTGATACTCCGCAAGCGCGTTCCGATACCGGACCATCGCCGCCGCGAGATCGGGTGGCGCGACCGCGGCCGGCCGACTGCGTTCGTCGGCCGCGTGGGCGACGAGCGACAGCGGCGGGCAAACGAAGGCGGCGACCAACAGCAGGCCGGGCCAACGATGGGGCGACTTAAATGGCAAAGTCGAACCCCCTTGAACTAGCGGCGCTGGCGCCCGTTTGGATGGGGCATGCGCGGCTGCCCGCCGCGCGGATAGCGATTGAACGGTTGATGGCCCGGCCCGCCCCGACCGCGGTTGCGACCGCGCAGCCGCATGCGCTGGATGGTCATCCGCCGGCCGACCGTATGAGAGGCGAACAGCCGGCGCAACACACCGCGGTCGCGCGCCGCCTCGGACGCCGAGATCCGGAACGGCACCGCTTCGTAACGGCCGCCTGGACCGGCGCGCAGCGCGAACGCGCTCGCCCCTTGCGTCAGCACGCCAAGCCGGCCGCCCTGGGCACTGAACACTTCGATCTGTCCGACGTGACCGTCGCTGTCGGCGTAGAGCTTGATGCGCGGCTCTTCGCCGCCGCCTTGCGGTACGTCGACCACGCCGGTGGTGCCGCGGATGCCGAGCGTAGCGAATGGAGTGGTGATTTTCATATCGCCGGTCTTGGCTACTTGGCTGGCGACGAAGGCTGCCGTGCCGACAAGGACGCCGAACACGGCGACGTTGGCATTGCCGTCTCGCTGATAGACGTACTCGCTGACGACGATGCGCGTATTGGGTGAAAGGCTGAAGGTGGTCTCGTCATCGAAGGTAACGCCGAGCGTGGCGGCGGGCCCGGTTGCCAACGCGTCGTTCTTGAAAATCGGATCGCCGACTTGCAAAGGCACCGCCGCGGCGTTGCTACGCGTGACGGTCGCACTGCCATTGACGGTCGACACCTGGCCGACTTCGCCCGCCTGTCCCGGTTGACCGCGTTCTGGCGGGGTTTGTGCCCGCGCGGCGAAAGGCCAAAATAACGGCAGCGGCCAAGCCGCCGCGCCACCAAAAAATAAAATGAAATCGCGTCGTTTCATGAGCACCCTCAAAGGACCGACAATTGCGGCCCGGTGTACCCTCAATCCGGGGCGCGAGAGAACACGGCCTTGCGGCTATTTGTTGATCGCAACTTAAGCGACGGAGTTCAACAAGCGGCGGCCTGAGCGGCAAATTCGGGCTTAAACGCGGACGGCCCCGGTCCCGAGGGAGTGGAGACCGAGGCCGCCCTAATGTCGGCAGGCGCCCCATCGTATGCCCGTCCCCGACACTGCCGGTAAGCATAGCGCCGCCACGTTGATCGATCGTTACATTGGCGAACCTTCAATCCGGGAGCCGCAAACCGCCTTGCAGGCAACCGTTTACGGGCGTAACGCGTTAGTTTCGATCCTCGCATCCCACGCGGGAGGTAACGCAATGCCGGACGACGCACCATCGCCCCCGGTCGAACCGGGTTTCGGTTGGGGGTTCGGCATCTTCGCAGCCGTTATCCTGTTGATCATCGTCAGCTGGGCATTTGGCGGCCATGGCCGCGGCTGGGGCCGCCAAAACGGGCTCGCGCATATGATGCCGCCGGCGGTGGGCGCCGATAACGGACCGGCGACGCGGTCGAATGCGGCCGGTGGCGGCAACGCACGCTGATCGCGCGTCGCCGACCACAACCGTCATCGCGCCGTCGGCTCGCGCGCGAGATTTTTTTCTTTCAACTCGTTGAGATAGTCGTGCCAGTACCGATCCTGGTTGCGGCCAAGCTCCGACAAATAATCCCACGTGAAAATTCCGGTTGAGTGCAGGTCGTCGAAAACCAACCGCACCGCATAATTGCCGATCGGGTTGACTTCAAGGATTTGCACGTCGCGTTTGCCGGCGACCAGGCGACGTTCGGCCGGCGAGTGGCCTTGCACTTCGGCGCTCGGACTGCGCACGCGCAAATACTCGGCGGGCAATTCGAACCGCGTGCCATCGTCGAATGTAACGCCGAGCGCCCGGCGATCCTTGCGCAAGCGCAACTCGGTCGGCCACGCACCCATGCGCCGCTACCGCGCCGCCGCCGCGGTGCCGGCAATTCGGCCGAACACCGCGCCGGAAGTCAGCCCGGCGCCGCCCGGATAGTTGAAATAAAACAGGCCGCCGACGAGTTCGCCTGCGGCATACAGTCCGGTGATCGGCCGGAAGTCGGTGTTGAGCACTGCAGCCTCGGAATTGATGCGAAGCCCGCCGAACGTGAACGTGACGCCGCAGGTCACCGCATACCCCTCATAAGGCGGCACGTCGATCGTATTCGCCCAATTGCTCTTGTCGATCGCGAGTCCTTGCGTGCGGCGTCCGTCCTTAACGTTCGCATTGAACGGAATGTCGGTGCGAACCGCAGCGTTCCAATCCTTGACGGTTTTGAGAAATTCATCGGCATCCACGCCTTCGAGCTTTTGGGCAAATTCCTCGATGGTATCCGCCGTCACCTTGGTAATCTGGCGAATTTTGTATTCGTCACGCAGAAGATGCGTCACCTTCCGGTCGAAGACCTGCCACGCGAACCGGCCCGACTGCTCCAGCACCACGCGGCCGTATTTGGCATATGTGTAGTTGCGGAAGTCGGCACCCTCGTCGACGAAGCGCTTGCCGTCGGCGTTCACCAGGATGCCGAACGGATAAGAATGCTTCTGGAATTGATCGCCGACCGCAAGATCGCCGAACTCGGGCGCATTCATTTCCCACTGCACCGCATGACATCCCGACCAGTTTCCCGACGGACTCGCTCCGATGTCGAGCGCCATCCGAAGGCCATCGCCGGTGTTGAAACGCGAGCCACGGACCTTGGCCAGGTCCCAACCGGGCCCAAGATAGCGCGTGCGCCATTCCGGATTGGCTTCGAAGCCGCCGCAGGCCAACACCACCGAGTTCGCGCGCAATTCACGCACCGTGCCGTCGTGACGCACACGCACGCCCGCAACGCGACCGCCGTCGCAAAGCAGATCGAGCGCGCGTGTCCGGTAGCGGATTTCGATACGGTTTTTCCGCGCGGCCGCGGTGAGCATCGCGATAAGACCGGGACCACCACCAACCGCTTCCACCGTCAACCCACCCCAGAATTTGAACTTGCCGTCGATCTTGAAGGCCTGACGGCCGTAGATCGGGATGAAACGTACGCCCTTGCGGCGCATCCAGTTGAGCGTCGAAAAGCTGTTGCCGACCAGAAGCTCGACCAGGTCCGGCTCGGCGCGCGCCTGCGTGACGCGGACCATATCATCGAAAAATTGTTCGCTCGTATAAGTACCGAAATCGGTGGTTTCGATTTCCGCCGGCGTGAGGTCCGGGACCAGCGTCTTGATATCTTCAACGCCATTGTAAACCACCCGCATCGCGCCGGCGGTAAAGCGGCTGTTGCCGCCGGATTCTTCTTCCGGCGCGGCTTCGAGCATCGTCACTTTGGCGCCGTTCTCGGCCGCCGCCAGCGCCGCGCAGAAAGCGGCATTGCCGGCGCCGATGATAATCACGTCCGCCGCGTGACCGGCCACACTCTACTCCGCCGCTTGCGACGCGCCGCCATGCGCTTTCGACCAGCCGGACGGATCCTTCATGAATTTTTCCACTTCCCTGAGCTTGCCCTTGTCGAACTTGCCGCTTTTCTTCGCGACTTCCAGCACATCCCACCAGGTGGCAAGGGCGTGAAGCGTAATGTCGAGGTCCTTCAGGATTTTCTTTCCCTCGGTAAAGATGTCGTAGAAAAAGAAAACAAAGCAATGCTCAACGCTGGCGCCGGCCGCACGCAACGCATTGCAGAAATTGACCTTGCTGCGGCCGTCGGTGGTCATGTCTTCGACCAACAGCACGCGGTCGCCCGGTTCGAGTTGCCCCTCGATCTGCGCGTTGCGGCCGAAGCCCTTCGGCTTCTTGCGCACGTATTGCATCGGCAGCATCAGGCGGTCCGCCATCCACGCAGCAAATGGAATACCGGCCGTCTCGCCGCCGGCGACCGCGTCGAATTGTTCGAACCCGATGTCGCGCTCGACCGTGGTGACGGCGAAATCGATCAGCGCCCGGCGCACGCGCGGAAACGAAATCAGCCGGCGGCAGTCGGTGTAGACCGGGCTAGCCCAGCCAGAGGTGAAAATGAAAGGCTTGTCAGCCATGAAGCGGACCGCTTCGACTTCAATCAGCATCTTGGCCGTCAGCGCGGCAATGGCTTCCTTGTCGGCAGGTCCGATCATTACACAATCCGTTTGCAGATCATCATATCACCCCACGACCTTCCATTCGATGGTTTCGCCGCCGCGATAGAGAAGCGTGCGCTCGTCCGGGCCCGGCACCTCGATTTCGACGGGCGCCGTCCAGGACGCCTTCTCCAGCGTGATTTTATCCTCGTTCGGCGGCAGGCGATAATGTCGTGGACCGTTGAGCGATGCGAACGCTTCGAAGTTGTCGAGTGCCCCCTCTTCCTCGAACACTTTGGCATAAGTTGCCAGCGCCACCGGCTCATTGAAGATGCCGGGTACGCCTGCGATCGCTACCTTACGCTTAAACGGATGCGGTGCGGAATCGGTGCCGAGAAAATAGCAGGCCTCGCCCGAGGTTGCCGCTTTGCGAAGGGCGGCGCGATCCTGCGCGGTCTTGATCACCGGCATCGCATACATCATCGGTTTCAGTCCGGCACCCAGCCAGTCAGTGCGGGTGAGATTGAGATGGTAGGGCGTGATCGTCCCGGCGACCTGCGGCGCGGCGCTCTTGACGAAATCGACGCCGTCTTTCGAGGAAAGATGTTCGAGGATCATGCGTAGAGCGGGAAATTCCTTCGCCCATTTGGAAAGCCGCAGATCGATGAATGCTTTTTCGCGGTCGAAAATGTCGATGTCGGGGCCGATTTCTTCACCGTGCATCAAAAACGGCATGCCGATCTTTTCCATGCGTTCGAGCACGCGGGTGATCTTGCGGTAGTCGGTGACGCCGGCGGCGGAATTGGTGGTGGCGTTGGCCGGATAGAGTTTGACGCCGGTGAGCACCCCGTCGCGGAAGCCGCGTTCGACGTCGTCGGGATCGGTGTCATCGGTCAGATAACAGGTCATCAGCGGCTTAAAGCGCGCGCCGGCGGGCAACGCCGCCATCACGCGGTCGCGATAGGCGGCTGCATCTTTGGTCGTACGCACCGGCGGCACCAGGTTGGGCATGACAATGGCGCGGCCAAAATCCTTCGCGGTATAGGGCAGCACGGCTTTCAGCATGTCTCCATCGCGGAGATGCAGATGCCAGTCGTCGGGCCGGCGAATGGTCATGCGGGTCGTCATCGGCCGTCCAGTAATCACCGAATGCGCCGCCGGGCAATGCCACGGCGCCGGTGATGCACAGCAAGGGAAAAACCGCCCTCGCTTCCGCCCCAAACGCCGGTTCGCAGGCAACGCAACGGCCAAGGAACAGCCCCCGCGGCCTGCTCTCAGCGCGGGCGGCGATTAGTCTGCAACAATGCACGCCCTTGGCGCGTTGATAGCCCGAAAGCCTTCGTGCAGGGCTTGCCGGAGCGCCGTGTGACCCTCAAGAGTTACGTCGATGTCCTGAAGCTGGCGCTGCTCGTCGTTGCCGTCGCCATCGTCCCGGTATTGATCTGGTACCTGTTCGGCGTCGTCTTGATGGCGTTCGGCGCCATTATTCTCGCCATGTTGCTGCACCTCGGTGCGCAACCTTTCATGCGCTGGCTGAAACTGCCGCAAGCCGCCGCGCTGATACTTTCGGGAGTCGTCATCCTCATCATCCTCGGCGGCGCCGGTTACATGTTCGGCACGCGCATCGTCGATGAGTTTCAAGATGTCGTTCAACGCGCCACCGCGGCCGGTGGGGTTATAAGATCAAACTTGCAGGAGTCCGAATTCGGCAACTTTCTCCTTCACCACATTTCGGGCGGCGATTTATCGCTCGCCGGCATGCTGCCCGGATTTTTACGCGTGAGCACGAGTTTCCTCGAAGCGGTCATTGTTATGGCTATCAGCGGAATCTATCTGGCCGCGCAGCCGCGCATATATCGCGACGGGATCGTCTGGCTGTTCCCGCCGCGCAAGCATGCCCGCGTCGCCGAAATCGTCGACGGCATCGGCGAAGGGCTGCGGTTGTGGCTGCTCGGCCAGCTTATCCAGATGGTCCTGATCAGCATCATGGTGACGTTCGCCGTCTGGATCATCGGCGTGCCTTCACCGCTGGCGCTCGGGCTGATTGCCGGTATCGCGGAATTTATCCCCTATCTCGGCCCGATCCTCGCCGCGATCCCCGCCATCCTGGTCGCGCTGACCAAAAGCCCCGAACTCGCGCTGTGGACCTTCATCGTTTATATCATCATTCACCAGATCGAAGGCCAAATCATCGCTCCGATGGTTCAGCACCGCTTGGTCTCCATTCCGCCGGCCGTCTTGTTGCTCGGCATCGCCGCGCTGACTTATTTGTTCGGAGCCATCGCCATCATTTTTGCCGCGCCGATCGCGGTCGTCATCTTCACGGCGATTAACCTCATTTACGTGCGAGACACGCTCGGCGAGAACACCGAATTGATCCAGAAATTACGATAAATCGGGGACTTCTTGCCCAAGTTGGGCGCGAAAACAACCGGCCGTGGTGATGGCAAGCACCTTTGGCCGGTGCTAGGATCGCCTCATATTTCAGAGGGCGGGCGCACCGCACGCAAGGGGGTTACGATTATGACGGCGCAACCGAGGTCGGCGGAGATGACCGCCAATGAGCCAGTTGTAGGCCAAAAGAAGGTCAACATGGCGCTGCAGGGCGGCGGCAGCCACGGCGCTTTCACCTGGGGCGTCCTCGACCGATTGCTTGAAGATGATCGGATCGCGTTCGAGGGCATTACCGCGACCAGCGCCGGCGGCGTGAATGCCGTCCTCATCGCCGATGGCCTGGCCGCTGGCGGCCGGCAAGGCGCGCGCGATTTGCTCAGATTGTTCTGGAAGAAAATGTCCGAGATGACGTCGCAAAGCATTATCGCGCCGTCGTTCTTCGACAAGATGAATCCGAAATTCGGGCTCGAACATTCGCCCGGCTACGTGATGACCGACATAATCAGCCGGTTCCTGTCGCCTTACCAACTCAATCCGCTCGACGTCAATCCGATGCGGGACCTGCTCAACGAGGTTGTCGACTTCGACCGCGTGCAGAAGCAGGACGTCGTCGACGTGTTTTTGTGCGCGACCACCGTGCGCACCGGCAAGGTGAAGATCTTCAATAAAAAAGAAATCACGGCGAACCACGTGCTGGCGTCGGCCTGCCTGCCATTCGTGATGCGGGCCCCGGAGATCGACGGCGAAATTTATTGGGACGGCGGCTTCATGGGCAACCCGGCGATCTTCCCGGTCATCTACGGCTGCAAATCCTGCGACGTGGTCATGGTTCACCTGACGCCGATGGTACGGACCGATTTCCCGACCGACTCTCGCTCGATCCTCAACCGCATGCAGGAAATCAGCTTTAATTCTTCGCTCATGCGCGAGATGCGCGCCATCGCCTTCGTCACCCAGTTGATCGACGAGGGCAAAATGAGCGGCGGCAAGCGCATGTTCATGCACCTGATCGAGGCCGAAGACGTGATCCGCGACCTGTCCGGCTCGAGCAAGATGAACGCCGACTGGAAATTCCTCACCCACCTGTTCGACATCGGCCGCGAACGCGCCGACGCCTGGCTCGCGGCCAACTTTGATCGAATCGGCAAGGAATCGACGGTGGATATCCAGGAGCGGTGGCTCTAGCCGTCCTGACCTTTCCTGCCCGACCAAAGATCCTCCGCTCGCCGACGGCGTTGCGCAATGTTGTCCGCGACCGTTACGGCTTCGCGGCCGATTTCGCGCAATAGCCCCGAGGCAGAATTCCGCAGCCCGACAAAATAAACACCCGACTTGCGGCTCAAGTCGTTCACCGCTTGATCGCCGATCGCTCCGTCACCTTCGTATCCCTCAAGGAAACTAGAATAGTTCGCGCGATATCCCGTTGCGAGGATGATCGAATCGAAACGTGCGCTGCTGCCGTCCGCGAATGTAACCCCGTCGGTTGTTATCCCGGCGATGCCGGGCGCGACCTTAATGGCGCGTTGCTGGATTTTTTTTACCGTACCGACGTCGATGACTGGAATACGTGCGCGTCCGCCGGTCTTCGGAATGATCGGGCCGCGCGGGCGATGGATCCCATAAGATTCGAGTTCGCCAAGCGCACGATCAATGATGTGCAGCAACAGCGGCGAATTGCCGCCAAGCGGCAGTTTGGCGGTGAGGATCGAAAGCATCTGAATCGGAATGCCGAACAGTTCGCGCGGAACGATATGCACGCCGTTGCGCACCGAGATAGTCGGACGCGCACCCTGTTCCGCCAGGTCGAGCGCGATCTCGGCGCCGGTATTGCCCATACCGACCACCAGCACGGGTTGGCCGGCAAACGGTCTGCCGTTGGCGTAATCCCTTGCATGCATGATGCGGCCCTTGAACCGTTCCGCGCCGGGAAAAGCAGGCTGCACCGACTCGGCGTTGTAGCCGGACGCGACGACGACACATGGGGCCCGGACCAACGCCGACGTGCTCTCGACCAGCCATTCGTCGCCATCCTTGCGGACGGAACGGACGGTTTGGCCCAGGCGCGGCTGGAGGTCGAACGCTCGCGCGTAGCTGTCGAGATACTCGACCATTTGCCGGCGTGGCACGTAGCGCGGATAGTCTTTTGGAAACGGCATAAACGGCAGCGACGAGAGGCGTTTGATCGTATGCAGATGCAGCCGCTCGTAATGGTGCCGCCAGGACGGAGCGATTTCGTCCGCCCGCTCCAGAATGATGAAATCGATATCGACTTTGCGCAGGCAGGCGCCGACCGCCAATCCAGCGGGACCGGCACCGATAATGACGACATTCGTGGTTTCGGCCACGCAATCCTCCGTCCCGGCCGGCCAGACTAGATCGCAGCCGCGCGCGGCACCAGTAGAGCGGATTTGACATTCTCGCCTGGCAGCGAACTGGTGAAGCGAATGTCAAATCCAAAGCTCCAATAGGATTCATATTCCCTCGCGATTCTTTGATCCTAACATTCGCATGAGCGACGGGCGAACACGGATGCGAATGCTGGAATCAGACCGCTAGCCGTAAAGCTTGCGAGTCGTGCCACTGCGCTCGATATCGCGCGCACCGCGATAGGTGCGGCCGAGGAAATCCATCGACGGATTGGAAACGCCGAACCAGAATTTCTCGCTGATGAAATGATGACGCAGGTGATACTGCTTCATCCACCGTCCGATCCGCAGCCGTGGCTGATACGGGATATGGGCGACATAATGCACCCATTCGTAATGGAAGATCGCCAGCGTCACACCGAACATCGCCGGCGCGACCGATGGCCAACCGAAGACGATGGCGTAGCCGAGCGCGGTAACCGCCAGATTGGGAATGAGGAACCACAGCGGCAGGAATAGAAGATCGAGCCGTGCCGGCTCGGCGTGATGGTCATAGTGCAGCCTGTGCTGCATCTTGCGCACGAACGCGAAGCGCGACGGCGCGGCGTGGAATCCGAAGCGGTGAAATCCGTATTCGCTGACATAGAAAGTCATCGCACCGATTACCGCCCAAAACAACGAGAACGCAAACAGGTCGGCGACGAAACCGCCGACCAGCGCGACGAGCCCGAGCGCCAGCCAGATGTTGGAGCCATGACGCAGGAAGGTAATGACCATGACCTGCCTCCCGTCGACTTATTTGCCGTTGCCTTCCGGCTTGGTTTCACCGATCAGCAGATAGTTTTGCAAGGCGACGGCGCGATCGCCGCATTCGATCATGCGCCGCATCAGGTTGTTAAGAGCCTTGAATTCCTCCCGGCTCAAGCAGCCAAATTCGACGTCGTTGACGGTGCGCTGCGACGGGGCGAGCTTTTCCAGGGCGGCGCGGCCCTTGCCGGAGACCGTCAAGGCGACGCGGCGGCGGTCGACGGTGTCCATGGTCTTGTGAATAAGGCCGAGCTGGAGCAACCGACGCGTCGTCGAGGTAATGAACGCGCCGGAAAGGTGCAGATGGTCGGCCACGGTCTTGACGTTGACGTCGCCCTCCGCAGCCAAATGCGCAATGGCGATCAAGACCGTGTACTCAATGCCGGCAAGGCCGATAAACTGCGCGTGACCTCTGCGGATGCGCTCGTGCAGCGCGGAGAAGCCGAACAGGTTGTGCACCAGTTCGCGGAATTCGCGATCGCTGCCGTTGACCACCAGCTCGGCCCGGGAAATCGTCAACGGCGCCGCGCCGTAGCGCCGTTTCGCCTTGCGCGCTGGGGCGCCGGCGGAGCGGAGAGCGGGACGCTTGCGTACCGTGTCAGCCATGAGGTCGAATTACCGGTTGGTCGGCGAGCGGCGACGGCGCGGCGGGCGATGCCGCCGACGTTTCGCCCAGGAAAGCTCTTGCAACCCGTGGATCGTTAGCGAGTGTGGCGGCCGCCCCGGACGTTATCACGCGCCCATTCTCCAGAAGATAGGCCCGGTCAGCAAATTTCAACGTCTGCCGCGCTTTCTGTTCCACCAGCAGCACGGTCAGCCCGTCACGCCGCAGCGCGGCAATCAGATCGAACACGATATCGCTGGTTTTCGGCGCCAGCCCGAGCGACGGTTCGTCGAGCAGCAACAACCGTGGCCGGCTGAGCAAGGCGCGTGCAATCGCCAGCAGTTGCTGCTCGCCGCCGCTGAGCACACTGGCCAGCGCGCGGCGCCTTTGGTCGAGGATCGGAAAGCGCGCATACATCCGGTCGATGTCGGCGAGGGCGGCCGCACGGTCGGAACGGCAGTAGACGCCCATCAGCAAGTTTTCGCCCACGCTCATGCGGCCGAGAATGCCGCGGCCTTCGGGCACCAGCGCGATACCCGCGCGCAGGTTGCGTTCGGCGGCGTTGGGCCGAAGCTTGCGTCCGCAATAAGCGATCTCGCCGCGAAATGCGGTCAAGCCGGCGATGGCGCGTATCGTCGTGGTCTTGCCGGCGCCATTCGCGCCAATCAGCGCAACAATCTCGCCCGCATTGACGTCGAGATCGACACCGCGGACGGCGCGGATCGGCCCGTAAAGCACTTCAAGTCCGCGTACCGTCAGCATGCCGTTTCGCTTCCGAGATAAGCGTCGAGGACGGCCGGATTGGTGCGAATTTCGGACGGAGGGCCTGCTGCGATCAAGGCACCGAAATCGAGCACGTAGAGTTCGTGACAAAGATTCATCACGAACGCCATGTCGTGCTCGATCAAGAGAATGCTCAAGCCGCGCGCGGACAGCCGCAACAGCAGCGCACGCAGATCGTCGGCTTCGTCACGGTTCATCCCGGCGACCGGTTCGTCGAGCAGCAGGAGTTTGGGTCCGGCGGTGAGCGCGCGAGCCATCTCCACCTTGCGTTGGATGCCGTAGGGCAACGTACGGGCGAGCGCAGTCCGATATTTTTCCAGCCCGAAAAACGTCAGGGCGTCCTCGGCGCGGCCCCACGCCTCCCGATCGGCGAAGCGCCCCGGCAGCATCTTGCGCAACGGCGACCCGCCATGCCGCTGGCTCACGATCAAATGCTCCCACACCGTCATGCTGCCGAACAGCCTGATGTTCTGGAACGTGCGCGCGACACCGGCACGCACGATGCGATACGCCGGCCAGCGCGTGATCGGCCGGTTCGCAAACGTCACGTCACCGGCATCGGGTCGGTGCGCGCCGGTGATGACGTTGAACAAGGTGGTTTTGCCCGCGCCGTTCGGCCCGATGACGCCGACAATACGATCTTGCGCGACGCCGATCGATACGTCACGCAGCGCCCGGACACCGCCGAAGCTTTTGCTCACGCCGTCAAGGCGAAGGATCGCTTTTGGCGGCATCGCGGTCATGCTCACGCCGCCCTGTTTCGCCGCAGGCGCAGCAGCGCGAGCAACGGCCGGTCGAGGATTCCTTGCGGCCGCGTCAGCAGCACCAGGATCAGCATCACGCCGAACGCCGCAAGCCGCCAGTCGGCGAGAAAACGCAGCCATTCGGGCAGCAGAACCAGGAGAGCCGCCCCGACCAGGGCGCCGGCGCCGACCGTCGAACCGCCGAGAATGACGGCGAGCACGAAGTCGATCGATCGCTGGAAGTCGAAATTGCCAGGCTCGATATAAATGTAATGGTGCGCAAACAGGCCGCCGGCTATGGCGGCGACCGCCGCGCCAAAACCGAACGCGCCGACCTTGGTCAGCGTTGTGTTGATGCCGACCAACCCGGCCGCCCTCTCGTCGTCGTGGACGGCGCGCATTTCCAGCCATAGCCGCGACCGCTCGAGCAAAGTCACCAGGAGGAGAATACCGGCCGCCCAGATCCAGATATATCCGAGCGATACGTGCGGCATGCCGCGATATCCGCCCGATCCGCCCATCGGCGTGAAAACCAGAAAGAAGCTGCGCACCATCTCGCCGAAGCCGAGCGTCGCAATCGCGAGATAAATGCCTTTGAGCCGCAATGCGGGAAATCCGACGATCACGCCAATGACGCAGGCGGTGAGTGCGGCCACGATCAAGGCCGGCGTGACCGCCCAATGTTGCTCCGCGGTGAGGAACGAGGCGACATAGCTGCCGATCGCCATGAATCCGGCGTTGCCGAGCGACAACTGGTTGGTAACGAGGATGATGTAAACGCTGAGCGCACCGAGCACCAAAATGCCGATATCGGCCAGCAGTCCGGCGTAATAGGTCGACATCACACCGGCTGCCCGGAATCCGACCGCGCGCCGAGCAAACCTTGCGGGCGCAGCAAGAGTGTGACGATCATCAGGCCATAGACGACGAAATCGCGCATTTGCGAGCCGCCAAAGGCGATCGTCATCACTTCGGCGATGCCGATCAGCGGGCCCACGATCAGCGCGCCCCAGACGCTCGTGGTGCCGCCGATGACCATCACCGCAATTGCCTTAAGCCCGGTGTCGACGCCGATGTAAGGCGTGATCGCCGCGTAGTGCAGGCTGATCAGCACGCCCGCGGCACCGGCGAGCGCGCCCGAGAGCATAAAGGCGAACAGCGTGATCCGATCCGCCGATACGCCAAGCAGCCGCGCAACCTCGCGATTTTCGCTCACCGCGCGCAACGCACGGCCGACGGCGGTCTTCTGAATCAGCAATGCCACCGACGCGACGAGGACGACCGTCACGCCGATCACCACCAATTGCATCACACCGATCTGTACCGAACCGATATGGACGCGACGATCGAACAGTCCCGACGGAAGCTGCAGCGGATCGGAGCCCCAGACGTTGGTGACGACGTTCTGCAGGATGATGGAGAAACCGATGGTCGACAGGAGCGGCGTGATCGGCGGCGCCTGGCGTAGCGGCTCATAGCCGATCTTATCGATAACCAGCGCGACCAGAGCGGCGCCACCCATTCCGATCAGGAGCGCCGCGGCCAGGGGAAAATGTGCGGCGATGACGGCAAAGCCGAGATAGCCGCCGAGCATGAACAACTCGCCGATGGCGATGTTGAGGATGGCGAGGAGCCCCATGACGAGCGAAAAGGACAGCGCGACGAGCGTATAGACCGCTCCCAAGGTCAGGCCGTTCACCAGTTGTTGAAGCAGCATCGTGACATTCTTGCCCGGCGCCGGAGACCCGAGCGCGGCCCCGCTTCATTCGAGCTTAGGGCCGAATACGGCTGAGCACGAGTCTTCGGCACGTATCCATCCGCCCGTCAGTCTGGCGGATGGACGTTTCACATGATCCGGCTCAGCAGCTCCCGCCCGTGCTGCAACCAGTGACCTTGGTCGCCCAGGCGCCCTTCTGGCCTTGCACAATAAAGAACGCCTTGGACGCGTCGCCGTCGGCGTTGAATCCGATCGACCCGCTAAATCCCTCAAAGCCCTTGAGGTTGGTCATGTAGTCGCGGATCTTGGTGCGGTCGGCTTCCAGATCGGAGGCTTTGCCGGTGATGCCGCTCTTCTTTATCGCATCGATATACATGCTGACGATCTCGTAGATGTTGGCGTCATACATGCTCGGCTCGATGTCGGGCGGCAATCCGGCGGTCTTGCGCAGCAGCGGCTGCAGCGTGGCGACAAATTTTTCCGCCTTTGGCGTCTTCATCGTCGCGTAGAACGTGGCTGGTGCGATGATCGGGATTTCCGGCGCCGCGGCGAGGATCGCCGATGAGATCAACGGCGTGCCGCCGATCACCGGCTTGTCCAGACCCTGGCGCTTCATTTCGCGCAGGACCGTAATCGCCTGGCTGTAATCGGCGCCGATGACGACGCCATCCGGGTTAAGCGACTTGAGTTTGGTGACCTGGGCGCTGACGTCCAGATCGCCGGTGTTGAACGATACCGGCGCACTGGCATTGAGCACCTCGATGCCGTTGTCGGCAAAGACTTTCGGCATGATCTTGGTGGCGATCGCGGTGGAGACGGCGTCCTTGGCGTCGTAGATGATCGCCACCGACTTCGCGCCGAATGTCTTTTTGAAATAAGGCACCGACGCCCTCGCCAGAATGCCTTCGTCGACGGTGTCGCGGAACGCCCACGGCCGGTTGGCCTTGGCGACGCCCGGCTTCGACGACGCCTGCGACGTCGACACGATCTGCATTTGATTGGCGACCGGGAAAGTCACTTCGCAGGCGCTGCTGGTCAGCGGGCCGGCGACTGCGAGGGCATGATCGTCGCCGGCAAGCTTGCGCAGATCGTTGGCGGCCTGTGCCGGCTTGGCGCCATCGTCAAGGATCACGATCTTGAGCTTGGCGCCGTTGATGCCGCCGGCATCGTTGATCTGCTTCTCCAGCATTTCCAGAGTCGCCGTGTTGCTGCGGCCCCACTCGGCAAACGGCCCGCTGCTCGGCACGATCGCGCCGAGCGTGATGATGTTCTGCGCCTGCGCCATATGCAGACCGGCGATCAGCGTGACAGCGACAATCGCGCCGCCGAAGAGATGCGTGCGCATGTGAATGATCCTCCACCTCCCGAATGACGTCGGCTGCGTCCCAGGGTCGAGATCGCGCCGACGAGAGGCACGATGGCGATGACGCCACCACGCCAGGCCGCGAAGGCTAACATCGGACTACAAACTTGAAAAGCTTCTTTAGTTAGGCAATTATCGAAGGAATTACACGGCGATCTGCCGCGCGAGACGGCAGGGGAAAGCCATGGAAATCAAACGCATTCTCACCTTCGTCGATGAAGTCCGCAGCTTGGC
This sequence comes from Hyphomicrobiales bacterium, assembly GCA_019075925.1. Classification (GTDB taxonomy): domain Bacteria; phylum Pseudomonadota; class Alphaproteobacteria; order Rhizobiales; family Xanthobacteraceae; genus BOG-931. The sequence goes on along the minus strand of JAGXAC010000033.1, from coordinate 3,339 downwards.
CGGCCGCCGGACCGAACCGCCGCTGCGAAAATCAGCCGCAGTCGCCGTCGTGCACAATCCGTTCGCCGGCAAATATGTCGAAGACCTTTCACCGCTGGTGAAAGCAAGCGAAGCGATCGGGCGCGAGATTTGCGCAGTCGCAGTGGCGCTTTTGGCACCGTACCGGCCGGTGAGCTACGGCAAGGCGGCGGTGGTCGGCATCGCCGGCGAGCAGGAGCACGGCAACGCGATGCTGACGACGGTATACGGCAACGTCATGCGCGAAGCCGCCGGCGGCGGCAAGGCGTGGATTTCATCGTTCACCAAGATCGCGGCGCCGGGTGCGACCATCGACGTCCCCCTGGCGCACAAGGATGCGCTCTATGTCCGTTCGCATTATGACGGCATCAGCCTGACGCTGCACGACGCGCCGCTACCCGACGAGATCGCGGTGATCTGCGCTTACGGGAGCCGCGGCCGGCCGAACCACCGGGTCGGCGGGCTTTCGGCGCAAGACATCAAGGGGACCGACGGCCTGATCTGACGCGGCCGGCGCATAGGAACCGGAAGGACGCGCACGATGAGCGATTGCAAGACCGGAGCCGACCACATCAAGTCGCTCAAGGACGGCCGCACGGTTTTTCTCGACGGCAAGCCGGTCGGCGACGTCACCGTACATCCGGCATTCCGCAACGCGGTTCACTCTGCCGCCGCGCTCTACGATTTTCAGGCGCGCCCCGACAATCTGGAGTTCATGACCTTCCAGCCGAACGGCTCGAACCGGCGCGTCAGCCGCGGCTGGCAGATGCCGCGCAGCTACGCGGAGATGGTGCAGCGGCGCAAGGCGCTGCAAGCATGGGCGGCGCTGTCGTGCGGTTTTCTCGGCCGCTCGCCGGATCATTTGGCTTCGGCGCTGGTCGGGCAGCGCATGAGCCTCGATGTCTTCCGCAGACACAGCGCCGAGCGCGCCAAGGCGTTTGCCGATTATTTCGACTATGCCAGCCGCAACGACCTGTTCCTGACTTACGTCATCATCAATCCGCAGGCCGAGCGCGGCAAGGCGTGGGGCGAACAGGCGGAGGATCTGGTCGCCCGCGTCGTCGACGAGGATTCCGCCGGCATCACCATTCGCGGCGCCAAGATGCTCGGCACGTCCTCGATCATGGCCAACGAGGTGTTCGTCGCCAATCTGCAGCCGCTCAAGGCGGGCGAAGAAGCGCTGGCGTTTTCCTGCGCGGTGCCGATGAACGCCAAGGGCTTGCGCGTTCTGTCGCGCAAGTCCTACGAGGCGCACGCGGTATCGATCTACGACAATCCGCTCTCGTCGCGTTTCGACGAGAACGACGCGCTGATGTATTTCGACGACGTGAAGGTGCCGTGGGATCGGGTGTTCGTTTATCGCGACGCCGACATGTGCCGAGCGCAATTCCACGATACGCACGGCCACGTCTATCAGAACTATCAGTCGCAAATCCGGCTGTCGGTGAAGATCGCCTTCCTTGCCGGCATCGCGTACCGCGTCACCGAGGCGATCGGCACCACCAAAATGCCGCCGGTGGCCGAGCAACTGGGGATGCTCGCGGCCCAAGTCAGCATGGTCAATGCGATGATGTCGGGCATGGAAGCCTCCGGCTTGCATGACGGCGAATGGTACGTGCCGAACAAGCATTTCATGTATTCGGCGCAGGTGCTGACCCAGGACCTCTACCCCAAAGTCGTGCAGACCATCCGCGATCTCGCCGGCGGCGCGCTGATCATGCTGCCTTCTTCGGCCGCGGATTTCGGCAATCCCGAATTGGCGACGATCATCGACAAGACGCAACGCTCCGCCGCCATGAGCCCGGAAGGCAAGGTGAAGGTTTTGAAAGCGGCGTGGGACGCGATCGGCTCGGAATATGGGTCGCGGCACACGCAATATGAAATGTTCTACGCCGGCGCCCGTTTCGTCACCTGCGGGCACAGCTTCCGCACCTTCGACTGGGGTAATGCCACCGGACTGGTGGATCAACTGCTGTCGACTTACGATCTGCGCAGCGAACTGGGCAAAGCCAACCACTGAACGCAAGCACTGAACCCAGAGGACCCGGTGAAAATCGCCATCGTCAATCTCGGCCAGATCGTTTCCGGTGACTGGCGCAATCCGTTCGTCGCCGGCGACACCATCCTCAGCGACGGCGACACGCTGGTGGCGGTCGGCTCCGCCGCGGCGAAGGATGTCGACGGCGCCGACGTCGTGATCGACGCCGGCGGCATGACCGCCATCCCGGGCCTGATCGACTCGCACGTCCACATCACCTTCGGCGATTACACGCCGCGGCAGCGCACCGTCGGCTATCTGGAAAGCTACCTGCATGGTGGCACCACCACCGCCATCACCGCCTCGGAGGTGCATGTGCCGGGCCGGCCGGGCGATCCGGAAGGCGTCAAGGCGCTGGCGATCGCGGCGCAGCGCTGCTTCGCCACGTACCGGCCGGGCGGCATGAAGGTGATTGCCGGCTCGGTGATCCTCGAGCCGGGCCTGACCGCGGCCGACTTTCAGGAATTGGCGGGCAAAGGCGTCAAGCTTGCGAAAGCCGGCTTCGGCGCGGTCAAGACCGCCTACGATTACGTACCTCTGGTGCGCGACGCCAAGGCCGCCGGCCTGATCACCACCTGCCACACCGGCGGTTCGTCGATCCCCGGTTCCGGCGCGATCACCGGCGATCATCTGCTCGCCATGCATCCGCATGTTTCGTTTCACATTAACGGCGGACCGACGGCCATGCCGGACGCCGATTTCGAGCGGGTGATTAAGGAAAGCGAGATCGCGCTGCAAATCTGCACCGCCGGCAACCTGCGCACGGCGCTGTTATGCGCGCGGCTCGCCGACAAGCTCGGCGCATTCGACCGCTTCGTCATCGCGACCGATACGCCGACCGGCTCCGGCATCATGCCGCTCGGCATGCTCTACACCATCGCGCACTGTTCGAGCCTGACCGACATGCCGCCCGAGCGTTTCATTTGCGCGGCGACCGGCAGCAACGCCCGCGTCTACGGTCTCGATTCCGGCCATCTCGCCGCCGGCAAGGCGGCCGATATCGTGCTGATCGACGCCCCCGACGGCGGCACGCAGAAAACCGCGCTCGCCGCGATCAAGCATGGCGACATCGCAGCGGTCGGCGCGGTGGTGACGGCGGGCGTGCCGCGTTTTGTCGGGCGCAGCCGCAACACGCCAGGCACCACGCGCAAGGCGCGCGTCGCCAAATCGACGGTGACGCAGGACTTCGCCGCCGCGAGTCATTGACGCGCGGATTAAGCGGGCCGTGTCAATTAGGCGGATTGTTGAATGGTCGGAGTGGCAGGATTTACGTTCGCGCTCCG